>JACVCT010000176.1 GCA_016741895.1 Gemmatimonadaceae bacterium | reverse complement strand
CATTGAGTAAGTAGGCGAGGACAGGCTCCCCGTTGCGCCGTCGCAGTGCGGCATCGAGGCGCGCGCGGAACGTGCTAAAAAAGCGTTCGGTGGTGCCGGTGAGCAGGACGGCAAACTCGTCGCCACCCAGTCGGCCCACGAGATCGGAATCACGCGCGAGATCGCGCAGTATGTCGGCCATCTCCGTGAGCGCCGCGTCGCCGGCGTCGTGCCCCAGGGTATCGTTGATGAGCTTGAAGGCATCGAGATCGAGCACGAGCAGGGTGAACGGCGTGAAGCTGCGCTGGGCCAGCGCCAGATGCTGCCGGCAGGCCTCGGCAAAGCCACGGCGATTCAGCAGCTGTGTGAGCGGATCGTGCAGGGCCAGTCGCTGCAACTGTTCCTGCGCCTCGGCCAGTTCACGCACGGCGCTGCGCAGTTCGATTTCCGCCGTGGCGGCGCGGGCCAGGTCCTCGAGAATCTCCACCACCTCGGGCGTCCAATGCACCGGCACCGTGTTCACCGCGCAGACGGCGCCCAGACACTCCCCACTGCTGTTCCGCAACGGGACACCAGCGTAGGCCGCCACATCCAGTTCGGTGTGTGCCCGGTTGTGGCGCAAATGCGGCTCCGCGGCCACGTCATCCACGATGAGCGCGGCGTTCTGCCCGGCCACGTACTGACAGAACGAATAACTGAGTGGCGTGCCACGCTGGGCGCCGGCCCAGTTGTCGAGTCCATAGAGACCGGGAAAGTGCTGCGCCTCGGTGTCCACGAGCGTCACAAGAGCCGAAGGCACGCCCAGCACCCGCGCTGTCAGTCGGGCCAGACGATCGAGGACTTCACTTTGTGTGCCTGGGTCGAGCAGACCCGTGGCCCGCAGGGCGGCAAGCCGCGCCGGACTCGCCAGGCGCTGCTGCAGCTCATCGGGATCCATGCCCTGAAAGGGCCCGGTGGAAAAGGACGTGATCACACCGGAGGAGTATCGGCACCCGCAGGTGCGACTGGAATGGGCGTCCAATTCAGATACGGCACATGCGGCGCGCCGCGAAACGCACACGGCCACCCCCGAAACGGAGGTGGCCGTGTTTGGTCTCATGCGATTGTTCCAGAGCGGGAGACGGGGCTCGAACCCGCGACATCAAGCTTGGAAGGCTTGCGCTCTACCAGCTGAGCTACTCCCGCATACGCTACCCGGTCGCGGGGACCGGTCCTGCAACTGCCAGTGGTGGGGGAAGGATTCGAACCTTCGAAGGCTTGCGCCGTCAGATTTACAGTCTGATCTCGTTGGCCACTTGAGTACCCCACCGTGCCTGCGCCGGCATCGCGCCCCGACCTGCTGAGCCGCGGCATGCCGGGCAAGAGCTGACGAGGGGGCTCGAACCCCTGACCTGCTGATTACAAATCAGCTGCTCTACCAACTGAGCTACGTCAGCAGAAAGGACCCGAACCCGCCGGAGTCACCAAGCATAACGGCTCGGTGGGCTCGGCGGTAGTGACCCGCAGGCCACACACGGGACTGCCCGCCAGTGAGGCTGCAGGCAGTCCCGGACGGGCGTCGCGCCGAGGCTAGCCCTTGCGCCAGCGCGTTCCGCTGGGGCCATCCTCGATGAGGATGCCGCGCGCCGACAGTTCAGCGCGCACGGCGTCGGCCGCCGCAAAATCCCGGCGATCACGCGCGTCACGCCGCGCCGCAAGGCCCTCCTCCACCCAGGCGGCCAGCTCGGCGTCGGTTTCCTGCTCGGGGACCAGATCGAGCACGCCGTCCATGAGCCGGAAGGCCGCGCGCGCGCGCTCGAGAGCGGCCAGGTCGCTGCCACCCAGATCCAGCTCCCGATTGGCCTCGGTGATGAACGTGAACAGGGCGGCCATGGCCTCGGGCGCGTTCAGGTCGTCGAACAGGGCCTCGAGAAACGCCTGCTCCGCCCGCGTGGCGGCATCAGCCAGTGCCGGCGTACCGCCCGTGGCCTCAGCCAGCCGCCGCGCGAAGGCGCCAACACGGTTGACGGCCGCGCGCGACTGCTCGAGCGAGTCCTCACCGAGGTTGAGCTGCTTGCGGTAGTGCGCGCTGAACACGAAGTGCCGGTACGCGGTGCCGCTGATGCCCTGCTCACGCATGCCGACCACGTTGGTGACGTTGCCCACGCGCTTGGCCATCTTGGCGCCGTCGGTGAGCAGGAACTCACCGTGGCACCAGCAGCGCGCGAACTGCTGACCGGTGGCGGCCTCGCTCTGCGCGATCTCATCCTCGTGATGCGGGAAGATGAGATCGATACCGCCTGCATGCAGATCGAATGTTTCGCCCAGATACTTCATGGCCATGGCCGAGCATTCGAGATGCCAGCCGGGTCGTCCGCGGCCCCAGGGCGAATCCCAGGCAGCGCCGGTGGCCTCGTCCTCGGGCTTGGCGGCCTTCCAGAGGGCAAAGTCCTGCGCGTTCTCCTTGGCGTAGTCGTCTTGCGCCACGCGCGCGCCGCTCTTGAGCTCGCGCTTCTCGAGCTGCGAGAGCTTGCCGTAGTCGGGGAAGCGATCGATGGCGAAATACACCGACCCGTCTTCGGCGATGTAGGCCACGTCGTTGGCCACCAGGCGCTCCACCAGCGCGATCATCTCGGGGATGTGCTCGGTGGCCTTGGGATAGCGCTCCGCGTCCTCGATGCGCAAGTAGCGACGATCCTGATGGAACAGCGCCGTGAATGGCTCGGTGACCTCGAGAATGTGCTGCCCCTCGGCCGCCGCCTTGCGGATGATCTTGTCATCCACGTCGGTGAGGTTCATGACCTGCTCCACCTGCCAGCCGGCGAGGCGGAAGGTGCGCCGCAGCAGATCCTCGAAGAGGAAGGTGCGGAAGTTGCCCAGATGCGCCGGGTTGTAGACGGTGGGTCCACACGTGTACATGCGCACCGTATGACCATCGGCGGGCGCAAACGGCTCTACGCGACGCGTGAGCGTGTTGTACAGGCGGAACTCGGGCATGGGATGCAGGGCAAACGAGGGGGAACGGCGGTGCGACGCACCGACCCTCCGGTTCAGCGCTCTGGATACGCGGCCGGAGGCATGGAGAAGTGTAAGGTGTCCACCCGTCCATGGTGAAGCCGCAACGCACGCAATCCGGTGTCAGGCTCTTGCCCTGCTGCGGCAGATGCCGCCATGGCGGCTACATGCTCTCGAATGCGATCTGCCCGCGCGGGCGCCATGGCCGTGCCGCCGCCACGCGGCGGCGCGAGCGAGGGCGCCATGTGGCCATCGGCGGGCGCGAGCACCACCACTGCCCCACCGGCCTGCCGCGTGGCCGCTGCCCATTGGCGCCAGGCCTGTCGTTCAGCGGACGATGCCGCACCGTCTCGTGACGCCCTGAGCAAGTGGACGACGGGTGCCTGCCCCGCCGCTTCCGGTGCCGACTGCGCGGGCCCTGATGCGTCACGCCAGCCATCGCGAATGTCGTTGGCCAGCACCCTGCGAATGCTGGTCCGCCGCAGGCGAACCCCGGGCGCCGTGTGTCGCAGGCCCCGCCACCAGCGCGTCTGCACGAGGCGCGGTTCGCCCTCGAGGGCGGCCAGCAGCACCCGTGCCCCCGCCGGATCGGAGTGATAGACGAACACGCAGTCGCCCGGGCTCACGCAGAGATCCACGCGATCGAGCAATCGCACCATCACATGGCAGGATGGATGGACGGTGGGTGCGAGGCCAGCCTGCCATTCGGCGGTCACCTCGTGCAGCGCGAGCAGGGGGTGGAAACGAAGTCGGGAGCGCATGTCCCATGCTAGGACATGCGCTCCCGACCTGTTGCACCGTTTGCTTGCGCGTTGTGCCTTACGAACGCGGGTTGATCTGCCCCAGCTGCTCGATTTCGGCAATGAGATCGGCTTCGCTGGTTTTCTGCTGCTCGGTGCTCGCGGGCAGCTGAGCCGGTGCTTCTGCCGCCTTGGCCGGCGTTTCGGCCGGCGCGGCACCTGCCGCAAGCTGCTTGGACGCCGCCGGTGTGCCGGCGGCCAGCATGCCCATGCGCTGCTTGAGCGCCATGAGCTGCATGTCCGCGCTGGCTCCACCACCGGCACGTTCGAGCTGCTTGAATTCGCTGGCCAGACGATCGCCGCTGAACTCCTCGTCGATTTCCTGGGCCGCCTGCAGCTGCCGCTCGTTGGTGGTGATCTTTTCTTCCATGCGGGCGAAGGCCTCGAAGGCCGAGTTCTCCGAAAGCCCCGACATGGTCTGCGAGATGCGCGCCTGCGCCTCCGCGCGGCGCTGCCGCGCGAGCAGCAGGTTCTTCTTGCGCTTGGCCTCTTCGATCTTGTCGTTGAGGTCGCGCAGCGACTGCTTGAGCTTCTCGGTCTCGATCTTGTGCGTTTCCCACGTGGTGGCCAGCGCCTGCCCGTGTTCGAGGTGCTCCTGACCGCGCATGAGCGCCTGCTTGGCGAGGTCGTCACGACCTTCCTGCACGGCCAACATGGCGCGCTTCTCCCAGTCGTCGGCGAGCTTGAACTCGGCGTCGGCCTGGTCCTTGAGTCGCTTCTCGTCGGCAATGGCGGCGGCCACCTGCTGCTTGGCCTTGGCCAGCTGGTTGCGCATGTCGACGATGATCTGATTGAGCATCTTCTCGGGGTTTTCCGCCGAGGAGATGAGGTCATTCAGGTTCGACTTGATGAGCGTCGAGAGACGGTCGAAGATTCCCATGGATCAGCGGGCCTCGCGGAAGGCGGCAAGCTCACGCAGGTGTGTGGTGAGCGACAGGGTCATGCTTTCGAACGACGCGAGGAACTCTTCGAAGTCCAGGTGCGCGAGTTCGAGGGCCTCGGTGAGCACGACGGCATCGCCGTCGAGACCATAGGCGCCGTGCAGCAGATCGGTGGCGTTGAGTTCGAGCAGGCGCTTGTTGAGCGCGGCCGCCTCGGCCGCGTCAGTGGGCAGCGGCATGACCTTCACGCGCAGCAGCACCACCGGCGGATTGTGTGTGACCACCACATCGAAATCGAGCGCACCGCCGGGTTTGACCACCCACAGGCCGGGCTCCACTTCTTCGTGAGAGGCGCCATCGGCACTCAGGCGGTCGAGAAAGGCTTCAATGTCTTCGCGCGTGACCATGTACGGTTCCCTGTGGGTTGCGGATGCGGGGCCCTACGGGAGGCAGTGGTGGTTCGTTTCGACACACATGGGGGAATGTAGCCTCACGGGCAGCGACCGGAATACAACGGGGCCCCCTTGCCCTCGTTGGTGAACAGCAGGCGGCCGTCGGGCAGCCAGGCAATGGCCTCGGCGTTGCGCTCCCGCACGGGGAGCGCGCAGCGGGCGTAGCGCAGTCCCGGCCGGCCGGACTCCGGGTGCAAACGGAAGACCTGGATGGCTCCGTAGGTCAGCACCGCCAGACGCCGGCTGCCGTCGGCCCGTGGCGGCGACACGGCCGCGTCGGTGACCCAGTCGCGTGAATCGCCCTTCTGGGGAACAATGGGTAGGGAATCCACCAGGTCGGCAACGGTGGGGCCCGGGACATTGCCGGCCCAGACCGCCGCCGGCAGACGATACACCCGCACCGGCCGTGCCGCGCCGGCCGCACCGCGCGCCGGTCGCTTGCTGATCAGCCACACCGAGGTGTCAGGCGCCACGTAGATGGCTTCGATATCCTGCGGACCATCCGGCAGGCGGAACGCGAGCCGCGCGGCGGTGGCGCTGTTCACATCACGTACGCCCGGCTCCAGCACGCGCCACAGGGTCAGCACCGGCCGCTTCGCGCTGTTGTCGCCGACATCGGCGATGTACAGGCATCTGCCCTCCGGGCAGGGCCCCGAGGCCATGGCCTCCCAGTCGGTGTTGGTGGCGCCCCGCACGCGCACACGGCCCACCACTCGACCGGTGCTGTCGATGGCGTAGAGTCGCGCCTCATTGCCACTGTCGTTGTGTGTCCAGAACAGCAGGCTGTCACCCGCCACGGGGGCCATGCCGCTGGACTCATCCACCTCGCGGTCGTCGAAGCGTCCCGCGCGTGCCACATCACGCAGCCACACCGTTTCATCGTCACTGCGCACCGCGTCACGCTTCTCCTCCGCCCGGGCGCGACAGCCCGACAAACCCTGCAGCGCACAGAGCATCAGGCCGGCCACGACCGCGCGATATGCGAACGCAGCATTCATGCGCGCACGACGGGCGGCGCCGTTCATCCACCCGAGCGCTTGAGTTCGTACAGCCGCTCACGCGCGAGACGCCGACCCGTGGGTGTTGCGGCCAGACCGCCGCCCGCCGTTTCGCGATAGCGCACATCCATGCTGGCGCCGATCTCGCCCATGGTGTCGATGACCTCGTCGGCCGGAATGGCAAACTCGATGCCCGCCATGGCCATCTCGATGGCGGCCAGCGCAATGGCCGCACCGGTGGCGTTGCGGAACACGCAGGGCAGTTCCACGAGGCCGCCCAGCGGATCGCACACGAGGCCGAGCGTGCCCTGCTGGGCCAATGCCGTGGCATGTCCCACCTGACGCGGCGTACCGCCCAGCATCTCCACGGCGGCTCCAGCCGCCATGCCCGCGGCCGCGCCCGTCTCCGCCTGACACCCGCCTTCAGCGCCGGACAGCGATGCGCGCTCGGCCACGACGGCGCCAATGAGCCCCGCAGTGGCCAGCGCATCGATGACACGTTCGTCGTCGATGCCACGTGCCGCCGCAAGTCCCGTGAGCACGGCGGGCAGCACCCCCGCACCACCGGCGGTCGGCGCGGCCACGATCACTCCCATGGCCGCATTGACCTCCTGCACCGCCAGCGCGCGCGCGAGTACATCGCGGAACGGCGTACCGGCCAATGGGCCCGCAGGGCCCGTGCGCAACTTGGCGGCGTCACCGCCCACGAGTTCCGACGTGGACCGCAGATCACCCACCAGTCCGCGATCGACCGCCTCGCGCATGACCACCAGCGCGCGCCGCAGCGCATCGCGAATTTCCGACACGGGACGCCCCTGATCCTGCGCCTCCGCCGCCAGCGCCACGGCCGACAGCGTCGTGCCCTGCGCCTCGGCGTCGCGAATGGCATCTGCCAGACTTCTGTACATCAGGCACTCACCTTGTCGAGACGGAAGGCCCAGGTCACCCAGGGCAGCGCACGAATGGCATCGCGCACGGATTCATCGGGCTGATCGTCCACTTCAATGACCATGAACGCATCACCGCCGCGCGCCTTTCGTGACAACTTGAGCGTGGCAATGTTGCAGTTGGCGTCGGCCAGCAGCCCGGCAATGCGCGCCACCGAGCCCTTCACGTCGTTGGCCACCAGCACGATGGTGTGCAGGTTGCCCGACACTTCCACGGGATAGCCGTCGATGTCGGTGACCAGCACCCGCCCTGCACCGAGCGAGGCGCCGGTCATCTGCGACTTGCGGTCACCACGCTCGAGCGTGATGCGCACGGTGTTGGGGTGCGCGTCGTCGCCGAGCGAGGTCTTCTCGAACTGATAGTCGAGCCCCTCGCGCTCCATGATCTCGAGCGCGGTGCGCAGCCGCTCGTCGTCCGGACGAAAGCCCATGAGGCCACCGACCAGGGCCTTGTCGGTGCCATGGCCCTCGCCGGTGCGCGCGAAGCTGCCGTGCAGCTCAATGCGGGCGCGTTCGGGGGTGCCGCCCACGAGGCAGCGGGCGAGCAGGCCGAGGCGACAAGCCCCGGCCGTGTGACTGGAACTCGGCCCCACCATGACGGGGCCAATGATGTCGAGCAGGGAGACCACAGGGCGCGGGGGTGAGAGGTACGGGGTGGTCCCTGAAGCCTACCCCCGCGGGGCTCAGCGGAGCAATGGCTTGAGGTACTGTCCCGTGTGGCTTTCGCGCACCTTCACCACCTGCTCCGGTGTGCCCTGGGCGACGATGGTGCCGCCGCGCACACCACCTTCGGGGCCCATGTCCACGATCCAGTCGGCAGTCTTGATGACGTCGAGATTGTGCTCGATGACCAGCACGGTGTTGCCACGATCGACGAGCTTGTGCAGGACATCGAGCAGCACCCGTACGTCTTCGAAGTGGAGACCCGTCGTGGGCTCATCGAGGATGTACAACGTGCGGCCGGTGTCCCGCTTGGACAACTCGGTGGCCAGCTTGACGCGCTGCGCCTCACCACCCGAGAGCGTGGTGGCGCTCTGGCCAAGATGGATGTAGCCCAGGCCCACGTCACGCAGCGTTTCGAGCTTCTGCACAATGCGCGGCTGATTCTCGAACACGCCGCAGGCATCCTCCACCGTGAGATCGAGCACCTCGGCAATGCTCAGGCCGCGGAAGCGCACTTCGAGTGTTTCGCGATTGAAGCGCTTGCCCTTGCACACATCACAGGGCACAAACACGTCGGGCAGGAAGTGCATTTCGATCTTCACGAGGCCGTCGCCCTGACAGGCTTCGCAGCGTCCGCCCTTCACGTTGAACGAGAAGCGTCCCGGTCCGTAGCCGCGAATCTTGGCCTCCGGCAGTTCGGCAAACAACTCGCGCACCGGCGTGAACACGCCGGTGTAGGTGGCGGGATTGGAGCGTGGCGTGCGACCGATGGGGCTCTGGTCGATGTCGATGATCTTGTCGAGATGATCGAGCCCGGTGATGCGCGAATGCGCGCCCGGAATGACACGCGCCCGGAAGAAGTGCCGCGAGAGCGACTTCTGCAGAATGTCGGTGACCAGTGTGGACTTGCCGCTGCCCGAGACGCCCGTGACCGCGACGAAGAGTCCCAGCGGGAATTCAGCCGTGACGTCCTTGAGATTGTGTTCGCGCGCGCCGTGCACCGTGAGCACACGCTCCGCATTGCGCAGACGGCGCTTGGGCGGCACCTCGATGCGACGTGCACCGCTCAGGTAGCCGCCCGTGATGGATGCGGGGTTGGCGAGGATGTCGGTGATGGTGCCTTCGGCAATGACCGCCCCACCATGCTTGCCCGCCCCGGGCCCGAGGTCGATGACGTGATCGGCCTCACGAATGGTTTCCTCGTCGTGCTCCACCACGATGACCGTGTTGCCCAGGTCACGCAGCTGCTTGAGCGTGGTGAGCAGGCGGCCGTTGTCGCGCTGGTGCAGACCGATGCTGGGGTCGTCGAGGATGTAGAGC
>JACVCT010000175.1 GCA_016741895.1 Gemmatimonadaceae bacterium | reverse complement strand
TTTTTTCCCGGCCGGTCGACGCCCCAGCGGTGCGGGCGGCACCGCGGGCACGGCGCGTCTTTCCCACCGCGCGGGGCACTCGCGTCGTGCCGCTCGGGTGATGCACTGGAAGGCGCCGTTTGACTCCACGAGTGCGACGGCGCTCTACACCACCACCAACCGCATCACGGCCGCGCGTTTCAACGACGCCGGCACCATTCTCTTCGTGACGGAGACGGGCACCGGCGGCACCTACGAGCAGGCCATCTTCCTCACCGAGAACAACGCCAAGTTCACCGTCATCGCGCCGCGCGCACGTGGCCGCGGCGACAGTGCGGCGGCGCCCACCCTGCCGCCGGCAGTGGCGGCGGCGGCCGGCCGCTTTGGTGCTGCGCCCGGCGGTTTGATCACGCGGCCGGGCAAGGGTGGCGCGCCGGTGGTGATGGTGTCCACCGACGGCAAGTCGGTGTTCACGCAGGGCACCACGCCCGACAGCACCAGCATTGCCAAGGCCTACGTGGAGCGGATCGACATCCGTACGGGCGCGCGCACGCGGCTCTACGAAAGCGCGGGCAACGTGGTGGAGACCATCTCCGCGCCGCTCGATGACGACTTCTCACGCGCCGTCATTCAGCGCGAGTCGGCCACCACGGTGCCGCAGTCCTTCGTGCTCACGCTGGCCAGCAAGGAGGCCAGGCAGCTCACGAACAACCGCGACCTGATGCCCGAGATGTCGAGCGCCAAGCGTCGCACCGTCGTGGCGCGCCGCGCCGACGGCTACACCTTCAACGTGCGCGTCACGCTGCCCGCCGACTATCAGGACGGCACGCGGCTGCCCGCCATGTTCTGGTTCTATCCGCGCGAGTACGACAATCAGCAGGCCTACTCCCGCCAGGCGCAGCAGACGCCCACGCAGGCCAATCGCTTCCCCAGCTTCGGTCCGCGCTCGCTGCAGTTCCTCGTCACGCAGGGCTATGCCGTCGTCGAACCCGACGCGCCCATCTTTGCCAGCGAAGGCCAGCTGCCCAACGACAACTACGTCGTGGACCTGCGCAACAATCTGTCCGCCGTCATCGACGCGCTCGACACGCTGGCCATCATCGACCGCCATCGCCTGGGTCTGGGCGGCCACAGCTACGGCGCCTTCAGCACCGTGAACGCGATGGTGCACACGCCCTTCTTCAAGGCCGGTATTGCCGGTGATGGCGCCTACAACCGCACCCTCACGCCCAACGGCTTCCAGAGCGAGCGGCGCGATCTCTGGCAGGGACGGCAGACGTACCTGGAAATGTCACCGTTCCTCTATGCCGATCAGCTCAACGGCGCGCTGCTCATGTACCACAGCACCGAAGACCAGAACGTCGGCACCGATCCCATCAACTCCACCAAGCTGTATCACGCGTTGATGGGGCTCGGCAAGACGGCGTCACTCTACATGTACCCGTACGAAGACCATGGCCCCATCGCCAAGGAAACGGTGATGGATCAGTGGGCGCGTTGGGTGGCGTGGCTGGATAAATACGTGAAGAACGCCAATCAGCAGAAGCCGAAGGCCATGTGAACGAACGAGGGGCGTAAGGTGTGACGGCGTAAGGTGACCTTCGCGAAGGTACCGCTACCGGTTTACTGCGAACTGCGTAAGGTGGACTGCGTAAGGTGAGGTTCGCGAAGGTACCGCACCCGGTTTACTGCGAACCGCGTAAGGTGGACTACGTAAGGTGAAGGGCGGGAAGGAACTGCACACGAGACCGCGGTCTCGCGTACGGTTGCTTCCCGCCCTTCACCTTACGCGGTTCACCTTACGCAGTCAGCAGTGAACCGCTCGCCGTTTCTTCCCGCGGTTCACCTTACGCGGTCCACCTTACGGAGTTATTTGCTTGGGTTTGACCGGCTTGGTCCCGTTCAGCCGCGGCCTCGGACCATTCGCAACTTCCACCGCGATCTCCTTGATGTAATTCGCGATCCGCGCGTAATGCGGGTAATCGATGAATTCCGCCTCGTCGCTGTACTGGTGGTAATCCCCGTGCAGGCCCGTGAAGAAGAACGCGATGGGAATACCCTGCTGCGCATAGCGGAAGTGATCACTGCGCGCATAGATGTTGTTGTAGCCGGCCCATGAGGTGGGCTCGTCCAGCGAGTAGTCCAGCGCCAGCGGCCGCTCCTGCCTGGCGTTCACGGCCTTCACCTGGTCACCCAGATCCTTGCTGTCGAAGTAGGACCCGATCACCGACAGGTAGTCGTCACCGCCGCCCGGCAGATCCTCGGCGCGGCCGCGGCCAATCATGTCGATGTTGAGCTGCGCCACGATCGAATCGATGGGCACCGTCGGGTTCTGCGTGAAGTGCGCCGCGCCCAGCAGCCCCGCCTCTTCACCCGTGTGCCATACCAGCAGCACCGAGCGCTTGGGCTTGACCGGCATGGCCATGATGGCCTCGGCGATCTCCAGCACGGCCATCGAGCCTGAACCGTCGTCGTCGGCGCCATTGCGAATGGAGTCGAGACGCGGCGTCGGGTGAATGCGGCGGATGCTGTCCATGTTCACCCGGATGGACGTCATCAGATCCGGGCCGAGCGGCTTCATCTTGTTGGCCAGCAGCAGCTTGTTGCGCTCCACGTTGAACGCGCGCACCGAGTCCTTGTCCACCACGGGCGCGAAGCCCACGTGGTCATTGTGCGCACCGATGGCCAGATACTGGTTCCTGAGCACCGGATCGCTGCCGGGAATGACACCGATCACGTTGCGGCCCCAGTTCGTGGGTTCGTCCACGAAATCGAGCGCAGTCGTGAGCCGGCCGCCGGTGCTGCCGGGCCGCAGCGCGTCCAGCGAGACCACGCCGAACAGCCGGGCCGCGCCATCCTGCGTCATCCGCAGGCTGGCCTGCGGATAGAGCTGGGCCTGCACCTGTGCGATCTGCTTGAGCAGCGCCTGCATCGGATCCTTGATGCTCGTATCGGGCGCCGGGTAGCGCACCGGCGCAGGCTGCGACGCCACCGTCGGCATGTTGATGGCCGCACGCTGCGCGGGCGTCAGGCGGTCGAGATCCACCGTCACCACCGCTGCCGCATCGGCAAAGCGCGACGCCGTAGGGCCGGCGCCAGGCGCCAGCGCAAAGGCCTGCCCCTGCCCACCACGTGGTCCGTCGGGCGAGGGCAGCAGCACCACCACCCTGCCAGCCGCCTGCGCCGCGCTGATCTGCCGGCTCGTGTCGCCCTGCACCCCACCAAACACCACCTCGGCGTCCACCACCGGACGTGGCGCGCGTGCGCCCGGCACGGCCACCACATCCATGTTCCAGGTGAGCGGATTGCCGTTCACCGTCACCCGCGAATGATCGGTGAATCGCCGGCGATGGAACGGCAGGTTCTGGAAGTACGTGCCGTTCACACCGGCCGGCTGCACCCCGAGGCGCTTGAGCTCCGCGGCAATGAAGTCCGTGCCCTTCTCGTTGCCCACGCGGCCCACCTGACGGCCCTGCATGCTGTCGTCGGCAAACTGATAGAGACGGATCTGCAGATCACGCACCGTGATGCCCGGCGTGGTGGGCGCCGGGCGCACGCGCTCGGGATTGCCGTAGCGATTCACGGCCGGACGCTGCGCACTCAGCACAGCCGGAACGAGGAGAGCAGCGCCGAGCAGTGGCGCCGCGTGGCGGACAGGCCGCATGAAGACTCCAGGAGGGTTTTGGGAGGTGGATCACAGCGCCGTGCCGGCGCCGCCCCGCAAGATATCCGCAGGAAAGCCGCTACCGCTCCGCAAGTTACCGGAGACAGGTCCGCCACGCATATTCGAGACGGCAGCGTCGGATTCCCGGCGCCCTCCGTTCCCCTTCCGTCGTGCATGCCCGCATGTGGTTTCTTGTCCTTCCCCTGATGCAGCTCGGCGCAGCGCAGCCGCCTTCCGTCCACGAAGTGCTGGCGGCCGAGTACAGTCGCGGCAGTGAGGCCACGGCGCTCGCCACGCTCGATCGTGCCATCGCCTCCGGCGACACGGCGTTACAGCGGCTGGCCGCGCGGGCAGTTGGCCGCTGGGAGCGTGCGGAATACGCCGCGCGATTGACGCCGCTGCTGCAGTCATCGGCGCCCGCCGTCAGGCGTCAGACCTACGATGCCGCGGCGCAACTGCGCGCCGTGCAGCTGCTCTGGCCGCGCAGCACACCCGATGCCAACGCCACAGCGCGCGGCGCGTGGGGCGAGTCGCTGGGCCGTGTGGCCACACCAAACACCGACATTGAAGCGGCGCTGGCTGCCGGATTGCAGGACGAGCAGTCCGACGCGCGCCGCGGCATGGCGCGTGGACTCGAGAGCTATCTGCGTCGTCACGCGCGCAGCACGAGGGCGCAGGCCAGTACGCTGCAGCAGCTGCGCGAACGGGTGCAACGCGACCGCGACAGCGAAGTGCGTCTCGTGAGCCTGCTGGCTCTCACCGCCGCCGGTGATCGCGACTCGCTCACGCTCGACGCCGCACGCCGGGATGGCGACCCGCAGGTCCGGCGCGCGGCCGTGGCGCTCTCACGCACCTGGCTGAGCGACCCGCATCCCATGGTGCGCTGGCAAGCGCTGCGTGTGGCGGGCGACTGCCAACGTGCGGCGCAGCATATGAACGACAGCAGTGAACACGTGCGTCTGCTGGCCATCGACCTGCTGGGCGAGAAACGCTGCGACGCCGCTCCGCTGCAGGCACTCATCACGCACAGCGACTGGCGCCGCCGCGCCCATGCCGTGCTCAGCCTCGCGCGCACGGCCCCCGATCAGGCGCAGAACGCCGTGCGTGAACTCGCCCAGTCTCCCGTGTGGCAGGCCCGTGCTTGGGCCGCGCAGGCTGCGGTGCTGGTCAAGGACAGCAGCACCCTCGCCCGTCTCGCGAACGACCGCGATCCCAATGTGGCATTGGCCGCCTCGCACACGGTGCCTGCGGCTCTGGCCCTGCTGACGCGCAATCATGCCGGCGCCATGCTGCATGGGGCGCAGGTGATCGGCAAGTCCGACACGACCACGCGACGCATGCACGGCGCCGCCCTGCGTGCAGCCTTCGATCGCATTGCCGCGCGTGGTGTGACCTGGCGCGATCCGCGCGAAGCCATTGTGCAGGCCCTCGTGCTCGACGAGGCCACGCGCCGCTGGATGCAGCCCTTGTTGCAGCATCCCGACCCGGCCATTGCACGTCGTGTGGCCCAGCGGCTCTCACCCGACAGCACACGGCTCCTGCCACACAACAGCGTATACGCGGCGCCGGCCTTCCCCTCGGCCGCCACACTCAATGCGCTGCGCGGTGCCACGGCCGAACTGCACATTGCCGGCAAGGGGGTCGTGCAGCTCCGCCTGCTGGCAGATGAAGCCCTCATGGCCGTGCATGCCTTTGTCACGCTGGCCGAGTCGGGCGCGTATGCCGGTCGAACGCTGCATCGCATCGTGCCCAACTTCGTGGTGCAGGGCGGCAGTCCTGGTGCCGACGAATACGATCCGGCCACCGACTATTTCATGCGCGACGAAGTGGGCTTTGCGCGCAATGCGCGCGGCAGCTTCGGCATCTCCACGCGCGGACGCGACACCGGCGACGGCCAGCTCTACATCAATCTCATCGACAACGTCCGGCTCGATCACGACTACACGGTCTTCGCGGAGACCACCCGCGGTCTGGACGTGGTGGACGCCATTCAGGAAGGCGATGTCATCGAGCGGGTGGTCATTCGACGCGCAGAATCGAATACCGGGTCGTCAGTCGACGCATACACGACGGCGTCTGGCGACGCCCGCCAGCCTGCGGCGGGTCCGGACAACCTGCTGGCTTTCGCTCGCGCCGGCCATCTCTACCTGCAGCGCGGCACGCAGCCGGCCGTGCTGCACTCCGCCAGCTCGGCGTTCCATCGCGACCCCGCCTTTGCCGGCAGTACGCTGTACTTCGCACAGGACTCGGCCGGCAACTACGACCTGTACGCGCAACGGCTTGACGCCAACGGCTCCGCGCAGCCGGCACAGCGGCTCACCACGCATGCCGCGCACGATGTGTCTCCGGCTCCGACACCCGACGGCCGTATCGTCTTTCAGCGCCGACTGGGCGGCGACGCGCGCCTCTGGATTCGCGATGTCAACGGCAGCGAGCGCCGACTCGGCAGCACTGAACGCCAGGAACGCCGCCCGCGCATTTCGCGTGACGGACAGCGCGTGGCCTTTCTCACCGTAGGCGAAAGCTCACGCAGTGTGGTGGTGCATCATCTCGGCACCCGCCGCGACAGTGTGGTCTTCACCGACCCTACCCTTGAGGACCTAGCCTGGGGCCCCGATGACCGCCTCGCGGTGTCCATGCGCAGTGGCACCTTTGTTGTACCCACCCGCGGGCAGGCCTACAGCAATCTGGTCACGCGGCGGCACGGCGAGATTGACTGGTCGCCCGATGGCGCATGGATTTCCGTGGCCGAGGTGCGCGACGTGTCGGTGAGCTACAATGGCGACCCGGATCGTGGCGTGGACCGCAGCAGTCACGAGCGTGGCGCCATCGCGTCGGTCAACTCGTCGTCAGGCACGGCAACAGACGCCGGCATCGTGCGCATCCCTGCCCCACGCGCGCCCGACGATGGCCTGCTGGCGCTCGACGCGCCGATAGCCGCCAACCGCAGCGCCATGAACGCCGCCGCCTTCGATCGCATGTGGCAGCGTTCGCAGCAGCTCTACTTCACCAGCGCCGAAGACGGGAGCAGCTCGCAGGCCACACGCCGCGCCGCGTGGGAGGCCGTGCGCAACACCTATCGGCCGCGTGCTCTGGCCGCCACCACAGACTCGGCACTGAGCCAGGTGCTGCACGAGGCACTGCGCGCACGGCCCGCGCTTCGCGAAGAAGCCCGCGGGCGCGCCGCCGTGTCGAGCGCCCATCCCGTGGCCACCGAGGCCGGGCTCGAGATGTTTCGCCGCGGTGGCAATGTGGTGGACGCGGCCGTGGCCACGAGCTTTGCCCTCGGTGTGGTGGAACCCGATGCCAGCGGCATTGGCGGCTACGGCGAAATGGTGATTGCCCTCAAGGGCAAGGCTCCCACCCTCATCGAGTTCATGAGTCGTGTGCCCGAGGCCGCGGGTCTTGGCAACACTTCGCTGCTGGTGAACGGCCGCTATCCTTCCGATGGTCCCGTGCTCGTCAACGTGCCGGGCACCGTGGCCGGCATGTATCGCGCCTGGCAGCAGCATGGCAGCGGCAAGCTGCCCTGGGCCGATCTCATCGCGCCGGCCATCCGTGCGGCGCGCAATGGCTATGCGGTGAGCCCGGGCCTCGCCACCACGCTCGCCACCGAGCGCGAGCACTTCGCCAAGTACGCCGGCAGTCGTGCGCTGTTCTTCAATGGTGATGTACCCAAGACCGTGGGCGACAGCATTCGCAATCCCGATCTCGCCTGGGTGCTGGAGCAGATCGCGGCGCGTGGTGCCGACGGTTTCTACAAGGGCGAAGTCGCGTCGCGCTATGCCAGTGATCTCCGCCGGGGCGGCAACGCCATGACCGAGCGCGACCTCGCGCGCTACTTCGCCAACGAGATGGCACCGGTGTGCGGCACGTATCGCCGCTATCGCGTCTGTTCGTCGGCGCCACCGGTGAGTGGCGGCGCCGATCTGGTGGCGCGTCTCAATTTGCTGGAGCAGTTTCCGTCGCCACGCAGCTATGCCGATCACGCGCCCACGCTGCATGCGGCGCTGAGCGCGTGGTTTCTCACGCCATCCTCGCGCAATAGAATTGCCGACCCGGCCCTCTGGCCGGTGGACGTGGGCAGCGTGGTGCACAAGGACAGCGCGCGGGTGCGCTGGCAGTGCTTTGATGCCAACCGGGCACTCACACCCGCCAGTGTGCGAGGTGACACCCTGGCCTGCCTCAAGGCGCGTGCAGGCAGCGTGGCGGCGCCGGCCGCTTCACCGTCGGGTGCCTCACCGTCGGGTGCCTCACCGTCGGGTGCCGCGAGCGAGTCGCCGTCAGACGACCTGCCCCATGAGGCGCCCTGCGGTGATGATCACGCTGCCGAGATGAGCGTCTGTCACAGCAGCGGCACCACGGCCTTCACCGTGGCAGATGCCGATGGCAACGCGGTGGCCGTCACCCAGACCCTCGGCACCTGGGGAGGCAACTTTTACGTGACTCCGGGGTTGGGCTTTCTCAGCAACGACAAGCTCACGTCCTACGGCACCGATCCCTCGCAGTACGGATCCCGACTCCCCTTTGCCCGCCATGGCAGCACCCTCGCACCCACCATTGCCTTCGAGGGCGATCGCCCGGTCTTTGCCGTGGGCGCGGCGGGCAACGCCTGGATCACCTCTGCCGTCTATCAGACTCTGCTCGGCGCGCTCGATTACAACCTCGGCCCGCAGGCCGCGCTCGAACTGCCGCGCTTTCTGCCCGGCGGCGGCTTCGGTGGTGCCGGCGTGAACGCTTTCACTCTGCAACTCGAAGACGGCTTTGCGCCGGGCGTGGTGTCGAGGCTGCGGGCGCTGGGCTATGGCCTGACCTTTGTGTCGGCCCACGGTGAGTTGCGCGAAGGCTATGGCGCGGCGGTGCGCATTGGCCGTGATCAGGTGTGGGCCGGCGCCGATCCGCGGCGCGCCGGCAGCGCGGGAGCGGTGGGCAAGTGAGGTCAGCGCGTGTGAACCGCCTGCGGGTACTGCTGCGTGCCTCACTGACTGGCGCCCTGCTTGGCTTGTCGCTTGTACTTGGCCTGGCGCCGTCATCGGCGCTGGCCCAGGCGCAAACGCAGGCTCCGCCTCGCGCTGCGGCGGCACCGTCGGCTGCGGGCCCGCTGAGCTACAGCACGAAGGAGTTTGCCGCGCTGGCCGCGCGCTTCAGTGATGCCGGTGGCTACTTCGACACCGACAACCTCATCTCCAACGAACCCAGCCTGCTGCATCCGCTCACGACACTCGACAGTCTGGGTGTGCGTGGTGGAGTGTATCTGGGGGTGGGGCCCGACCAGAACTTCAACTACATCGCGCAGGTCGTGCCACAGGTGTCGTTCATTGCCGACATCCGCCGCGACAACATGCTGCTGGTGCTGCTGTTCAAGGCGCTGTTTCACGCCGCGTCCGACCGTCAGGAGTTTCTCGCTCTGTGG
>JACVCT010000174.1 GCA_016741895.1 Gemmatimonadaceae bacterium | reverse complement strand
CGCCGGTGGGCCGGGTGCCCCCGTGCCGCTCGTCCCCGCCCGGCGACACCTGGCCGGGCCGGTGCCGCTCGCCGATCTGGGCGCGTTCAGGCAGGTTCACTTTACCGTGCAGGATCCGGCCGCCACCCTCGTGGTGCAGTCCGCGCACGTCCCCGAAGGGGCCGCGGTGGCCGACCTCTGCGCCGCGCCCGGCAGCAAGGCGCTCGAGCTGGCGCGCCGCGCCCGCCTCGTCATCGCGGCTGATCGCAGTCTGCATCGCGTGCGGCGCATGCAGGCGGGATTGGCCCGTCTCGGCGACACCCACGTGTTGCCGGTGGTGGCCGATGCGTTGGCGCCCTCGCTGCCACTCATGGACGCAGTCCTCGTGGACGCGCCCTGCACCGGCACCGGCACCTTCCGCCGACATCCCGATGCCCGCTGGCGTTTGCGCGTGAGTGATGTGCCCGTTCTGGCCGCCGTGCAGAAGCAGATCCTGAAGTCCGCGGCCACGCTCGTGCGCCCCGGTGGTCTGCTCGTGTACAGCACCTGCTCGCTCGAACCCGAGGAGAACGAGGAACAGGTGCAGGCCTTTCTCGCTACTCATCCGGAATTCATGCTCGACGCTCCCCCGCCGGGCACCGTGCCTGATGCCGTGCTGGACGGCGGTCTGCTGCGCGTGCTGCCGCAACGCCATGACGCCGACGGCGCCTTTGCGGCGCGCCTCAGGAGACGTGCCTGATGGCCGCCAACGCCACCAAGACCACCGGCAAGGCCAGGAAGCCGCGTGGTCCCGTCACCATGCGCACCTGGCTCATCCGCCTCGGGGTGGCCGTGCTGATTGGTCTCGCCGTGGGTGCCACCGGCGGTGTCGTGACCGTCAACACGCTCGAACCGGGACGCGCCGGCAGCGTGGATTCGCTGCAGCTCATGCTCGACAGTCTCGCCCGCGGCACACAGGCCAAGGCCGATGCGGACCCCATCGACTCCGCGATTGCTGCGGCCGAAGCGCAACAGGCCCAGCAGGCGCAGCAGGACGCCGAAGCCGACGCGGCCGGATTGCTGACCGTGCCGTCGCTGCTCGATCTCGAGGAAGGCGAGGCCCGCAACACCATCGTGGACGCGGGACTGCAGGTGGGCGAGGTGCAGTTCCAGTCGAGTCCCAAGCCGGCCGGCACCGTGCTCGGCACGTTTCCCGTCTCCGGCGCGCGCGTGAACCGCGGGGCTTCCATCACCCTCGTGCTCAGCGATGGCCGCCCACCGGCCGACACGCTGGCCGTCTCTCTTTTCTCACTCCGCTGATCATGTCCGTTCGCATCGCACCGTCCGTCCTCAGTGCCGACTTCCGCAAGCTCGGCGACGAATTGGCCATGTGCGTGGCCGGCGGCGCCGACTGGATTCATGTGGACGTCATGGACGGCCGCTTCGTGCCCAATCTCTCCTTCGGCGCCAAGGTCATCGAGGCCGTGCGCAAGAGCACCGACAAGGTGGTGGACGTGCACCTCATGGTCGTCGAGCCGGAGAACTACTTCGATGACTACGTGAAGGCGGGCGCCGATGTGCTCACCATTCACGCCGAAGCCGCGCCGCATCTCGACCGTCAGCTCATGCGCATCAAGGAGCTGGGCGTGAAGGCCGGTGTGGCCCTCAACCCCGGTACGCCGCTCAGCGCCATCGAGGAGGTCGCGCATCTGCTCGATCTGCTGCTGATCATGAGCGTCAATCCGGGGTATGGAGGGCAGAAGTTCATCGACTACTCGGTGGACAAGATCGAGCGCGCGCGGTTTCTGCTCGATCAGGCCGGCAGCTCGGCCGTGCTCGAGGTGGACGGTGGCATCAGCCGCGACACCATCACGCGCTGCTGGCGCGCCGGCGCCGACACCTTCGTGGCCGGCAACGCCATCTTTGGCGCGGACAATCCGCAGTCCGAGATTGCCGTGCTTCGCAACCTCTGTTCGGAAAGCGTATGACGGTCAAGCAACAGTGGATGATCGTGCTGGGCATCGTGGTCGTGCTGCTGGGCGGCGCGTTCACGGCCTCGCACTTTCTCAAGGACGAACTCACCAGCGTGACTGTGGGCTCCGACGCGCCGGGATTTGCCGCCAAGACCCTGGCGCAGCCGGCCGCGATGAAGTCGCTGTCCAACTACCGTGGTGAGGTGGTGCTGCTCAACATCTGGGCCACCTGGTGCATCCCCTGCCGCGTGGAAATGCCGAGCATGGACTCGCTGCATCAGGCCCTGGGACCCAAGGGCCTCAAGGTGGTGGCCGTGAGCGTGGACAACGCCGGTCAGGAGCAGGCCATTCGCGATTTTGTGCAGGAGTACAAGCTGGGCTTCGAGGTGCTGCACGACGAGTCGGGCAGCATCCAGGGCATCTATCGCACCACGGGCGTACCCGAGACCTTCGTCATCGACCGCAAGGGTGTGATTCGCCGCAAGTCCATCGGCGCCGAAGACTGGAACTCCGAAGGCAATCGCAAGCTCATGTCCATGCTGCTCGACGAGCCGCGTCCCTGACGCGCCGGCATGAGTCACACACCACAGACTGTGCGCCTGCTGGGCATTGAAACGTCCTGCGACGAAACGTCGGCGGCGGTGGTGCGTGGTGTGCAGCATCCGGGAGGGCCTGCCGGAGAGCCGTCCGGCGCGCTGGAGCAGGTCACACTCGAGTCGCTGGTGATTCTCTCGCAGGACGTGCATCGCCTTTTTGGCGGTGTGGTGCCGGAGATTGCCAGCCGTCAGCATCTCACCGGCATCGTGCCCGCCGTGGACACCGCCCTGCGCGAAGCCGGCGTGAGCATGGCCGACATTGACGCGGTGGCTGTCACGCACGCGCCGGGCCTGGTGGGAGCATTGCTGGTGGGCACGAGCTACGCCAAGGGCCTCGCACTGGCCCATGGCAAGCCGGTGGTGCCGGTGCACCACATGGAAGGGCATCTCTTTGCCACGCTGCTCGAGCATCCCGAGGCGGCGCCGCCGTTTACCGCGCTGCTGGTGAGTGGCGGCCACACGCTGCTGCTCGATGTGCCGGCCTGGGGCAGCTATCGCCTGCTGGGCCAGACGCGCGACGATGCCGTTGGTGAAGCCTTCGACAAGGTGGCCAAGCTGCTGGGTCTGCCCTATCCCGGTGGACGTCCCATCGAGCAGTTGGCTGCGACCGCCGAGTCACCGCCGCATGGCCATCCGCACTGGTTTGCGCGGCCCATGCTGCGCAAGCGCGCCGTCGTCACGGACGCCGACTACTACGACTGCTCGTTCAGTGGACTCAAGACGGCCGTGCTGTATGCCGTGCGCGCCGCGGAGAAGGACGGCAGTCTGGACGCGCAGCGGGCCAGCATCGCGCGCGGCTTCCAGGACGCGGTCATCGAGACCCTCAGTGAAAAGGTGTATCGCGCCGCCAAGGCGCATCGCCGCGGCCGCATCGTGCTGGGAGGCGGCGTGGCCTGCAATGGCGCGCTGCAGCAGGCCCTGCGCGATCGCTTTGCCGCCCGCGGCGGAACCGTGTTTGCGCCCACCCCGCGGCTCAGCACCGACAACGCCGCCATGATCGCGGCGGCGGGGTTATATCGTTTCGGGCGCGGAGAGTTTGCTGCGCCCGGCATGACGGCCACCGCCTCTTTGCCCATTCCCGGTCTATCTTGAGTTGATGTCGCCCATCGTTCATCACCCCACGAGTTTCTCGCTCGGTCCGCTGGAGCTCACCGGCTTCGGCCTGGCTGTGCTCGCGGCCTTCGCCATTTCGCAGATCATCTGTCAGCGCGAACTCTGGCGCCGCGGACAGAACGCAGAGGCGGAGGCCATCCCCGACATCGTCATGGCCGCGCTCATTGGCACGCTGATTGGCGCCAAGAGCTACTACGTGGTGCTCACGGGCGATCCGGGCGCGTTCTTCAGCCGCGGCGGCTTTGTGTTCTGGGGCGGCTTCATGGGCGCGGTGGCGCTGTGCTGGGCCGTCATCAGGTACAAGAAGCTCGACTTCCTGCGCATTGCCGACGTGGCGGGCATTGCCATTGCCGCCGGCTATGCCGTGGGGCGCACGGGCTGCTGGGCGGTGGGCGACGACTATGGTCGGCCGTGGAACGGCTTCCTGGCCACCCAGTTTCCCGAGGGCGCGCCACCCAGCACCGTGGGTGTCATGAGCTCCATGTTCGGCGTGCAGTTTCCCGAGGGCAGCGATCCGGCTTCGGTTGTGGCCGTGCACCCCACACAGCTCTACGAGACGGTCATGGGCTTCGGCATGTTTGTCGTGCTCTGGGCCCTGCGCAAGCATCCTCACAAGGCCGGCTGGCTGTTTGGCCTCTATCTCATTGTGGCCGGCATCGAGCGCTTCATCGTGGAGTTCTTCCGCGCCAAGGACGACCGCTTCTTTGGCCCGCTCACGGCGGCGCAGGTGATTGCCATCGTGCTGGCCGTGCTGGGCACGGGCGTGATGGCGTCGCGGCGGCAGGCGGCGCGCTAAGGCGAATCCCCGGGCTCGGTACCATGCTCGGTACCGGGCTCGGCGTCGCTCCCGGCGCCCCTGCGAAGCAAATCCCCGACCGGAGTTCTCCCCATTGCACAGACACCTCCCTGCTGAGTAGTATTCATTGTCACCTTTGAGAAACATTCTCATCTAGACCCGTGAGCCACGTCAGCCTTCCCACCCTGCAGTCGACCGAAAGCGCCGCGCGCACCTGCGCGCTGAGCAGCTGCCGCGCCGGAACGCGCGTGACGGTCGTCGATATCGAGTGTTCGGGCGATGAAGCCTGCCGCCTCCGCGCGCTGGGTTTCTGTGAAGGGACGTCGGTCAACGTCATCGACGCGCGCGATTCCATGCTCCTCGAAGTGCGCGGCACGCGCCTCGCCCTTGGCGCGGCGCTCACGGCGGGCATCACCGTTCAGCCGACCGCGGCCCGCGCCTGAGCGCGGTGTCGTGCGTTGTCCCTGACGGCGTGAACCGGACGGCGCGGCCATGACCGCCCCAACCGCCGAGTCTGCCAAAGGCGCCACGGCGCCCCTGCCGCCGGGCGGCACCCTGCGGGTCGCCATCATCGGCAACCCCAACACCGGCAAGACCACTCTCTTCAACGCGCTCACCGGACTCCGGCAGCGCGTGGGCAACTTTGCCGGTGTCACCGTGGAGCGCGTCGAAGGCGCCTTCAAGGGACCCGACGGCCAGCGCGTGGCCGTGCTCGACCTGCCCGGCAGCTATTCGCTGTCCGCAGGATCGCCCGACGAACAGATCGCGCTCGACGTACTGTTGCAGCGAGACGCCGATCGTTGGCGCCCGGATGTCGTGCTCGTGGTCATCGACGCGTCGCATCTCGAGCGCAATCTCTTTCTCGCCGGTCAGGTCATCGAACTGGGCGTGCCCGTGGTGGTGGCGCTCAATCAGATCGACGTCGCGACGGCGCAGGGCATCAGCATCGACGTGCCCGAGCTCTCGCACGAGTTGGGCGTGCAGGTCATTCCGACGGTGGCCAAGCGTGGCGAGGGTCTTGATCCGCTCAAGTCGGCGCTCGTGCGTGCCGGCACGCTGCCACTGCCCGAGCGTCGCTTCCGCCTGCCGGCCGATGTGCAGCGCGCCCTCGCACCCGTGGAGCAATGTCTCCTGCGCGAAGGCCTGCATCCCTCGGCGGCCGGCATGGAAGCGCTGCGTCTCCTCGGCGTGCAGCGCACGGAGCCGCATCTGGCGCAGGTGCCCGACTTGCGTGACGAAGTCGTGGCGGCGGCCGAAAAGCTGCGGGGCGCGGGTTACACGCCTGCGCGCCTCGAGAGCGAAATCCGCTACGCCTGGATTGCGGACGTGGTGGGTCGCACGGTTACGCGCACGTCGCATGAGTCCGTGTCGTTCAGCGACCGCGTGGACCGGGTGGTGCTGCACCGTGTGTGGGGGCCGCTGATCTTCCTGCTGCTCATGGCGGTGGTGTTCCAGGCGGTCTTCACCTGGGCGGCGCCACTGATGGACGGCATCGAGGTGCTCATCGGCGCGCTCGGTGGCGCGGTGGCCGAACGCATTCCCGAGGGAGACCTGCGCAGTCTGGTGGAAGGCGGATTGTTTGGCGGTGTGGGCTCGGTGCTCGTCTTCCTGCCGCAGATCGCCATTCTGTTTGCGTTCATCACGCTGCTCGAGCACTCGGGCTACATGGCGCGCGCTGCGTTTCTCATGGATCGTGTGATGCGGCGCGTGGGGCTGCACGGCAAGCGCTTCATTCCCATGCGCTCGGGCTATGCCTGCGCCGTGCCCGGCGTGATGGCCACACGCACGATCGAAGATCCCAAGGATCGCCTCGCCACCATCATGGTGGTGCCGCTCATGAGCTGTTCGGCGCGCCTGCCGGTGTACACGCTGCTCATTGGCGCCTTCGTGCCGGCCACCGCGCTGCTGCCCGGTCTCACGCTGCAGGGTGCGACCATGCTGGGCATGTATCTGCTCGGCACGGTCACCGCGCTGCTGGTGGCGGCCGTCTTCAAGCGCACGCTGCTCAAGGGTCCGGTGCGGCCCATGATTCTCGAGTTGCCGCCCTACCGCTGGCCCAGCCTGTGGTCGCTGCTGGTGTCGGTGTGGCAGCGCTGTGCGCTCTTCCTGCGCCGCGCGGGCACGGTGATTCTCGCGCTGTCCATCGTGCTCTGGGCCATGGCCACCTATCCCAAGGCCAGCGTCGATGCCTCGCTGCCCGAGGAAGTGCAGGCCGAGCAGCAGCTCGAGTATTCGCTGCTGGGGCGGGTGGGCAAGGCCATTGAACCCGCGGTGCGTCCGCTGGGGTATGACTGGAAGATCGGCGTCTCCATCGCGGCCAGCTTTGCGGCGCGCGAGGTGTTCGTGTCCACCATGGGCACCATTTACGGTGTTGGCGGTGAGAACGAAGCGGCGCTGAGCGAGAAGTTGCGTGCCGAGGTGGACCCGAACACGGGGCAGCGTCGCTACACGCCGCTCGTGGCCATCGGTCTGATGGTGTTCTACGTGTACGCGCTCATGTGCATCAGCACCGTGGCCGTCACGGTGCGCGAGGCGGGTGGTGGCGGAGTGGGTTGGCGCTGGGCCGGCATCCAGTTCGCGTACATGCTGGCCTTGGCGTGGGTGGCGGCCTGGCTGGTGTATGCGGGCGGCCGAGCACTTGGCTTCGGAGGATGACGCAGATGCCTTTCGATACCCTGTTGGTCTTCGGCATCGTGGCCGCGGCGGCGGCGTTCACTGCGTGGCGCGCGTGGAAGGCGCTGCGGCCGGCGCGAAAGACCGGTTGCGGGTCGGACTGTGGGTGCGGGCATTAACCGCCAACTGCGAAAAGCAAACGGCGAAACAGCAAACGGCGACAGCCGAACTGCAACAGCCATGAAGCGAAACGGCCAACCGCGATAGCCTGTGCGCCGGAAGCCATTACCTCAGCAGCCATAACACGGAAGCCTCAACCGCAGCCCTGCAGTTGAGGCTTCTGTCGTTGAGGCTTCCGGGCATGCAGGCTTCCGGCGCGCAGGCTATCGCGGTTTGCCGTTTCGCTGTTGGCCGTTCCGCCGTTGGCTTCTCGCCGTTGGCTTCTCGCCGTTTGCTGTTCACTAACCCCGAAGCACGATCGAAACTTCTTCCCACGCCTCGTCTGCTGCGGCAAACACCTGCCGCGCCTGCTCCACCCAGCGCCGCCATTCCGCCAACTGGCTGTCCATCGCGCTGCCGCGCAGCGCCTCTCCCGCCACCGCCATGCGCGCGAGGGCCTCGAACAGCGGCGCGGCTTCGTCTTCCATCACCGCTTCCAGCGCGCGCTGTTCGGCAGGCTGGCTGGCCAGCGTGCGCGAAAGATCGGTGAGCACCTGCTGCATGCGCGTGCTGAGCACGGCTCCGTCCAGCAGACTTACCTGACGCAGCGGATCACTCACGCCCTGCACCGCCCGCCGCGCATCGAGCAGCGGCGCAAACCAGGCATCATGGGCGGCGGCGAGTGGATCGTCGGGTCCGGTGGCCGGCACGCGCGTGAGACCGAAGGCGCGCAGGCCACGCGTGAGCTCGGGGATGCGGCAGGCCGCCGCCAGCACCGACAGGGCGAGTGGCCGCAGGTCGTCGCCACCCGTGAGCTCGAGCACATCGTGATCGCGCAGATACAGCGTACAGCGCTGCGGATGCACCGCGATGCCTTCCAACCCATCGAGCGCCAGCCGCCAGGCGGCCGCGGCCGGCCACTGCAGCAGCAGCGCCCCGTCGTCCAGCGAGACCTGTCCCGGCGCGTCGATGTCACGGCCGCGCACGATGCCATGCACATGCACCGGCACCGTGGGAAGCGGAGGAGCGGAGGGCAGCGCGGAATCGGCCATGTGCTTCACATGAAGGTCAGGCAAGAATGGCGTCGAGCGCCGCGTCGGTATCCGCCAGCGAGTCGAGCACCGCATACGGATCGTGCTGCGCCAGCTCCTGCGTGCTGAAGCGCCCGGTTGCCACGCCAATGGCGCGCACACCGAGGCTGCGTCCGCAGTGAATGTCCGCGGGTGTGTCACCGATGATCACGAGCTGCGACCCGTCGATGGACCGCCCAAGCAGGGTGGTGGCGCGCTGCTGCGCCACGGCGGGCAGGGCGCTGCGTTCCTCGTGGTCACTGCCGAAGGCGTTGACGCGAAACTGCTCCCAGGCGATGTCCACCGCCGCAAGTTTGCGCCGCGCGCCGGGCTCGATGTTGCCGGTGAGCAGTCCGAGGGTCACGCCCTCATGCGCGCGCAGCCGCTCGAGCAGCGGCGGCACACCGGCCAAGCGCTCGGCCTGCGCCGGGTTCGTATCGAGCTCACGGGTGAGCTGTGCGACATAGAGCTCGAACACATCGTCCATGCGGGCATCGATGGTGGCATCGGTGAAGCCGGCGGCGCGCATCTGCTCGCGTGTGATCTGCCGGTCGGTCTTCCCGTCGAAGCGGTACTCCGGACTGCCGGTGGTGCCGAACACGGTCAGCAGCGCGCGTTCCATGGCCCGGCGTCCGGCACCATCGGTACGCAGCAGCGTGCCATCGATATCGAACAGAACAAGCTTCATGAATTCGAGCGGGGACGAAGATCCGGCGTGCGATGCGCACGACGGGACACCAGCAACCCGCCCATGATGCAGGCGGCTCCGAGCAACTGCCAGCCCGTGGGGCGCTCGTGCAGCAGCAGGGCCGACACGGCGAGCGATATGATGG
>JACVCT010000173.1:6538-9122 GCA_016741895.1 Gemmatimonadaceae bacterium | reverse complement strand
GCGCGCGCCAACTACGTGGTGGCACTCGCGGCGGGGCGCGACACGATCGGCCGCAGCGCGGGGCGTGATGCCCTGGCCGATGCCGCCCGGGATCAGGTGGGTGTGGCGGCGGCCGATCTCTCCACCGGTGAGCTGCGTCTGTTCGTGGTCACGCCGGCCGATGTGTCGCCGGTGCTGGCGCGACTGGCGCCGCGCGAGCTCTTGCGGGTGCGCAACAGCGAGGACGCCACGCTGGATGCGGCGCTCGCCTTGCTCGATCGTGTGCTCATCACCGAACGTGATGGTTGGGAGTTTGATGCGCAGCTCGCGGCCGACGAGCTGGCGCGGCAGTACGCGGTGCAAAGCCTCGAGGGCTTCGGGCTCGGGCCGTCCGATGCGGCGGCCATCGGTGCCGGTGGTGCGCTGCTGCGCTATCTGCGTGAACTGCAGCCTGGCGGGCTGCCGCATCTCGCGCGGCCGGTGGTGGAACGCCCGGGCGGCATTATGCCGCTCGATGAGATGACGCGGCGCAATCTCGAGCTGGTGGAGTCGCTGCGTGGCGGAGAATCGCGCGGCGACGCGAGCGGCACCCTGCTGTCGGTGCTCGACGTGACGACCACGCCCATGGGGCATCGCCTGCTTCGGCAGTGGCTGCTGGCGCCCCTGCTGACGCGGGATGCCATCGAAGCCCGACTCGATGCGGTAACGGTACTGGTGCGCGATCCGGTGGGACGCACCACGCTGCGTGACGCGCTCGATGGTGTGCGGGATGTGGAGCGCCTGGCCAGCAAGGCTGCGGCGGGACGCGCCACGCCGCGCGAGCTGCGCGCGCTGGGGGATTCGCTCACGCGACTGCCGCAGGTGGCGGAAGCGGTGCGTCGTGTGCTCGCGCATGGCAATCAGGGCGGCGCCAGCGGTGGTGTGCTGGCCGGCATGCTCCACCAGTGGGATGACGGAGCCGACCATGCCGCGCGCATCGTGGCCACGCTGGTGGAGCGGCCGCCACTGGCCATTGGCGAAGACGACACGATTGCCCGTGGTGTGGATGCCGAGCTCGATGAGCTGCGCGAGCTGCGCGACGGCGGCAAGGATGCCATCGCCACCATTCAGCAGCAGGAGCGCGCGCGCACGGGCATCGCCTCACTCAAGGTGGGGTACAACAAGGTGTTCGGGTACTATCTCGAGATCTCGAACGCCAACCGGCACCTCGTTCCCGACGACTATCAGCGGCGACAGACGCTGACCGGTGCCGAGCGCTATGTCACCCCGGCGCTCAAGACCTACGAGGAGAAGGTGTTGAGTGCCGCCGAGCGCATCGAAGCGCGCGAGCGCGAGTTGTTTGAAGCGCTGCGTCGTGATGTCGGTGCGGCCGTCTCGCGCTGGCAGGAGGTCGCGCGTCGCGTGGCCACCATCGACGTGCTGTCAGCCTTTGCCGATGTGGCCGAACGTGAGCATTACGTGCGCCCCGAACTGCACGAGGGATTCACGCTCGAGATCGTGGCCGGCCGTCATCCGGTGGTGGAGCGCATGATGCCGCGGGAAAAGTTCATTCCCAACGATCTGCTGCTCAGCGAGGACGCGCAGCTCATTGTGCTCACCGGACCCAACATGGCCGGCAAGAGCACCATTCTGCGGCAGATCGGGCTCATCCAGCTGCTGGCCCAGGTTGGCGCGTATGTGCCGGCGCGTCGTGCGCGGCTGCCCATCGTTGACCGGGTGTTCACGCGCGTGGGCGCCAGCGACAATCTCGTGCGCGGTCAGTCGACGTTCATGGTGGAGATGAGCGAGACCAGCGCCATTCTGCACACGGCCACCCGGCATTCCCTGGTGTTGCTCGATGAAATCGGTCGCGGCACCAGCACCTACGACGGCGTGAGCATCGCCTGGAGCGTGAGTGAACACCTGCACGATGCCATCGGCTGCAAGACGGTGTTTGCGACGCACTATCATGAGCTCACGCAGCTCGAGAGTGAGCTGGCCGGCGTGAAGAACTTCACGGTGGCCGTGCGCGAGGTGGGCGACCAGGTGCTGTTCCTGCATCGGCTCATTCCGGGCGGCGCCGACCGATCCTACGGCATCGAGGTGGGCCGTCTGGCCGGCTTGCCCGCACCGGTGATCTCGCGGGCCAAGGAGGTGCTGGCGTTGCTGGAGGGTGAGGGCGAGCAGATGGCGGCCCGTCTCACCGCCGAGGGCATGCAGGCGCCGCTCAGCACGCGTCGCCGCGGCCCGCGACTCAAGCATCAGCGACATGTAGACCAGTTGGGCTTTTTCGAGGCACCGCCCGCGCCCGATCCGGCGCTGGCGCAACTGGCCGACGCCGTGGAAGCGCTCGACCCTGAGCACATGACGCCCATGCAGGCCTTGAGCACGCTGGCCTCGCTCAAGGAATCCCTGCACAAGAAGGCTTCGGTCTGATGCCGCGGACGGCTGTGTCGTCACCCGGTGTTGTCGTGCCACCGCGGCCGAGCAAGGCGGACCTGGCGGCGGCGGTGCACAAGACGGTGCCGGATCTCGTGGCGCCCGGCCTCACGGTGCGGTTCTGTGGGCTCAATCCGGCGCTCTCCACGCCGGCACTGGGCACCCCCTTGTGCCGCCCCGGAATCTG
>JACVCT010000173.1:0-6528 GCA_016741895.1 Gemmatimonadaceae bacterium | reverse complement strand
TCTCTACACGGCGGCACTTGGTCACCACTTTGCGCGCCCCGGCAATCGCTTCTGGCCGGCCCTGCACGGTGCCGGATTCACCCCGCGGCTCCTCAAGCCCTGGGAAGAACGCGAGCTGTTGCCGCTGGGTTACGGCATCACCAACATGGTGGCGCGCACCACGGCGGCCGCGTCGGAGCTCTCCCCCGAGGAGTATGTGGCCGGGGGACAGCGGCTCACGCAGCTGGTGCAGCAGTATCAGCCCCGCGTGGTGGCGTTCATGGGGATCGGGGCGTACCGTACCGCGTTCGCGCGGCCCAAGGCGCAACTCGGCCTGCAGCCGGAACGACTGGCCGACGCAGCGCTATGGGCCCTGCCCAGTCCCAGCGGCCTCAACGCCAACCACTCGCTTGCCGACCTCATCACGCTGCTCCGCGAGCTGCGCGATTGGGTCACCACCTCCTGACCGGTCGGACATCGCGCATGCCCATTCTTTCCACGCTGCGCCGCTCGCGTGCGGCTTCGCTCATGATCCTGTTTGCGACGCTGGGCCTGGTGGGCACGGCCGGCGCCTTCGGTGCATGCAGCGACACGGAACCTGCGGCCGACGATTCCGTCAACGACAGCGCCAGTGCGCCCATCGTGCGCACCCCGACCTACGGCTACGAGATCGTGGCCACCTATCCGCACGATCCCAAGGCGTTCACGCAGGGGCTCCAGTGGCATGACGGTCGGCTGTTTGAAAGCACCGGACAGGTGAAGGAATCGAACATCCGCGAGGTGGAGCTGACCACCGGCCGTGTGCTGCGGCAGCAGGATCTCGAGGAGCCGTACTTCGGCGAAGGCATTGTCATTCTGGGCGACGAGCTGTTTCAGATCACCTGGCAGAACGGCAAGGCGTTCACCTACAACCCCAAGACCTTTGCCCGCCAGAAGACCTTCAGCTACGATGGCGAAGGCTGGGGACTGACCACCGACGGTTCGGCGGTCATCATGAGCAACGGGTCAAGCACGCTCATCTACCGCGATCCGGCCACCTTCAAGGCGCTCAAGGCCATCACGGTCACCGACAAGGGTGTACCGGTGTCGCAGCTCAATGAGCTCGAATGGGTGAAGGGCGAAATCTGGGCCAACGTGTGGCAGAGCGAGCAGATTGCGCGCATCGATCCGGCCACGGGCAACGTGCTCGGGTGGATTGACCTGACGGGCATTCTGCCGGCCATGGATCGCTCGGGCAACGAAGACGTGCTCAACGGCATCGCGTACGATGCCGCGCAGGATCGCATCTTCGTGACGGGCAAGTACTGGTCCCGGCTCTTCCACATTCGCATCACGCCCAAGTCGTAAAGGCCCTGATTTCTCTCATTCGTGACCAGGCCGTTCAATGTGGACTGTCGTGCTCTACGAACGCTGCGCGCTCGCCCACTCGTCGTGAGCTGTTGACTATCCAGCTGCTGCCCCGACACTTGTTGCGAAAGCGAGATCGTGAACAGCTCACGCAGAGTGAAGGAGGGAAGGAGGGCGCAGAGAAAAGCCTTTTGGGTCAAACTGCCTTGTTGCGGATCACGCGGATTGGGCGGAAACCACACGGATCGAACATGAGAGTCACTCCGTAGACGATCGACTCCTCTACGCTCTCTGCGGTTCTCCTGCAGTTCTCTGCGTGAGCGGTTGACGATCCGGCTTCTGCACCGACACTCGTGACCACCGCGAGGTCGCGAACGGACCACCCAGAGGAGGAACGCGAACACGCGCTGCTTGACCGAACCCGCTACAAACCCGAATGAGCCTCTTTGGGCAGGTCAGCGCAGGCGCACGAGGCTGAGGCGCACATCGGCCGGTGGCGCCGCGCCATTGGCGCCCACCGAGATCACTGCGCGCTGGCCGGCCGGCACCGAGAAGCGCAGATAGCTGCTGGTGCCGCCGGCAAGCCGGATGCGTTGCGGTGAACCACCCAGCAGGGTGCGTGAGGCAATCGGATAGACGCCAAGCGACGCCCCGCCACTGAAGCGCAGGCCCGGAAAGATGCTGCGGAAATTCCAGGTGGGGTTGATGTAGCTCGTGGTCAGCGCTGCGGTGGTTGCGGTGCTGAAATCATCCGCAATGAGCGACACCGTCCAGTCGCGGAGATAGTCGGCAAAGCGTCCCGTGGTGAGCACGCCCTGCAGATTGCTCACGCCCACCGTGCGCGAATTCACCAGCGCCCGCAGGAAGGCCGACTCACCCGCTGCGCCCTGCCGTCCCGCGGCAAAGCGCAGGAAGTTCCAGATCGCGCCGCGTGTGGCCAGCGAGTCGTTGGGCGCATACGGCGAGTTGATTTCGGGCGCGATGAGGAAGTTGTACAGGCGCGAGAAGTTCTGCGATGCGTAGTTGCGGAAGTTGTTGGCGCGGTCGGTGGTGCCGCCCACATCCGCCAGCGCCAGATTCTGTCTGGTCGTGAAGCGGGAGACGCGCAGATACAGCAGCTCCTCGGCCACGTGCGACAGGCCCTCGTCGAGCCAGGTCTCTTCGTTCAGCGTGGCGCCGGTGTTGACGTACAGGCGGCGCGAGGAGTTGATGAGGTGCTGCAGTTCGTGCGCGATGGTGGTGAGGTTCAGCAGCGTGACTTCGTCCTTGGTGCGCCGATTGCTGTTGACGACGCCGTTGGGATCGGGGACGAGCAGATAGAACATTTCGTTCTCATTGCTCGCGGCGCAGGCGGGCACACCGTTGCGCGCCGTCTTGGGGTAGAGATCGCGCGCAAAGAAGAAACCGCCGATCGTGAAGCCGCTGTTTGCCGGGGTGAGCGCGTTTACGGCCCGGGTATAGAGCAGGATGATCTTGCCGTACTGACTGATATTGCTCGGGGCGCCGAAGGCCGTGGTGTCGATCGGGAAGACCAGCGTGTCGAAGGTGGCCAGAATGCCCGCGTATTCGGCGTCCGTGTAGCCACCCGACGGATTGTCGGTATCGGTGGCGATGATGGCGTTGGTGCCCACCGCCGCCACGCGCGCGCTGCGCAGATCGGCATTGCTGCAGGCACTGGTGGCGTTGACGTTGAGCCGCAGCACATCACCCACCTTGGCTTCGGCCACGCTGCTGGGCCGCAGGCGACGTGTTGCCTCCCGCTCGGCCCACCACTCCCGGGCGTCGGCGGCAAGCGGCGTCAGCACCCGGCGCTCCACAGCCCGTCGTTCGGCCTCCACCTGCCAGGCGGCGCTGGCGTCGGCCGCCGTGGTCGCCTGCGGCGCATCGAACCAACCGCCAGCCGGCAAGGGGCTGGCCAGACCCGCGCTGACGTCTGAGCCTAACGACGCGGTGAGCTGGCCCGTGGTGCCCAGACCCAGCACATCGCTCACCGTGGCGTTGCCGAACGATGCCGCGGTGGAAATGAGCGTGAGCGCGTACTCGCCGTTGACGCCATCGGGCGACTGGAGACAGAGTCGCACGGCCCCGCTCGAACTGGCCGGGTGCACGACCTGTCCGAGCGCGAGGAGCTCGGGCATGAGGTTGCCGCAGAGGCTCGACCCGGCGGGTCCGACACTGACCGGCACGGTGTCGGCGCGCCCGGCGCCGGTGGCAACGATGCCGGTCGTTCCCTGCGCCACCGCTGACACGAGCCCGTTGCCGTTCACGCTGGCGATGCCGGGTTGCAGGGACGCGAAGCTGATGGCCTGATTGGGCAGATCGTTGCCGAACTGATCCCGCACGGCGGCCCGAAGCCGCAGCGTGTCGCCCACGCCGAGTGTGAGCAGGTCCGGCGTGGCCACCATCTGCGCCGCGGCGCCGGGCAGCACCGTGGCGGTGAAGGTGGTGGGGTTCACACCTGTGACCTGGGCGGTGATGCGGGCGGTGCCGGCGAAATTGCCCAGGGTCCACACGGTGGTGGCCTCACCGCGGCTGTTGGTTGTGCTGCTGGCAGGATTGGCACTGCCGGAACCCGGCCCCACATCCCAATCCACCCGACGGTTCGCTACCGGACGATTGTTGGCGTCAGTGACCACCACGAGCAGCGGCGTCGTCAGGGCGGTCGCGACCACGCCGGTCTGCTGATTGCCGGCCTGAACGCGAATGTTGGTGGGAACGGGGCCCGGCCCGGCGGGGTCGCCGCCACCGCCGCAGCCCGCGAGCCCGAGCGCCGTCGCAGTCAGTGCAGGCGCGAGCAGGCGCAGCAGCCTGCGGACCAAGGGCGCGTGCGAGCGGCGGGGTAGGAGGCCAGAGCTGTGGATGCGGCGCATGTCGCGGAAACGAACGGAGAAGAAAGATCCGCGCCGCTCCCGCGCCACGCGCGGAAGACGACCGGTTGATGAGTCAAACCTTGTGTGGCGACCTGCGTCTGGCGAGAGCTGCGGGACAGTTCGCGGTCCCGTCCATTCTACGCCAAACGGACCAGCAGGGATTACCGGTGTACATTCCGGCATGTCCATGGGCTCTTGTGGCGTTGCCGGTGGGGCCGGTCGGCGGCTGCTGCTGCTCCTGATTCCCCTGGCGACCGCCGCCTGTTCCGAACGCACCCGGGTTGTACGATCCGGCGCCGATGGTTGGTTCCGCGCGGGGCTGCCGGATGAGCAGCCGCAGATGACGAACATCGAACTGCCCTTTCGCTACCCCGTGCATCTGTTCCGGCAGCGGGTGCAGGGCAATGTGACCCTGCGTCTGTTCGTGGACAGTCTTGGCCGTGTGGTGACCGACAGCACCCAGGTGGTGGAATCGAGCGGTCAGGCGGCCTTCGACAGTGCCGCCGTGGCGGACGCGGCCCGCCTGCGCTTCCGGCCGGCAATGCAACGCGGCCGTCCCATGGCCGTCTCGCTGCTGTTTCCCGTGCACTATCGTCATCCGGAGCCGAGCGCATTGCCGGATTCCGTGCGATAATGCGCACGGTGATCCGGCGCCTGTTGTCCCAGCGTCCGGATTGCGCCAACACTCCCCCGAACCACCCGATCTGCCATGGCCGCTTCTCCTGTACTCAGCGCCGACTCCGTGGATGAACACCTGCGGCATCGCCGCCCCTATGACTCCGTGCTGGACACCATCGGGTGGACGCCACTGATCCGCCTGTCCCGGGTGTCGCGCGGCATTCGCACCCCGGTGTTCGGCAAGGCCGACTTCTTCAATCCCGGTGGCAGTGTGAAGGACCGCATCGGCATGCCGATGATCGAGTCCCACGAGCGCGCGGGCACGCTCAAGCCGGGTGGTACGATTGTGGAGGCCACGAGCGGCAACACCGGCGTGGGTCTGGCCATTGCCGCCGCCCTCAAGGGCTACAAGTGCATCTTCACCATGCCGGACAAGATGAGTCAGGAGAAGGTGCGCCTGCTCAAGGCCTTCGGCGCCGAGGTGATCATCACGCCCACGGCGGTGCCGCCCGATCATCCGCAGAACTACGTGCAGATGGCCAAGCGCATCGTGGCCGAAACGCCGGGCGCGGTGCTGGCGGGTCAGTTCGAGAATCCGTCCAATCCGGCGGCGCATGTGGCCACCACCGGCCCCGAGCTGTGGGAGCAGACGGGCGGCCGCATCACGCACTTCGTGGCCGGTGCGGGTACCGGCGGCACCATCAGCGGCGTGGCGCGCTATCTCAAGAGCAAGAACCCCAACATCAAGATCATCGCCGCCGATCCGCAGGGCAGTGTGCTGGCGGAGCTGTGGCGCACGAAGGGTGAGGGCCATCCCACCGGCGCGCCGTACAAGGTGGAAGGCGTGGGACAGGACTGTGTGCCGGCCACGCTCGACATGGACGTGATCGACGAGTTCATCAGCGTGGGTGACAAGGACGCCTTCAGCATGGCGCGTCGCCTCACGCGGGAAGAGGGCCTCTTCGTGGGAGGCAGTGCCGGCATGATCGCGCACGCCGCGCTCACCGTTGCGCGTCGTCTCGATGATCCGGATGCGCTGGTGGTGACGTTCCTCTGCGACACCGGCGAGCGCTATCTCAGCAAGGTGTTCAACGACGAGTGGATGCGCGAGAATCAGTTGCTCGACGCGCCCATGCAGAGCATCGAGAGTGTGCTGGGCAGCAAGGATGCCACGGCACCGGCCATTGTGAGCGTGACACCGGGCGCCACGGTGCGCCAGGCCATCCGTCTCATGGCGCTGCACAACGTGAGTCAGGTGCCGGTGATGGACGGCGCAGTGTGTGTGGGCAGTGTGGCCGAGTCGCAGCTCACGTCACGCTCTTTGGCCGATGCCAAGGTGCTTGATCAGACGGTGAGCGATGTGATGGATCAGCCGTTTCCGGTGGTGGAGGCGGAGGCGCCGGTGGACAGCGTGGCCAAGCTGCTCTCGAAGAGCAATCGTGCGGTGCTGATGCGCAAGAACGGTGTGGTGCAGGGCATCGTGACGCGGTACGATGTGCTCGAGCACTTGATGCATCGCTAGTTCGCTCGTTGAGGATCAGAGGGAACAGATGGTGTGAGGATCGGAGGATCTGAGGATAAGAGGGCGGGCCGGGCGTGTTCAGAGTTTTGTGTGCACGCCGACGGATGATCAGGCGGCCACCTGAAAGCGGTCACCGAACTGAATCGCAAACTGCGCCTTCGCCTGCTGCCACGCCACCGGCGGCCGTTTCCA
>JACVCT010000172.1 GCA_016741895.1 Gemmatimonadaceae bacterium | reverse complement strand
CTACCTGCCAGCCGGCTGGCGTGTGGTCCGCTTCGACTATGTCGGCACCACGCCGGCCACGGCGGTGCACTGGGAAGCCACGCGCTACCAGAGCTATGCCGGACACGCCGACGACCTTCGGCAGTTGCTCCGCCTGCTCGACGCCCCGCGCCTGTTGTTCGTGGGGCACTCCATGAGCGGCATGATCGGCGCGCTCGCCGAAACTTCGGCACCGGGCCTCATCTCCGAGCTGTTCATGGTCGGGGCCTCGCCCAGCTACGTGAATCACGCGGACTACCACGGTGGCTTCTCCGCAGAAAGCGTGGAGGCCCTGCTGCGGAGCGTCGATGCCGACCTCGCGGCGTGGATGGCGGGATTCGGTCCGATGGCGCTCGGGCGCAATGCCACCCCGCATCAGCTTGCCGATTTTCGCGATGCGTTGCTGGCACTGCGGCCCGACATCGGCCGCACCCTGCTGCGCAGCGTGTTCACCAGCGATTATCGCGAGGTGGTCCCGCGCCTCACCTGTCCCGTGGCGGTGGTGCAATGCGCGGACGATGCGGCCGTGCCCGTGAGCGTGGGGGAGTGGTTGGCGACGCGCACCCGCTGTGTTCTTCACGAGGGGCTTCCCGTGAGCGGTCACCTGCCCCATGTCACGCACCCGGCTCGGCTAGGGCCGCTGCTGCGCGACGCCTGCGAGCGGGTGGCCTCAGGTGCCCCGCACTCGCGCCACCCGTCCTCTCACTAGCTGGCGGCCGGCACCGGAGACCGGCCGCACAGCCGCCGCAGGGTCATTCAGGGGGTTTGCGAAGACGCCGTCTGCGCATGATGTGCGTCCACCACGGCCTGCACCGCCTCGCGCGGATCGTCGGTCAGCACGAGCAGGTCAAGGTCACCCGGGGAGATCTTGCCTTCGCCCGCCATGCGCGACTGAATCCAGCGCACGAGTCCGGCCCAGTAGTGCCGGCCGAAGAGAATGACCGGAAACTGATAGATCTTGCCCGTCTGAATGAGCGTGAGGGCCTCGAACAGCTCGTCGAGCGTGCCGAATCCGCCGGGGAAGATGATGAACGCGTTCGAGTACTTGATGAACATCGTCTTCCGCACAAAGAAGTAGCGGAAGTTGACCAGCGTATCGACGTAGGGATTGGCGCCCTGCTCGAACGGCAACTCGATGTTGCAGCCAATCGAGTGTCCACCGGCGTCGCGCGCACCGCGGTTGGCCGCTTCCATGATGCCGGGGCCCGCACCCGTGAGCACGGCGAAGCCCTGCTCGGCCAGCAGGCGCGCCGTTTCGCGCGCGGCCTCGTACTGCGGATCGTCAGGGCCCGTTCGTGCCGAGCCGAAGATGGTCACGCCCTTCTGGACTTCGGCCAGCGCATCGAAGCCTTCCACGAACTCCGACATGATGCGCATCACGCGCCATGGATCGGAGCGGGTGAAGGCCGACGTCACGCCCTCGGGATGATGCAGCAGTTTTTCGTCTTCCGTCAGCATGGGCCGATCGCGGATGGCCTGATCCAGCAGGCCGAGATCGACCCGCTTAACGGTCCGGCCACCGTTCTTCACCATCCGGTAGCCGTCCTTGGGGTCACGGCCGGCCTTGCGGTGGCCTTCCTCGTTGCGTTCGCGATACCCTTCAACGCAGGCCTGTTCGGCAGCGAGGCGGGTATCAGGTGAGGCCCGCTTGCCGGTTGCCGTCCGGGCCTTGCCGTTCTTCGATGTGGCCATGAGAGCGATACAAAGGTGAAAGACGCATGCCAACACGACACCGGAGGCATGACACGCATGATCCATGATACCACGCCACCGGCGCACTTGCTCCTTCTGGTGGCCGATGGTGTGCGTCCGGATGTGCTGGCGGAGGAAATGGACAGCGGCCGGCTGCCATCGTTGCGCGCGCTGGCGGCGCGCGGCGGGCGACACACGGTGACCGCCAGCTTTCCGTCAGTGACCGGGCCGGCGTATGTGCCCTTCCTCATGGGACGCCATCCGGCCTCGGCCGGCCTTCCGGGCCTTCGCTGGTTCGATCGGCAGCGCAGCCTGCGCTGGGCGATGGCGCCAGCGCGCAGCTACGCCGGCATCGATATCTGGCAGGTCGATCGTGATGTGCATCCCGACCTGCCCACGATGTTCGAACTGGCGCAGCCCTCGCTCAGCGCCATGAGCATGCTGGGACGCGGCGCCAGTCATGGGCACATCGGGCGCTCGGTGGCCTGGATGCTGCGCGCCGCCCCCTCGCACTTTCGCGGCGATCTGTTTGGCTGGCAACGCGTGGAGCAACGCGCCACTGCCGCCTTCTTCACGCGCTTTGCCTCGCTGCGTCCACGCGTCAGTGTGCTGGCGATCACCAGTCCCGACAAGTTTGCGCACAAGTACGGCCCGCATGCGCCCGCCGTACGGCAGGCTCTCAAGGATATCGATGCGGCCGCCGACACCGCACTGTCCATTGCCTCACGCGACGCCTGGCCGGCCCCGTTGCATGTGTGGGTGGTGGGGGATCATGGCCACGCGCCGGTGATGCAGCATGAGGATCTGCACGCCTGGCTCACTCGGCGCGGCCTGCGCGTGCTGGCCCATCCGCAACTGTTTGTCTCCCGACCCGACGTCGCGCTGATGGTGGGCGGCAACGCCATGGCCCATCTGTATCTCCATCCGGAGGAGCGCAGCCGTCGCTGGTGGCCGACGCTGGCCGCGCACTGGGAAGACACGCGCATGGCCCTGCTTGCGCGCGAGGCGGTGGACCTCGTGATCGTGGCCGACACCGCTGACCAGCAGCGGGTGGCGCACGCGCAGCGCGGTGAAGCCATCATCGTGCGGGACAGTACGCGGGAGCGGTGGAGCTACCACGCATCGAATGGCGATCCTCTGCAGCTTGGCGGCAGTCACCGTGGACTCGACCGCGACGAAGCCTGGGACCTGGCGGCGCAGTCCCCCTATCCCGACGCCCTCGTGCAGCTGTCACTGCTGGCCGCGTCTCCACGCAGCGGCGACATCGTGGTGTCGGCCAGCGCGGGCTGGGATCTGCGCGCCCGCTTCGAGCCGGTGGATCACTGTTCCACCCACGGCGCTCTGCTTCGGGACCAGATGGAGGTACCGTTGCTGCTCGACCTGCCCGTGACACGGAGCCCGCAGCGCACAACGGATGTCGTGCCCAGCGCACTCGATCTGCTGGGCATATCACACACCCAACCGTGGGACGGTCGGTCCTTTCTCCGCTGAACGCGACGCGGGCCGACTCGCGCCGGCCTACTCGCTGCGGTTGCGGCTGCGCTCGGGGTCGAAGCCCTCGGGGTAGCGCCGCCGCAGCTTGTCGATGTTGCGCTGCGCAATGTCGTCGAGCGACAGCCCGAGCACCGTGGCAAAGGCACCAAGGTACCACAGGCAGTCGCCCAACTCCTTGACCAGCGCGTCCTGATCGAGCGGTGTGGCGTGAAACAGGTGCTTCTTGATGACTTCCGCCACTTCACCGGCCTCACCGGTGAGGCCGAGCGCCGCGTTGGCCAGCTGCTGCTCGTGGGTGCGGTCACGCCCCAGCGTGCGCGCGGCGAGTTGCTGATATTCGTCGAGATGCATGGCCCCAATCTACAGGGCGCCGCGCGCCGGGGAATCAGGCCGCCAGCAGGGACTCCGTCTCGGGGAGGAGCACGGGCAGTTCCGCTTCAACCGCCTGCAGGTCTTCGCGGCTCAGTCCGAGCACCTGACAGGCCTCGGCTTCCAACCCTTCCCCATCCACACTGCGGCAGAAACCGGCGCCAAGCCGCGCGGCCATGCGATCGGCCAGATGCACCAGGGCCGGCATGGCCTGCGCGTCCGCCGGCAGCGCACGGAAGTCGTGGTGAAACTGACAGGCGTGGACGAGTGCCAGCGGGAAATGCCACTGATCGCAGAGTGCGCCGCCGAGTTCCTCATGTGTGGCCCCCACATGCGTGCGCTCCAGCTGCGCAAACGACGCGCTGTTCACGAGTGTGGCCTGCGCCACCACCTGCGTGAATTCGGGAGTCCAGGCCTGCAGGGCGAGGATCAGCCCGATGTCGTGCAACAGCCCGGCCACCATGGCCTCCTCGGGTACCACGTTCGGCACGCGGCGTCCCAGCTCCCGCGCCGCGGTGCCCACCGCCACGCAGTGGGCCCAGAGCTCCGCCGGATCGAACCCGGTGATGGCGCGCCGACCGCGGTAGAGCCGGTGCAGACTGGCAGCCAGCGCAATGTTGCGAATGGCCGACACGCCGAGGAGCTTGATGGCCCCACGCGGCGAGCTCACTTCGCGCTGCCGGCGATAGAACGCCGAATTCACGACGCGCAGCACGCGCGCGGCCAGGGCCGGATCACTCTCCAGCACCTCCTGCAAGTCGTCCTCCGTGGCCGATGGGTCGTCGGCGATGCGCATGACCCGCATGGCCACGTCCGGGAGCGTTGCCACACTGGCCACCCGCTCGAGGGTGATCCGAATGACACGTTCCATCACGGGACCTCGGCGGTCATGGGCGAACTGGCGTGACACCAGGCTTCCAGTACATCGGCTTCCATGGGGCGCGCGAGCAGGTAACCCTGCCCGTACGGACATTCGAGCGCCTGCAATAGCACCAGCTGTTCCATCGTTTCGATTCCCTCGGCCACCACGTCGAGTCCCAGGTTGTCTGCCAATGTCATCACGGCATGCAGCAGAGCCGAGTACCCCCGACCGCGGCTGACGTTCTCCGTCAGGGCCCGGTCCACCTTGAGAACATCGAAGGGGAACTCCTGCAGACAGGACAGGGACGAGTACCCGGTGCCGAAGTCGTCCATGGCCAGCCGAATGCCGTGCTGCTTGAGGCGCGTGAGCAACGCGACCGCCATGTCATGATGCTGCATGAGCTGGGATTCGGTAACCTCCAGCTGGATGGACCCGCGTGGCATATCCAGCTCGTCGAGGATAGCAATGACCCGGTCCGCCATGCTCGGGTCGGCCAGCTGGACCCGTGACAGATTGATGCTCAGGTAACGCGGCGCAGCCTCCGGGCAGCGCGCATGCCAGTCGAGATACTGCAGGCAGGCGCGCCGCAGAATGTCGTCGGCGAGCGGCACGATGAGTCGGGTCTCCTCGGCGATGGGAATGAACTCCACCGGCGAGATCAGCCCCAGTTCGGGGTGGCGCCAGCGTGCGAGCACTTCCACACTCTCCACCCGCCGCGCATCAAGACTCATGATGGGCTGGTAGACCAGATAGATCTGCGTGGTGCCGATCGCCTCGCGCAGCGCGTTCTCGAGGCGCAGACGGTTTCGCACCGCCTCGCGCATGAAGGGCGTGAAGACGGCATAGCAGTTGCGCCCCCGTGCCTTGGCCTCGTACATCGCAATGTCCGCATCGCGCAGCATGTCATCGGCCGAATCGTAGCCCGCGCCGCTGTGGACGATGCCAATGCTGGCACTCGTGCGCACGCAGTGTTCGCCCAGCTGATAGACCGACTCCAGGGCCGGCAGCAGGCGTTCCGCCACCTGCGCGGCCGTTTCCACGTCGGGCACATCATCCAGCACGATGACAAACTCGTCGCCGCCCAGGCGCGCCACCGTCGGCCCGGCGCTCTCACGGGCAATCGTGTCGTTGGCGCGCAGATTCTCACGCAGCCGGTGCGCGATTTCGCGCAGCAGCAGATCACCGGCTTCGTGACCCAGACTGTCGTTGATGATCTTGAAGCGGTCGAAGTCGATGAACATGACCGCAAAGCCGTAGTCGGTGCGCTCGCTGCTCCGGTCGATGGCCGCCTGCAGGCGCAGATTGAGCAGCGCGCGATTGGGCAACCCGGTGAGCGAGTCCACGTGCGCTGCACGCCCCAGCTCGGCCACCATGCGCTGCCGGTCGATCACCGACTGCACACGCGCCCGCAGCTCGGCGCCAAAGAAGGGCTTGCGCAAGTAGTCGGACGCCCCGCCGGCAAAACAGGCCGTCAACACCTCCCGGCGCTCGCTGGCGGTGACCACGATGACCGGCGTCGCGGCCAGTGCCGGCAGCGCCCGGAGGCGCGCGAGCATGTCCACACCGGTGGCGTCCGGCAGTTCCTGGTCCAGCAGAATCAGGTCGGGCTGGAGGGCAAGGGCCCGCTCGATTCCCTCGGCGGCATCGTGTGCGCCGGACACCTGCACGTCGATGGCCTTGAGCATGGCCGTAACGAGGGAGTGAATGGCCACATCGTCGTCGATGAGCAGCACATGAGCCGGCGCATGGGCGGCCTGCCAGGACACGGGACGGCGGCGTTCGGCGCTCATGCGCGCACCGCCACCGACTCGGAGGACTCCACCGAGCGCTGTGCCGCGCTGGCAAGCTGCAGCAGGCGTTCCACCACCATCAACTGCGCCTCGCGATCGGCCGCGCGGGTATGCACCTCCAGGGTGCGCGCCAGGGTGCTGACGAGCGGAAACCCGTAGCTTCCCGCCGCGCCCTTGAGCTGATGTGCCAAACGCAGAACCTCAACATCATCCACAGCACGAACGGCGGCGGCGAGTGCCGCCGCGCGGTCCGGCAGCGCAAGGGCAAACACGCGCACAACACCCGCCAGATCGGGATCGTCCGCCAATTCACTCACCAGCCGATCGGACGCCCCCGCTGCGACCGCCATGTCATCGGTGGACGCACTGCCCGCAATCGGCGGAAAGACTTCCGGCGAATCCGGCAGCCAGCGCGCCAGCGTCGCCAGCAGCGCCGTGCGATCGATGGGCTTGCTCGCGTAGTCGTCGCAGCCCGCATCAATGCAGCGCTGGCGGTCTTCGGCCATGGCGTGAGCCGTCAGCGCGATCACGGGGATGCGGTCCCCTGCACTGCGCAGGGTCCGGGCGAGTGTGTAGCCGTCCATTTCGGGCATTTGCATGTCCGTCAGTAGCACGTCGAACGGGGCACCGGCAGCCCGGGCCCAGTCGATGGCCTCGAGTGCTTCGCGTCCGTTGCGCACGATGGTGACCTCTGCGCCCGCAGCGCGCAGCAGGATGGCGATGAGCCGTTGGTTGTCCTCGCCATCCTCGGCCAGGAGAATGTGTCCGCGCAGGGTCACGGTGGCGGGAACCGCCGCCGGCGTGAGACGCCGGGCCGTGATCTGCGTGATGTGCGGACTGTCGTCCACCACCCGAAGCGGCAGACGGACTTCGAAGCGCGAGCCACGGCCCACGGCCGTCTGCGCCAGTTCCACTTCCCCACCCATGAGCTGCGCCAACCGACGCGAGATGGTGAGCCCCAATCCCGTTCCCCCGTGCCGACGCGTCATCGACGAATCCACCTGGGTGAACGCCTGGAAGAGTTGCGCCACCTGATCCTCCGTCATGCCGGGTCCCGTGTCGTCCACACTGAGCACGAGCAGCGGCCCGGCGTCGGATTGCTCGACACCCGCCTCCAGCAGCACGCGCCCCCGATCGGTGAACTTCACGGCATTGCCCACGAGGTTCATGAGCACCTGCCGCAGCCGGGTCGGATCACTGTGCACCTGCACGGGGATGGGCGCCGTGAGTCGGCATTCCAGCGACACACCCTTCTGCTCGGCGCGTGCCCGCATGAGACTTTCCACGTCCAGCAGCACCGCCGGCAACTCGACGGGCACGGCTTCCACCGCCATCCGACCGGCCTCGATCTTGGAGATATCGAGGATGTCATTGATGACGCTGAGCAGATGCTCGCCGGCACGACGGATGGTGTCCAGCGCCGCGAGTTGCTCGCTGTCTGCCCCGCTCTCGCGCACGTCATCGCGCAGCAGATCGGTGTAGCCGAGGATGGACGTGAGCGGCGTGCGGATTTCGTGACTCATGTTGGCCAGGAACTCGCTCTTCGAGCGATTGGCCGCCTCGGCGTGCGCCTGCGCAAGACGCAGCGCCTCCTCGCGCTCGATGGACTCGGTCACGTCCACGGCCGTCCCGATGAGCCCCACGATGCTGCCGTCGGGCGCATAGCGGGCGCGTCCTTCGGCGCGAATCCAGCGCACGTCCGGATTATGGCCCGCCGTGCGCACGACCAGCGAATAGGCGCGGCCTTCCGTGTAGGCGTCAACGGCCGCCTCCCTGAGGCGGGCCGAGGCTTCGGGGGCGTAGAGCTGGGCCACCTGTTCACGTGGCGGCGGACCGAGTTGCGGATCACGGCCGAAGAGCACGTAGGTTTCCGGCGACCAGTCCACGTGATTGGTCGCGAGATCGAGTGACCAGCTGCCCAACCTGGCAACCGCCAGCGCTTCCTTGAGCTGCGCCGTCGTATTGGCGAGCGCCTCACGCTCCCGCGTGAGCGCCTGCTGCGTGCTCACGAGATCGGAAATGTCCGAATACACACAGACGAACCCGCTGACCTGTCCGCCACTGCGCAGCGGCTCGATGGACAGGTCCACCCAGTGCAGCGTGCCATCCTTGCGACGATCCTGCAGCGTGCCGCGCGAAGGTTCGCCCCGATCCACGGCACGGAGCAGGTGACGCACGACCTCCGGATCACTTTCCTCGCCGCGGAGGAAATCACCGGGCACCAGTCCCATCACTTCGTCGAGCGTGTAGCCACTCAGGCGTGTGAAGGCCTCGTTGGCCCAGGTGATGCGCATGTCGGCGTCGGTGATGAGCACCGCATTGCTGGTACGCTGCGCGACCATGGCCAGCCGTTCATACTCGAGGCTCTGCGAGACAATGGCCACGTGCTGACGGCGCAGCAGGCGGATCACGGGCTCGAGGACCAGGCCCAGGGTGCCGAGCAGACAGGCGAGCATGAGCAACGCCACGCTCCAGGCCCAGCGTGTCTGGTTGCCGATGCGCTCCTGCTGCTGCAGGGCCAACTGATTGCGCACGTCATCAGTGACGAGCAGCATCTGATCGGCCGCATCAAGCACACGTCCCACGGGCGCCTGCGTGGTCAGCATGGCCCGCGTGTGTGCGGCCAGCTGTTGACTGGCCTGCTGCCAGGCACGCACGGAGGCCGGCGGAAGAATGGCCACCGACGCCGAACGCCCACCGCCGGAGTCGGTATTGGCGCCGGCCGGCCCCGTGGTGTCATGACCAAAGGCTGCCATGGCCACATTTTCGCCCTCGAGCCGCTCGAGCACATCGGTCAGCGCGACGACAGCCTGCGGATCCGTTGTGAGCGTGACGGCGAGGCGGGCGATGCGCTGACTGCTGGCGCGTGGCTGTCAGGGCAGCCCCCCCGTGCAGGCGG
>JACVCT010000171.1 GCA_016741895.1 Gemmatimonadaceae bacterium | reverse complement strand
CCTTGAGCCAGGCCGCCGCATCCGATGCCGGCAGCCCGCGCAGAATGACCGCCGAGGCCTGCGCCGCCGGCAGCACCAGCGGCACGAAGAACGGCAGCGTCATCATGGGCAGCAGCAGTTCGGCCAGTCGCGTGTTGGATGCAACCGCCGCGAACAGCGTGCCCACCGCCGCGAGCCCCAGCGACGCCAGCAGCAGGATGACCAGCAGCAGCAGCCAGGCCCCACCCACCGGAAGATCGAAGAACAGCACGACCGCCGGAAGCGTCAACAGCTGAATGCCGCAGACGAATACCAGGTTGCCGAGCACCTTGCCGGCGAACACCGACTCCCGCGAGACCTGGCTGGCCAGCAGGCCGTCGTAGGCCCGTTCGGCCAGTTCCAGTCCGAACGAGCGGTTGAGTCCCAGCAGGCCCGAAAACGTGAAGATCACCCAGAGCACCCCCGGCGCCAGATCGATGGCCGGGATGGCGGTAGGGTCCCAGGTGAATCGGAAAATGACCACCGACAGCACCGCAAACACCGCGGCGGCCAGAAAGGCGCTGCGCGTGCGGAACTCGATGAGCAGGTCCTTGCGCGCAATGCGCCAGGCATCACGCAGGAATGACGGCGGAAGCGCCGGCGACACCGCACTCACGCCGTCAGTCCCTCGTGCACCAGATCGCGATAGCGACGCTGGAAGGCGGCGAGATCAAAGCCCTCGGGCGGCGCCGGCTCGTCGTGCACAAAGGCGCCGTCGCGCATGATGACGGCCCGCGACGCCAGCGTCAGACCCTCCACGAGGTTGTGCGTGACCAGCACCAGCGTGGCCCCTTCGGCCTTGAGCGCACGCAGCGCCTGCGTGAAGGCCAGCGCCCCCACTTCGTCGAGCCCGGTGTAGGGCTCGTCCAGCAGTACGAGCCGCGGGCCGTGCACCAGCGCGCGCGCGATGCTCACCCGCTGCTGCAGACCACGGCTCAGGAAACGCACGGGCATGTGTTCCCGGTCGCGCACCCGCAGCAGCTCGAGCACCCGAGTGGTGGCCGCGGTGGCATCGGGCACGCCCTGACACTCGGCGGCAAACTGCAGATTCTCGCGCACCGTGAGCGCGGGGTAGAGCATGCTGTGGTGACTGATGAGCCCCACCAGCCGACGCGTGGCCCCGGAGCCGGGCAGCGGTGTGCCCATGAGCGTGACCTGACCACGGGTGGGCTTGAGCAGCCCCCCCAACAGGCGCAGCAAGGTGGTCTTGCCGGCTCCATTGGGCCCAAAGAGCGCCAGGCACTCCCCGGCGCCGAGGGCCAGTGACACCTCGTGGACCGCACGCCGACGACCGAAGGCCCGCACCAGGCCGTGCGCCTGCACGGTGGCATCGGGGGACGCGACAGTGGTCGCGCCGGTTTCGTCGGGCATCGGCATCGCTCTACATTAGCGGGTGGGGTGCACGCACGCGACCGACACAGAGGGTGACGGCGTGCCCCACACGTCTCCATTGCCGGCCCATTCGGCGCCTCCCACCCGGTCCGCCATCATGAGCGATATCGACGTCCTCCTGCAGGAGCACCGTTCCTTTCCGCCGTCCGACGCGTTCCGCGCCACGGCGCACGTGGCCACGCCGCGCCTGCACGAGGATGCGGCCCTCAATCCCGAGCAGTTCTGGGCGCGTGAAGCGGCCACGCTGGACTGGATGAAGCCCTGGGACTCGGTGTGCGAGTGGACGCCGCCGCACGCCAAGTGGTTCCAGGGCGGGAAACTGAACGTGTCGGTGAACTGCGTGGACCGGCACATCCACGGCCCGCGTCGCAACAAGGCTGCGCTGATCTGGGAAGGCGAGCCCGGCGACCGACGCACCTGGACCTACTGGGATCTGTACCGCGAGGTGAATCTCGCGGCCAACATGCTCAAGAAGCTGGGCATCAAGAAGGGCGACCGCGTCGCCATCTATCTGCCCATGATCGCCGAGGCGGTCATCGCCATGCTGGCCTGCGCACGCATCGGGGCCATCCACACCGTGGTGTTTGGCGGATTCTCGCCCGAGTCGCTGCGCGACCGCATCAACGACTGCGGCTGCAAGCTGCTCATCACCGCCGACGGTGGCTATCGCCGCGGCCAGATGGTGCCGCTCAAGCGCAACGCCGACGAAGCACTCAAGGCCTGCCCCAGCATCGAGAACGTGCTCGTCATCATGCGCCGCCGCAGCAGTGTGGGTGACGAAACCTTTGCCGAGATGCAGGACGGCCGCGATCACTGGTGGCATCGTCTCAAGCGTCAGGTGCCCAAGTACTGCGAACCCGAGCCCATGGACGCCGAGGATGTGTTGTTCATCCTCTACACGTCGGGTACGACGGGCAAGCCCAAGGGCATCGTGCACACCACGGGCGGCTATCTCACCGGCGTGGCCTCCACGACCAAGTACGTGTTCGACCTCAAGGAAGAAGACGTGTACTGGTGCACGGCCGACATCGGCTGGATTACGGGACACTCGTATCTGGTGTACGGCCCGCTGGCCAATGGCGCCACCTGCATCGTGTACGAGGGCGCGCCCGACTGGCCGGACAAGGATCGTTTCTGGCAGATCTGCGAACGCTACGGCGTGACGATCTTCTACACGGCACCCACGGCCATTCGCGCGTTCATGAAGTGGGGCACGGCCTACGTGGAGAAGCACGATCTTTCGCAGCTGCGCTTGCTGGGCTCCGTGGGTGAGCCCATCAATCCGGAGGCGTGGATCTGGTATCACAAGACCATCGGCAAGGAACGATGCCCCATTGTCGACACGTGGTGGCAGACGGAAACCGGCGGCATCATGATCTCGCCGCTGCCCGGCGTGACCGCCACCAAGCCCGGTTCCGCCACCGTGCCCTTCCCCGGCGTGCATGCCACGCTGCTGGACACGCAGGGCAACGAGGTGCAGACCGGTGGCGGCCTGCTGGCCATCACGCGGCCCTGGCCCAGCATGCTGCGCACCATCTGGGGTGACGATCAGCGCTACGTGGATACCTACTTCAGCAAGTGGCCCGGTCGCCCCGACCTCTACTTCCCCGGTGACGGCGCCAAGCGCGACGACGACGGGTACCTGTGGATTCTGGGCCGTGTGGACGACGTGCTGAACGTGTCCGGTCATCGCATCGGCACCATGGAAGTGGAAAGTGCGCTGGTGGATCACCCCTCGGTGGCCGAGGCGGCGGTGGTGGGCAAGTCGCACGAGCTCAAGGGGCAGGCCATTGCCGCGTTTGTCACGCTGCGCGCCGGCTTCACGCAGAGTGCCGCGCTGCGCGACGAGTTGCGCGAACATGTGGCACTGAAAATCGGCGCCCTGGCGCGACCCGACGACATTCTCTTCAGTGCGGACCTGCCCAAGACACGTTCGGGCAAGATCATGCGCCGCCTGTTGCGTGACATTGCCGAGGGCCGCGCACTGGGCGACACCACCACGCTGGCCGACCCGAGTGTGGTGAACTCGCTCAAGGCGCAGTACGAGGCCACGGAGTCCTGACAGAAAGCCGGAGGCTGGGTGGAGGGCAATCCTCGCGAGCCCGCAACTTGTGCGCGGGCTCGCGTCACCGGTTTAACTGAGGAGAGTGAGCGTATGGATGAGCTTGACGTGTAGTTGGAAATGCCCCACTGTGTCGCCGCTTAGCAATGCAATCACTTTCCACGAGAGCTGGCACCATGCTCACCTTGATTTGCACAGTTGCGCTGTTTCTCGCTCCGCGAGTCCCCAGTTACGAGCAGGCGCGGGAAGACCAAGCCAAGTCAACAACGATCCGACTTCGCCTTGTGGCAGAGATTCGTGACGCCGGCAAGCGTCCGCTATCCGCCGCGCCAGTCGTCAAGACCAGCACGTTTTTCGGTGACGCGGACCTGTTCTCCCGCCTAACGGGAGCCGTAGAACGAGATGGCGCATTGATCGTGGGTGACAGCAGGACCAGCCCTCACCTCTTTCGGTTCTCGACGAAGTCCGGGGCATTGACGCACTCAGGAGCACGGCAGGGACGTGGTCCAGGGGAAGTGGTATACCCAGCCAGTCTACTCCTCTCTCCGGACGGAACCGAGGTCGGGGTGTTCGATTTTAATCTCCGACGCCTGCTGTGGTTCAGTGCAGCAAGCCTCAAGTCGACCGGGCGAATACTATCGCTTGGCGACGTGGGCTCATTAGCTGGCATCTTGCACAATGGCAGCGACTTTCTGGCCAATCCGATCTCCCCAGACGTATCCCTGGTGAAGATACGTGCCAACGGTACGGTCTCCGTTAGCTACAGCCTCCAATTACCGTTTGGCCCACCTCAAGTGAGCGACCTGACCGCACGTCGACTGCTGAATGTCAGCGTGCTTTCAACCGACAGTCCATTGGCGTCAAAAGCTGTGCTTGCGTATCAGATGATCGGAGCGCTCGACATTGTCGATCTAGCCAGCCGGACATTTGTACGTGTACACGGCCCACGACCGGTCAAAGTAGCCTTCCGTTTCGTCCCACCGAGTGGTCGTTTCAAGTGGGAGGACGAGAGTGAGAACGCATATGTCGGAGTCGCGTCAACTCCGACGCGCATCTATGCGCTTTTCAGCGGATCTCGCGATGACGAACGGCGGTACGGAGCACGGTACGTGCATGTGTTCGACTGGCAGGGGAGGTTCTTGGGTGAGTTCTCCTTGGATCGAGACGCTTCATTCCTAGCCGTCACGCAAGATCAATTGGGACTGCTATTCGGCACCGACACACCGTTCCCTTCCGTCGCAAGAGCACTCATTCCACACCAGTACAGGTAACCCTTTGATGGGAGGGAAGATGCGGAGCGGCTAACCAGACAGTTGACAACACACAGTCGAGAATTTTCTCCCAACTCAACAAAAGGAGTGGTCTATGCCGTCGATTTCGAGATCCAAGTTCGTTGCCAGCGCAGTAGGACTCGGCATGCTCATTGCGCCAGTTAGATTGGTCGACCCTCGCGAGGGTTTGGTAAGGGTGAACGAAGCATGCGGGCAAGCGACCGAGTGCGAGACCGCCAACTTCAAGATCTGTTCCACCCACCACCAGGATTGGAAGGACTACAAGTGCAGCAAGGGCTGCGAGGTAGTCGAGTAGCATCGCCGCTGCATCATCGCGGTGCGCCCGTGCTCATTCTTGCAGGATAACCACGAGCGCACCGCACTTGATGGCCGAGAAAAGCTCCCCGAAGAAGACGCCCCACGGCGATTTCCAGGTGGACGTCTGTCCTACGACGAGAAAGGAACCCCGCATGCGTTTTCTGCCAATCTTGAGTGAGTCGGAACAGCCAAGCTCGTATTTTGACATTTGGATGGCGACACTCCCAATGAGTCCGATCGAGCACGGGGCAACCTGTGAGAGATGCGCAATGATTCCCTACGATGCGGAGCCCCGCCCCGAAACGACGACCTTTTCGTTCCGCTCCGACGTGAAATGCTGTACGTATATGCCATCACTGCCAAATTTCTTGGCAGGTGGAGTGATCATGGAGCAAAGGAGTCTTCATGCGAAAGAGGTATTGGCGTCCCGTATCGACTTTGGCAGTGGCGTAACCCCACTTTACGTCGAGCGAACCGCCCTGTTCGCTCATGTTTACGACGCTGCGCGCTCCGCGTTTGGTCGTTCTGCCTCACTAAGGTGTCCCTACTTCGACGATAATGGTCGGTGCGGCATTTGGGCGCATCGAGACTCAACTTGCTTTACTTGGTTCTGCAAGCACGGTCGGGGCAAGCTCGGCTGGGAATACTGGGATGCGGTAAGGACTTACTTTCAGCACGTTGAGCAATCTCTGGCTATCCACGCTGCCCTATCGCTCGGCGTAAGTCCTTCGACGATTGGCAAGAGTATGCAGTATCATCGCACTGCTTCCGGAGAGCGCGTGGTCAGTGAGATTGTGGAGTGTGAACGAGCCTCTCTCGGCCCGCTGCCCTCAAGCTACAACGAGGACTGGTCATTGTACTTTGCCGACTGCGCTCGATTCATTCGCTCCCAGAGCACTATCGAGTTGTTCAAGGTTCTTGGATCGAAGGGACAGGCGCTGCGTTTGGTCGTCGAAGAGAGAGCCAAAGCCTTGACCGAAGGTTCGTGGCCGAGTCGAATGAAGCTCGGCAAGTTCTCGATCAAGCGCCTTAAGACTGGATTCTATCAGCTCATCTCGTTCTCCGAGAACGATCCTGTTGCAGTTTCGTCAGATATGTGGGATTACTTGAGCTTGTTGGACGACACCACTCTTGATGATCTCATACGGAATGCACCGAGCAGCACGCGCGAACAGTTGACCCCTCAAGTGATCCGGACATTGATGGACTACGGCATTCTTGTCGCCGTTGGCTGACCGGAGCTTAGGCGGGCGATCCACAACAAGCCGGTTAAGGCTCGCAGCCAGTTTGGGGACGGGAAAACAGGGGTTTCGTGAGAGTCGTCCTGTCGTGCCAGTTGCGGGCGACGGTAATCGTATGCGACGTTCCTGCGGCAGTCGGCCGGAACCTGGCTTTCTCCACTTTGCGGCCAGTGTGCGTGTCATCCGGGCAATTCTTGACGAAATGTGCAGCCGCTGTGACACCGGTCACGAACGAAACTCGTGGCCGGTGAGTATCGTCAGGGGACGTATGTCGCTGCTCAATCGCCTGTTTCCCGAATCCCTGTTTCCCCGCAAGCTCTCGGCCGACGCCGAGCAGCGCGTGCGGCTGGCGCAGGCGCGTGCCGAAGAGGCGCTCATTCGCACGCACATGGAGAATGCGCTGCATTTCGTGGACACGCTGGCGCCGGAAATCGGCTACGAGCGGGCGCTGGACATTTATGTGCGCGAACTGACGCTGCCCGATCCGCTGGCGTCGGTGGTGGTGACACGCGCGCTGGTGGCGCTCGGCGAAGGACTGCGGCCGACCAGCGAGCGTACGGCAGGCGAGCGCGTGGTGACCGGCGACCCGCAAAACAACGCGCCGCCGGTCATGGAACCGGCGGCGCCAACTGCGGCCCTTCGTCTGGCTGAAGCCGCCGCGCGACGGCGGCAGGCGTAACGCGCGCTTACTTGTCGGCCGCGGGTGCAGTCGCCGCCGCGGGGGCCGCGGCGACCAGCGAGTCCACGATCTTCTTGATCTGATCGGCCGTGAGGCCACCCGCGTAGATGCGGTTGTTGATCATGAGCGTGGGCGTGGATCCGACGCCGCGCTCCGTGCCCATCTTCGCGTTGGCCTGGATGCGCGGCAGATGCTTCTGCGTATCGAAGCACTCCCCGAAGGCCTTCATGTCGAGCCCCAGCTGCTGTGCGTAGCTGTCCATGAACTTGCGCGGATTGCTCGTGGCCTGACCGTTCCAGTCGTACTGCCCGGCAAAGATCAGGTCGTGCATTTCCCAGAACTTGCCCTGATCGCTCGCGCAGGCAGCCGCCATGTGCGCCGAAATGGTATTCGGGTGAATGGACGTGAGCGGGAAGTCGTAGAAGCGGAAGTTGGCGAGACCGGCGTCGATGATGCGCGACTTGATGTCGGGACCCTGCAGGGTGGCGAACTGGCCACAGCCCGGGCATTCGAAGTCGGCGAACTCCGCGATGGTGATGGGTGCATCGGGATTGCCACGCAGATAGCCCTGGGCCTCGGGCAGCGGCGCGCCGGGCGCGGCCTCGATGGACACCGGCTTCTTGGTCATGCTGGTCCAGATGCCGGCGCCGCCGGCAATCAGGATGATGCCGATGACGGCGAGGAATCCGGTGTTCGACTTCTTCTTGGGCGAAACCTTGGCCACGCGTGCTCCTGGTGCAGACCGGCCGGGCCGGTGCTTCGGTGGGGAGATGCACTGCGAGCCTCGCCATGCGAGCCCCGCAGCGCCAGACAGGCTGCGTGGAAACTAGGCAACGCGCAGCCCTTGGCGCTATCCTGACGCCATGCTCCGGCGGCCCGCTTCCTGTCACGCATGTACACCGATCACCTCTACGTTCCGCTGACCGGCGCGGCGCCCGGGCAGTCGCTGCATGTGGAGCGCACGGGCTACGGCGGCGCGCCCGTGGTGCTGCTGCATGGCTTCGGCACCAGCACCTTTCTCTGGCGCCAGGTCGCGCCCCGTCTCGCCGAGCAGGGAGCGACGGTGCTGGCCATGGATCTGCTGGGCTTTGGGGAGTCGGTCTCGCCCGGTGAGCGCGGCACCAGTCCCGCGGATCAGGCAGCCCACGTGGAACTGGCGCTGCTGGCGCTGCGGGCGGCACCCGGCGTGGTGGTGGGGGTTGGACTGGGCGCGCTGGTGGCCCTGCTGCTGGCGCAGCGCGCACCCGACCGAGTGCAGCGCCTGCTGCTCGTGGATCCGCTGGACCCGGACGATCTGCCGGGACCGGCCGTTCGCCAGCTGCAGCGCAGCACGGTGACCGCGGCGCTGTCGTCCCACGGTCTTTTTGGCGCGAGACCGCTGCTCGAGCCGTTTCTGGCGCGTGCCATGCCCGAAGGCCAGGCGTTGACCGATCTGGTCCTGGCGCGGCATCTGGCGCCCTTTGTGGGGCCCGACGGTGCCGGGCGCCTGCTGCAACTGGCCAGTGGCATCACGCTGGACGAAACGTCACGCGTGGCGCTCGAGGGCCTGCGCACCGAGGTCCTGCTCTGGTGCAGCGCGCGGCCCGGAGGCGCGTCGGAGGATCGCGCTGCCGCCGGCCGCCGTCACTCGGGTGACGCGGAAGACGGCTCACCGGTTGAGAGGATAGCGCGCTGGCGGGCGCTGCTGCCGGGCTGCCCTCTGGTTCCCGTGGTGGCCGCTACGCCCGCCGGTGAGCTGGTTCCCGAGCTGGCGCCTGCGGCATTGGCGTCAGCGATTGAGGCCTGGATGCCGTAGAAGAGGTGTCGGCTCTTCCGACGATGTGGCAAACGGCGTTCCGCCCCTAGGATCCGGGTGTCTCATCAGTTAGCTTTTGTATGCTGTACCGGAATCGCCGGTCAGCGTGTTGGACGCACTACCCAGAGGAAATGGCCAAGCCCAAGCTTCGTCCGCGTCGTGACGCCATGGTGCCCTCTCCGTATCAGGAGGCCCGTGACGAGATGTTCCAGCAGATCATGCAGTGCGGGGTGATCGGATGTCACCCGGTAGACCAGAAGGAGTGGTTCGACAACACCATGGTTTACCTGCAGGATCGGTACCCTGAGCTCAAGGCGAACGAGTTCGTCGAGCTGCGTACCCTTGGCGAGCGCTTTGCGCAGCCCGCCAAGCGCCAGGAAGTCGCCGCGGTCTGATCGAAGACCCATAGCAGGACCCGCAGCATGGAAACGCGTCGCCGAAGAGGGCGGCGCGTTTTTCGTTTTGGCCCCGACCCCGACCCCAACC
>JACVCT010000170.1 GCA_016741895.1 Gemmatimonadaceae bacterium | reverse complement strand
GGCGTCTGTCTGCGCGGTGTGGGCGCAGGCGGTGCGGGGGCGGGGCTCAAGGTGCTCGTGGGGTTCGATCTGGTCTTCGTGTCGGCCTGTGTGGCCGTCTTTCCGTTCACGATCGAGGAGTAGCGTATGGCGTCGTCCGTGACGACCGCTGAGCGCATGGAACTGCCGGCGCGGGTGCGACCGGTGGACGGGTTCCTGCTGGTGTCGTTGGTGCTGGTGGTGGCCACCTGTGTGCGCGCCATCTGGTTCACGCCGGTGGATGCCATGCTGGGTGCGGCGCAGAAGATCTTCTACGTGCACGTGCCGGCGGCCATCGCGGGCCTGTACATCGCCTGCGGCCTGCTCGCGGTGGCCAGCATCGGCTACCTGTGGATCAAGGACGAGCGGCTCGACAGACTGGCGGAAGCCAGCGCCGAGGTGGGTCTGCTGTTCATGGGCGTGGTGTTGGCCACAGGTCCCATCTGGGCGCGCACGAGCTGGGGCACCTGGTGGGTGTGGGAAGCGCGCATTACCAGCACCCTGTTCCTCTGGTTGCTGGTGCTGGGCTATCTCGTGTTGCGTGGTGCGGTGGAAAGCGCCGAAAGCCGCGCCCGCCTCTCGGCCGTCATGGGTTCGCTGGCGGCGCTGCTGGTGCCCTTCATTCATCTCACCGTGCGGCTGTTCCGTGGCATGCATCCGGGGCCGGTGGTGCTCAAGCCCGAGAAGCCGTCGCTGCCCCCGGTGATGCTGACCCCCTTCCTGCTTGCGCTGCTCGCCTTCCTGATGCTGTTCTTTGCGTTGCTGCGCATGCGTTTCCGTTGGGCGGGCCTGCGCAATGCGCAGGCCGAGCTGGAGGCGGTCTGATGCTGCTGCCCCTGCTGCTGCGCGTGGCGCAGGACACAACCGCCTACGTGGCGCGTCCCAGCGGACCGCCGGACACGGTGTCGTACATGTGGGCCGGCTATGCCGTGGCCCTGCTGTGCTTTGGTGGCTACATCGTGATGTTGGCGCGGCGCATTGCGCGAACCCAGGCGGCGCTTGACGCGTCCGCGCTCGACGCGTCGTCGCGCGCCGGCGGCTCCACTTCGCGGTGAAATGAACAGCGCGGGTCGTCTGCCGGCACACCTGGCCGGCCTGCGCATTGCCGTCACGCGTGCAACCGAACGCGGCGGCCCGCTGGCCGAGGCGCTGCGCCGCCTTGGGGCCACCGTGCACGAGGTGCCGCTCACGCGCATCGAAACACTGGACCTCGCGCCGCTGCATGCGGCCGTGGGGCGGCTGGCGCAGTACGACTGGATCCTGCTCACCAGTGTGAACGCGGTGGAGCATCTCGCGCGCGTGGTGCACGAGCGGCAGGCGCAGGCCGCCATGGCCACGCGGCGACTTGCCGTGGTGGGCGACGCCACGGCGCGCGCCGCCGATGAGCAGGGCTGGCGCACACCCACCGTGCAGCCCGAGCGCTCGCAGGCCGAAGGCGTGCTGGATGCCCTGGCCGAGCGCACGGACATCGAGGGCAGCCGGGTGCTGTACCCCTGCGCGGCCGGGGCGCGCGATGTGCTTCCCGACGGGCTGCGCGCGCTGGGCGCCGAGGTGGATGTGATTCCGGTGTACCGCTCGGCCAGTGACCCGGAGGGACAGGCGCGGCTGGCGGCCCTCGTTCGCGAGCAGGCGCTGGATCTGGTGACCGTGGCCGCGCCGAGCGCCGTGGACGCCCTGCTCGACGCCCTCGCGCCCGAACAGGCCGGGCGTCTGCCACTGGCCTGCATTGGACCGGTCACCTCACGCGCGGCGCGTGTGGCCGGCTTTCCGGTCAAGGTGGAGAGCACGGCGCCCACCGTGGAGGGTTGGGTGCGCGCCATCGTGCAGGCGCATGCGGCCACGCCAAACAGGACGGAGTCGTCCAAGGCGGAGTCGACCGGGAACGGTTAAGTTGCGGGGATGCCTTCCGCACCACTCCGAATCGGGACCCGCAGTTCCGCTCTCGCGCTCGTGCAGGCCCGCCAGGTGGCGGCGCTGCTGGCGGCCCGGGGCGTGACCACCGAGCTGGTCACCTACACCACCATCGGCGATCGCATTCTCGACCGCCCCCTCGCAGCCATTGGCGAGAAAGGGCTGTTCACCGCCGAACTCGAAGCCGACCTGCGCACGCACCGCATCGACTGTGCGGTGCATTCGCTGAAAGACCTGCCCACCGCCGATCCTGAGGGGCTGGTGATCGTAGCCCTGCTCGAGCGCGAGGACCCGCGTGATGCGCTGGTGGTGCGTGAGGGCGTAGCGGCCACCTCGCTGGCCACACTGCCCGAGGGTGCACGTGTGGGTACCTCGTCGCTGCGGCGGCGCGCGCAGCTGCGGGCGCTGCGTCCCGATCTCGATGTGGTGGACCTGCGTGGCAATGTGGGCACACGCCTGCGCAAGCTGGACGAAGGGCAGATGGATGCGGCCGTGCTGGCGGCGGCAGGGCTCAAGCGTCTCGAGCTGGGGCATCGCATCACGGCGCTGCTGGATGCACCTGAGTGGCTGGGGGCGCCGGGGCAGGGGGCCGTGGCCGTACAGGCCCGTGCCGACGATGCGGCCATGCTGGAAATACTGCGCACCTTGGACCACGCCGAAACGCGTCAGGCCGTTGCCGCTGAGCGCGCGCTGCTGGCCGCGCTCGAGGGCGGCTGTCAGGTGCCCATCGGGGCGGCCACGCTGCACGAGGCCGAGTATGGACTCATGCTGCATGCCATGGTGGCCAGTCTTGATGGCGAAAGTGTGCTGCGTGGCGGTTTGCCCGTCACGCTCGACGCGCCGGCGGAAAGTGGACGTGAGCTCGCGCGGCAGTTGCTGGCGGCTGGCGGCGCCGACATTCTGGCCGGCGTGCGTGCCAACGCCACCACGCATTCTGCAACCCCATCCTCACCGGCCAGCTGATGAGTGAGCCCTCCATGCTGTCCGACGAGATGCTGTTTGGTCTCGAGCCCTCGCGTTCGCCCGTGCGTTTGCGCCGACTGCGCCGCACCGAAGCGCTGCGTCGCGTGGTGCGTGAAACACGATTGAACGCGGCGCAATTCATCTGGCCGCTGTTCGTGCGTTCGGGCACTGGCCTGCGCACGCCCATCGGCTCCATGCCGGGCGTGTTTCAGACCTCGGTTGATGAACTGGTGAAGGACGCCGGTCGCGCCGTGGAAGCGGGCATTGGTGGGGTGCTGCTCTTTGGCATTCCCGACCACAAGGACAGTGTAGGCTCGTCGGCCTGGGATCCGCACGGTCCGGTGGCCGAAGGGGTGCGCGCCATCAAGGCCGCATATCCGCAGTTGCTCGTCATCACCGACGTGTGCATGTGCGAGTACACCGACCACGGGCACTGCGGCGTGCTCACCGGCGATGGCGACGTGGACAACGACGCCACGCTCGAGCTGCTGGCGCGCGAAGCGGTGGCGCACGCCGAGGCGGGCGCGGATATCATCGCCCCCAGCGACATGATGGATCATCGGGTGGGTCGTCTGCGCGAAGCGCTCGACGAAGCCGGTTTTTCGCACCTGCCCATCATGAGCTATGCGGCCAAGTACGCCTCGGCCTTCTACGGCCCGTTTCGTGAGGCGGCCGAGAGCACGCCGAGCTTTGGCGACCGGCGCAGCTATCAGATGGATCCATCCAACGCCCGCGAAGCGTTACGGGAAGTGCGGCAGGACGTGGCCGAGGGGGCGGACATTCTGATGGTCAAGCCCGCAGGTGCCTACCTCGACATCATTGCCGCCGTGAAGCAGGACACCGGTCTGCCGCTGGCTGCCTATCAGGTGAGCGGTGAGTACTCGATGATCAAGGCCGCCGCCGAGCGCGGCTGGATTGACGGGGACCGGGCCATGATGGAATCGCTGGTGGCCATTGCGCGCGCCGGCGCCGACCTGATCATCACCTATTTCGCCCTCGACGCGGCTGCGGCTCTGCGCGCGCGCTGATCGTCGACGGGCTTCGCTGAATTCGGAGCACTCTGATGTTGCACAACCCCTGGCACGACATTCCGTCGGGCAAGCACCCGCCGGAACAGGTCACGGCCATCATCGAGATCCCCTCGGGATCGCGCAACAAGTACGAGCTGGACAAGGACACGGGGCATTTCAAGCTCGATCGTGTGCTGTATTCGGCCGTGCACTATCCGGGCGACTACGGCTTCATCCCGCGCACGCTGCACGAAGACAACGACCCGCTCGATGTGCTCGTGAAGATCAACGAGCCCACCTTCCCGGGCTGCCAGATCAGTGCGCGTCCCATCGGCGTGCTCACCATGCTCGACAAGGGCGAGCCCGACGACAAGATCCTGGCCGTGCCGTCAGACGATCCGTACTACGCCGATGTGTTCGACATCGCCGATGTGTCGTCGCACTATCTCAAGGAAGTCGAGCACTTCTTCTTCATCTACAAGGATCTCGAGGGCAAGCGCATGGAGATCACGGGATGGAAGAACTCCGTGGCCGCCATCGAGATCATTGCGGCCAGCATTCAGCGCTACAACCAGACGTTCAACACCTGAACGCCTGGTGCAAGGCCGGGCTCACGCCGCGCGAAACACCAGCGCGGCGTTGATGCCTCCGAAGCCGAAGGAATTGGACAGCACGGTCTGGGGCGTGAGCTGGCGTCCCTCGTCGCGAATGTAATCCAGGTCGCAGGCCGCGTCGGGCGTCTCCAGATTGACCGTGGGTGGCGCCCAGCCACGCGAGACCGCCAGCGCGCTGATGGCCGCCTCGAAGGCGCCGCTCGCGCCCAGCGCGTGACCGTAGTAGCCCTTGGTGCCGGACACCGGCACCGCGTCGGCATGCGCGCCGAACACCTGACGAATGGCCAGCGTTTCCGTGGGGTCGTTGAGCGGCGTGCTGCTGCCATGCGCGTTGATGTACTGCACGTCGCTCACGTCAGCCTCGGCATCCTGCAGTGCGAGGCGCATGCAGCGCGCCGCCTGCGATCCGTCGGGGCGCGGCGCGGTCATGTGATGGGCGTCATTGGTGGTGCCGTAGCCTGCCAGTTCGCCGTAGATGCGCGCGCCGCGCGCCACGGCGTGATCCCAGGCTTCCAGCAGCAGCACCGCCGATCCTTCGCCCATCACGAAACCATCGCGGTTGGCGTCGAAGGGGCGTGACGCGCGCGCCGGGTCATCGTTGCGGGTGCTCATGGCGCGAATGAGTGCAAAGGCGCCAAAACACAGTGTGGCCAGCGGGGCCTCGGCGCCACCGGCCAGCATGACATCGGCGTAGCCGTCACGGATCTGCCGCATGGCCTCACCAATGGCCATCGCGCCCGAGGCGCAGCTCATGGCGTTGGTGCAATTGGGCCCGCTGATGCCGAACTCGATGGCCATGTTGCAGCTGGCCGAGCCACCGAACACCGCAAGGGCAAGAGTGGCATCCACGTCGCGCAACCCGCCCTGCTGAAATCGCGCCGCCTGCTCCTCGGCATAGGCCACGCCGCCCAGCGCCGTGCCCATCATCGCCCCCGCGCGGTCACGGTCCACACTGTCGAGAGACAGTGCACCGTCGGCGAGCGCCATCTGCGCAGAGGCCACCGCAAACTGACTGAAGCGATCGAGACGCTTCACGCGTCGCGCGTCGATCCACCGTGCCGCGTCGAAGTCGGGCACCTCGGCGGCGCACTGCGAACGGAAGATGTTCACATCAAAGCGTGTGGCCCGCGTGACGGCCGACTTGCGTGCCTGCAGGCCCTGCCAGAAGGCATCCACCCCCGTGCCGATGGGCGTGACACAACCAATGCCCGTGATGGCCACGCGACGTCGCGGGCTGCTGAGGCGGCTCATTGAGGCTCCGGTGAAGTCGGATGAGTGGCAACCGTGCTGCGTGACGGGCTGGTGGCCTGCGGCGAGGCATCCCGCTCGGCATTCCGCTCGGCCGCACGGCCAAGTCCGGCCAGCGTGCGGGAGGCAATGCCGTGCACAAACACGGGCGCGATGACGCGGGTGGCCGCGAACGAGCCAATGAGTGGCCAGGCCGGTCCGTTCCAGGTGTGCACAATGCGGGTGAGGGTGCCGCCGTCCTGCGGCGTGAAGCTCCACTCCACATCCATGTGTGTGGTGACCCCACCAATGTGGCGAAAACGCACCCAGGGCACGTCGTGATCGACCGCCATTTCCGAGAGCCACCAGGTGGGCCAGTTGAGTGGGCCAAAGGGCCGATTGGCGGCCATCTCCACGATGCCCCCGCCATCACTGCGCCGCTCACGCATGCGCACGAAGCGATAGTGCGCGAGATGCGTGGGCCAGCCTTCCACCTCACGCGCCAGCGCGAAGATGACCGGTACCGGCGCGCGGATGAGCAACTCGTCCACGGTGACCACGAGTCGATCCGTGGGCGGCGCATCAAGGCGGAAGGGACTCGTCATGACGGTTGAGAGGTGGTGGGGGCGGGCTGCCAATACGCTGAAAGACGAAAGCCCGGGGTTTGCCGCACGGTGGCGTGACATCCGGTGGCCTCGTACACCAGCGCCTCCAGTTCGCGCCGCGTGAAACCGCGTCGCACCGAGAGGGCGCCGTCGTGTCGGCTGACGGGATGAAAGCCAAGCGCAAAGGACGCAGACCAGATGCCGGCCACGGCCAGCCAGCTGCGGCGCAGATCGCCGACGATGACGGCGCGCCGCGCCACGCGGGTGCATTCCCGCAGCAGGGCGTGCGCCTCCTGGCCCTCGAAGTGATGCAGCACCTGCGAACAGGTCACCACATCAATGCTGCGATCCGCGAAGGGAAGGGCAAAGGCCGAGGCACAGCACACGCTGTCGCAACGCGCGGAGGCGGCCACGGCAATGGGCACGATGCGCTCGAGACCGATGCTGCGCAGCGTCACGCCACGCTGTGACGCGCGCCGTGCGGCGGCCGCGGGGATGTCGCCCAGTCCCGTGCCGATATCGAGCAGGGACCAGCGTGTGGGCGCGCCAGGCTCGCGCCAGAGGGCATCGAGCGCACTCAGCACCGCATGCCGCCCGCCGAAGAGACGATTGGCCAGGGCCACGTCGCGCAGGGAACGCAGCGCGAGGGCCGGGTCGGCATCGGGCGCATCGAGCATCTCGTGCCCGCGGGCCCGTGCCGGTGTCAGCATGTGTTTCCGCTGTCCCGTCAGCGCTCGAGGGTGGCGTAGCCACCGCGATAGTACAGCAGCGGTTTCCCGTCACCCACCTCGGCGTGCTCCACCTCGCCAATGACAATGACATGATCGCCGGACGGATGGCGGGCCACGATGCGGCACTGCAGCCAGGCGAGCACCTCGTCGAGCACCGGCGCGCCATTGCGGCCCTCGTGAAAGCCGATGCCGGCAAAGCGATCATGCACCACACCGGCAAAGCGCCGCGAGACGGCCTCCTGCGTGCTGCTCAGCACATTCACCGCGAAGTGCTCGGCGGTGGCCATCAGCGGCGCCATGGTGGCGTTGTTGGCCACACACACCAGCACCAGCGGCGGATCGAGCGAAAGCGAACTGAAGGCACTCACGGTCATGCCATGCGGTGTGCCGTCGGCATCGCGCGTGGTGACCACCGTGACGCCGGTGGCGAAGCGCCCCAACACGGCGCGAAAGAGATCCTGATCGATCATGACGAAGTGAGAAGCAGCGGGAAGCTCAGGTCTGCGGCGACGCGGCGCCGGTGACGAAGCGCCAGAGCGTAGCGGGATGCAGCACTGCGGTTGGTGGCACCACGCCACCGGTGGCGCCCACGAGCAGGTCCGCCAGCTCGGGGCGTCGGGTCATGGTGCGACCGAAGTGATCGAGCAGTGGCGGAGCGGCCACTGCAAGACCAATGAGGCGTTCAATCCACCACTTGCCTCGCAGCGCTCGGCGGCGCGTGTCGTCGTAGGCGGAGAGGGCGCGGCGCGCCGACTGCGTGCCGGGTGCGCGCAGCGCGTCCACGGCGTGCTGCACCAGCAGCTCGCCACCCTTGAGCGCCGACTTGATGCCTTCCCCGGTGAAGGGGTCGAAGAAATCGGCCGCGTCGCCGGTGAGCAACGCACCGGGATGCCAGGCGCGTTTCGCGAAGGAGCCGAATGGCCCGGTGGTGCGCACCGGCGAAACACGCGTGGCGCCGCGGAAGCGCGCGGCCAGCGCCGGATCGGCGTCGAGCCAGGCCCGCTGCAGCGCCTCGGGATTGCCGGCTGCGTTCTTCGCGGCCCGTGCCCCAAGCACGAGCGCGACATTGGTGACGCCGCCGCTCACCTGCGCGAGCCCCACGTAGCCATCACGGCGCACGTGCATTTCGCCCATGGCGCCCATGTCGGCCACACCGTCGAAGTGTGCCACAAAGGCGTAGCGGCGGGGCCAGCGCGCCCGATGCGCGAGCCCCAACTGCCGCGAGACCAGTGAGCGCAGTCCGTCGGCACCAATGACCAGATCGGCGCGAATGACGTGCGGCATGTTGCCGCGATCCGGCCGTCCAACGCGTGGCATCAGCTCGGCGCCAGTTACCACACCCTGCTCCTGCAGCACACGATGCAGACCCATTCCCTCGATGACCTGCACGCCGGCGGCGCGGGCACGATCAAGCAGCAGCGGATCGAGCAGCTGGCGCTGCACACCAAGTCCGCCATCGCGGATGCCACGGAACGGATGGCGCCCCGAGAACTCGCCGTGAATGCGTCCACCGTTGGGCGTGTGCACCACCATGCCGGCAAGACGCGCGGCGCCGCCGGCCTCGATGGCCGCGAGGGCCCCCATGCGCTCGAGAATGGGCAGGGCACCGGGACCCACATACTCGGCGCAGGCCTTGGCGCGCGGAAAGTGGGCCTTGTCCACCAGCACCACGTCGAGACCGGCCTCGCGGCAATGCCAGGCCGCTGACGCTCCGGCCGGTCCGCCGCCAATCACCAGCACCTGGGTGCGCGTTGGCCACCCCGACCTTGGCTCGGCGCTCGTTGCGGCGCCGACATGTCTGTCAGTGTGCTGCGACCGGATATGCGAGGTGGATTCTGGCATGGTCATGTCAGATGAACGCACGAAGGGCGCCTCAGTGCCAGAGGGCCAGCCAGATTCCCGCCACCGCCGCAGCGCTCAGGGTGCAGAGCAGATTGACGCCGTCGTTGTCTAGGGCCGTCCAACCGCGCCACGGCGTGGTGGGCGTACCGCAGCGGTGGGGATTCTGTTCCGTGGCTTCGCGGCAGTGCGCGCACCAGCGTTCGGTCTGCAACCAGGCGCCGAGCAGGGAATCCGTCATCGCGCCCAGGCTGGCCGCGACGGCCACCGTTGCCCACGCGGTGCCCGGCACGAGTCCCACGGCCGCGGCCACTGCCGCGTAGCCGAGGGCACCGCACAGGAGCGATGCGGTGCCGGCCCACGACACGGCGCCGGAGGTGCCGGGCGGGACCGGCTTCCCCGTGCGCAGCGAACGCGGTGTGGCGCCGAGCCAGGTGCCAATCTCGGTGGCCAGTGTGTCGGCGCCCGCGGCAGCCAGTGCCGACGCCGCCAGGATGGCGGCCGCCGGCCCGCCCACGGGCTGTGGGCCGC
>JACVCT010000169.1 GCA_016741895.1 Gemmatimonadaceae bacterium | reverse complement strand
AACAGGAGCTGGGGACGCCGACGTGTTGCTCGTAGTCCACCGCCACCCGGCGACCACTCAACTGCTCCAGAACGTGCGCGATGGAATCGTTGCGCACCGTGAAGGCAAAGCTGTCGCTGCGAAAACCCTGCGCGATATCCGTGTACAACGTGCCTTCCCAGGTTTTGCAGAGCCAGCCTTTCCGTGAGATCTTCTGCACGTAGCCGGCCCGCTTGCCGCTGGAGTAGGTGATGCTGAGGGCCAGCCAGGCCCAGGCCGTCATGCCGATGGCAGGCACGCCGAGCAGCACGGCCACCGTAGCCGCCAGCCAGTGGCGGCGCAGGAACGAGCGACGGGGGGCCGCTGGTTGAGCAGGGGTGGGTGCACTCTCTGCAGCCGGACCGTTGCTCGCATTGTCGGACGGGGTGGGCTCGGGTGAGCCGGGGGACTCGGGCACGTCGGAATTCATGCGCTGAACTTGGGGGCCTCTGCCGGGACGCGCTAGCTTATGACAGGTCCCGCTGCGACGCGGGGCCGATTCCTTCATTCAACCGGAAACGTCTTCGTGTCACACGCCTCTTCGGGCTTCGGCCATCGCCGCCCCACCGTCACCGTCAAGGTGCGCGGGGTCGCCGTGGGTGCCTCGGCCCCGATCGTCGTGCAGTCCATGACCAACACCGACACCGCCGACGCCGCCGCGACGGCCGACCAGGTGGCGGCGCTGTTCGAAGCCGGGTCGCAGAAGGTGCGCATCACGGTCAACAACGACGAGGCGGCGCAGGCGGTGCCGGAGATCCGGCAGCGGCTCGATGACCTCGGACTCGATGTGCCGCTGATTGGTGATTTCCATTACAACGGCCATCTGCTGCTCACCAAGTACCCGAAGGCGGCGGCGGCGCTGGACAAGTACCGCATCAATCCGGGCAATGTGGGCACGAAGCATCGTGACACCAACTTCACCACCATCGTGCAGGCGGCCATCGATCATGGCAAGCCGGTGCGCATTGGCGTGAACTGGGGCTCGCTCGATCAGGATCTGCTCACGCAGATGATGGATGCGAACGCGGCCTCTACCACGCCGCGCGATGCGAAGGACGTGTACATGGATGCCATGCTGGAAAGTGCCCTGCGCTCGGCCGCCCTGGCGGAAGAGGTGGGCCTGCCGCATGATCGCATCATCGTCAGCGCCAAGATCTCGGTCGTGCAGGACCTCGTGGAGTGCTACCGCCGTCTGGCCACGCGCTGCGACTATCCGCTGCACCTGGGCCTCACCGAAGCGGGCATGGGCAACAAGGGCGTCATTGCCTCCGCCGCCGCGCTGTCCATCCTGCTCAGCGAAGGCATCGGCGACACCATTCGTGTGTCACTCACGCCCAAGCCGGGCGGCGACCGCCGTGAAGAGGTGTACGTGGCGCAGCAGATCCTGCAGTCGCTGGGCCTGCGCTCCTTTGCGCCGCAGGTCACGGCCTGTCCGGGCTGCGGCCGCACCACCAGCACGTTCTTCCAGAAGATGGCGGAAGACATTCAGGGCTATCTGCGTGAGCAGATGCCGGTGTGGCGCGAGTCGCTGCCCGGTGTGGTGGACATGAAGGTGGCGGTCATGGGCTGCGTCGTGAACGGCCCCGGCGAATCCAAGCACGCCAACATCGGCATCTCGCTGCCCGGCACCTTCGAGGAGCCCAAGGCCCCCGTGTACGTGGACGGCAAGCTGTTCACGACGCTCAAGGGTGACCACATCGTGCCGGAGTTCCTCGGCATTCTCAACGACTACGTGTCACGCACGTACGGAGCGCGCTGAGCACGTCCGCGTGAGCTGTTGACGGTCGGGCTGCGACACCGGCACTCGCTGCAGCCGAGAGATCGTCAACAGCTCACGCAGAGAGATGGAGGGCGCGGAGTTGATATGAGAAAGGCCTTCCCCCGGCTGGTCTCGGCGTCGCACTAATTCAGGTGCGCGCCACAGGTGACCACTTACGCGGGCCGCGAGGCCCCTGACCGGAGGTCGGCCATGTCTCATCCGGAAGTTACTGCGGTGTTCCCCTCATTGACCATCGGCCTGGATCTCGGCGATCGGCAAAGTCATCTGTGCGGCATCGACGCGTCGGGGGCGAAGGTGCTGGAGCGAGCCGTCGCCACGTCGGCGGAGGCGGTGCATCGGGAGTTCGGCACGCGTCCCCCCGCACGCGTGGTTTTGGAGGTCGGGACCCATTCCCCGTGGATGAGTCGCCAGCTCCTCGCGTACGGGCACGAAGTGTTCGTCGCGAACCCGAGTGCGATGTATGGGGCGCGTCGACGCGCGAAACGCAACGATCAGATGGACGCAGAGTTTCTCGCGCGCCAGGGGCGCGCGGACCCCACCCTGCTCCACCCCATTCAGCACCGCCGGGAGCCGGCCCAAGCGCACCTCGCCCAAGTGCGGGCCCGCGATCAGTTGGTGTCGGCGCGCACGAAGCTCATCAATCATGTCCGCGGCGCGGTGAAGAGCGTCGGCCAGCGGCTGCCCAGCGGGAGTGCCGACGCGTTTGCGACGCAGGCGGCGGCCCACCTGCCGCTGGCCTTGACGGAGGCGCTCTCGCCGCTGCTCACCGTGATCGCCACCCTCACGGCACAGATCCGCACATTTGATCGGCAACTGGAGACCCTGGCGGCCACGCACTATCCGGAAACGGCGCGTTTACGGCAAGTGCCGGGGGTCGGCCTGCTCACGGCCCTCACCTACGTGTTGCTCGTGGATGATCCGACCCGCTTTCGCTCCAGTCGGGATGCGGCCGCCTACTTTGGCCTGGTGCCGCGACTGGACGAGAGCAGCCAGCATCGCCCCCAACTGCGCATTTCCAAACGCGGGGATGCGATGGGACGGCGCTTTCTCGTGAGCGCCGCGCAATACATCTTGGGGCCCTTCGCCCCGCCCTCGGATTTGCGGCGGTTCGGCGAAGCGCTGATGGTGCGCGGCGGCCCCAATGCGAAGAAGCGGGCCGTCGTCGCCGTGGCGCGCAAATTGGCCGTGCTCCTCCACGCCCTCTGGCGTCATGACACGCCGTACGTCCCGGAGCGCGCGGTGACCTAAGTCCCCCGTGGTTCGCCCCATCCCGCGTCCGGATGACTGCGTTCTGCGCTCGGCTCCTCGAGAGCGTCGCTGAGTTGGCAGCATCCTTCCGCGCCACCATCGGACCCCAACATGCACCGCGCGCGAGCGACGAGTGCGGATAGAAGAGTGGTATCGGGGCACCATGGCGGCGGGCACCGTGTCGGTATCCGCATCACCCTTTCCCGCGCACTCGGCCAAACATCACGAACCACACCGCACCAGCCGAACGGCCGCCACGTCGGCGTTGACTACAAGACCTTTCTCATAGAAGAGCGCAGAGGATACCTTGTATTCTTTCTTCAAACTGCTGTTGATCCGTGCTGTTTCCGCTGCATCCGTGTTATCCGCGACAAGGCAGTTCAACCCCGACCGCAGTTCTCCGCGCCCTCTGCGCACTCCGTCCCTCTGCGTGAGCTGTTGACGATCTCCCAGTAACACCGACGGTCCGGCAATGCGGACCATCGGTTGCCAAAGCGTTCTGACTGCCATGTACAGCACCTGCCTGTTCTGCACTGACCCGCTGGGTCGCAATGACGTCATCGAACACTTCCCCGTCGGACGCCGCCTGGCCTTCGACGCAGCACGCGGCCGTCTGTGGGTGGTCTGTCCGTCCTGCGCACGCTGGAACCTCTCGCCGCTCGACATTCGCTGGGAAGCCATTGAAGAGATGGAGCGGCGCTACCGCGATACTCGCACCCGTGTGGCCACTGAACACATCGGGATGGCACAGCTGCCCGATCGCACACGACTCATTCGCATTGGTCAGCCGCTCCGGCCGGAGTTCGCGGCATGGCGCTACGGACAGGTGTTCAAGGAGCGCCGCCGCCGAGATCACGTTTGGCAGACCGCAGCCCTCGCCACGCTAATCGCCAGCTTTGGTCTTGGTCACGCCGTACCGGGTCTTGTGGGCGGCATGGCGCTCTACAACGGCGTGCAGATTGTGAGCGCTGGCCGCTTTCTCCTGCAGCGTCATCGCCCCCGCGTCCCTGTTCGTCTCGACAGCGGTCGTACGGTGCGACTCTCAGCCGCCAGTGCCGCGCTCGCCCGTTTCCGCCGCGATGTCGAGGGCCAGTGGTACCTGCGTCTGCACCACGCCGACTATCAGTCCACTGGTCCGCTGCTTCGTGCGCTCGGTGTTTCCCATCGGCGCCTGGCCGTGAGCACCTACAGTGACGTGCACGGCCCCGAAATCTTTCGTTACGCCGCTAATATGCTGCCGTTGGTCAATAGCACCGGCGCCCAGGAAGACACCATCGCGGAGGCCGTGGAATGCGTGGCGAATCTTGCCAATGCCCAAAGCATTCTGGAACGCGTGGCGCGTAGTCATAGAGGTGACCCGGACAATCTCACCATCTTCTCCGAGATGCCCGCCGTTGAGCGCCTCGCGCTCGAGATGGCACTCCACGAAGACGACGAACGCCGCGCCCTCGAAGGCGAACTGGCCGAACTCGAAACCCGCTGGCGTGAAGCCGAGGAACTCGCGGCCATCGCGGACAATCTGGTGGTCCCCGCAGCCGTCACCGAGCGCCTCGCGTCGCTGCAGTCAGACAAACCCTCACAGCCGCCGGGGGCCGCTGCCGACTGAAAGCCGCACCAACATGGGTGATACTGGCCGCATGACCACACCCATGGCGCAGGACCTTGCCGCCCTGCAGGAACACGAGCTGCGCGATCTGGCCCTGCGCTACGATGTCCCGGGCCCACGCTACACCAGCTACCCCGCCCTGCCTGACTGGAACGGCAGCTTCGACGCCGACAGCTGGGAACGGCATCTCACGCAGCTCGCTGCGCCGGACGCCGCCGTCGCACTGTATGTGCATCTGCCCTTCTGCGTGGCCCGCTGTCTCTACTGCGGCTGCAATGCCACCGTCACCACCCGTGACGAGGTGGTCGACCGCTATCTGGCCCGACTGGCGCGCGAGATTGCCTGGGCATCCCGTGCCATCGGCGCGCGGCCGGCCATCAGTGCCATGCACTGGGGCGGCGGCACGCCGAACTTTCCCGGCCTCCCGCAGCTCGAACGGCTGGTGCTTGACCTCGACACCGCCTTCGACCTGCACGACGGCACCGAGCGCTCCATCGAGGCCGATCCGCGTCTCGTCACGCGTGAGCAGTTGCGTGGGCTGCGCGCGCTGGGCTTCACACGCATCAGCTTCGGCGTGCAGGATCTCGATGCGGACGTGCAGCAGGCCATCGGCCGTGTGCAACCCGAGTCGCTCGTGCGCGACGTGGTGGCCATGGCACGCGACGAAGGCTTCACCGGCATCAATGTCGATCTCATTTACGGCCTGCCGCGGCAGACCCGCGACAGCTTTGCCCGCACCGTAGACAGCGCCATCGGGTTCGGCGCCGATCGCCTGGCCTGTTTCGGCTACGCGCATGTGCCGTGGATGCGCGCCCATCAGCGACGCATCGACGAGCGCACACTGCCCGGCGGACCTGAGCGCATGCTGCTCTTTCACGACGCCGTGCAGCGTCTCGTGCAGGCGGGATACGTGTGGCTGGGCTTCGACCACTTTGCGCGCCCGAACGATCCGTTGGCCGTGGCGGAACACGAAGGCACGCTGCACCGCAACTTCATGGGCTACACCACGCGGGACGGCGAACACTTGCTCGTTCTTGGGGTGAGCGCCATCTCCGAGGTGGCCGGCCGCTTCGTGCAGTCGGAAAGTGCGCTTGGCGCATGGCAGCGGGGCATCGACACCAATCAGGTGCCCATGGCCCGGCGGCATGTGCAAAGCGCAGACGATGCCTGGCGTGCGCGCGCCATCATGCATCTGCTTTGTCAGGCTGAATTGCCAGACCGGCTCTGGCTGGACGACCCGGAGGCATTGGCCACGGCCTATGCGCCGTTCGTGGAGGACGGCCTGCTGCGCCGAGAGAGCGACGGCTGGCGTGTCACCACACGCGGGCGCTTCGTGCTGCGCAACCTGGCCTTCCCGCTCGATCCGCACCGTCGCGCCACATCCAGTGCCCCGCAGTTCTCACGCGCAGTGTAGTTGAGGGCGTGATAGATTGGCGGACATGTCTTCCGCCTATCTGTGGGTCAAGGCCTTTCACGTCGTGGCCATGGTGGCCTGGTTCGCCGGGCTGTTCTACATCTTCCGTCTGTTCGTGTATCACGTGCAGCAGCGTCACGAGCCGGCAGTGGTGGCCACGCTGGTCATCATGGAGCGGCGTCTCATGCGCGCCATCATGGCCCCGGCCATGATCGTGACCATCGCGCTTGGCAGCACGATGTTGTTCATGCAGCCGGCCTTGCTGCGCATGCCCTGGATGCATCTCAAGTTGGGCGCCGTCGTGCTGCTGCTGGCCTATCACGGCTTTGCATCCGTAACGCGCAAGCGTTTTGCGCGCGGCGACTACTTCCTCAGCGAAACCGCCTGCCGCGCCATCAACGAGGTGCCCACCCTGCTGCTCATCGCCATCGTGGTGGCAGTCATCGTGCGCGTTCCGTAGTCGCGGGCAGCAGCACCTGCCGCAGCATGGTGCTCTCGTTCAGCATGGTCTCGAGCTGCAGCAGGCGCGCCGTCTCCTTGCCTATCCACACATACGACTCGCGGCCGCGGCCAATGACCAGCTTCACCACCCACGCTGCCTCACCGTGCAGCGTGGTCTGGCCCGTCACCTGCACCTGATACCGCCGCACACCGGCGTCCACGTCGTAGGCCGCAAACTGCGCCGCATATCCGACGGCCAGCGGCAGCGCACGCAGCACCAGATCCCAATTGCCGGCATCAAAGGCCGCGACCGGCAAGGTGGTATCGATGGGCACGCCCGGCACATCCTGTGGCGCCAGACTGCCACGCACACGCCGTCCGACAAACTCCAGCAGCACCCGACGATTCTGCTGCTGACTGCGACGGCGCAGGGGCGCGAGCCCCGGCTCGGCCGAGTCGGTGGAATCGGTGAGTTGCAGCGTGCCACGTTCGGTGGTGAGCGTGCGTCGCAAAACCGGCGCCGCCGCACTCGAATCGTGCACCAGCACATCCCGCAAACGACCCACCGGGATCTCGTCGCCATCACGAAACAGGGTCAGCGCAAACACCTGGGTCCCTGCAGCCAGCCGCTGCGCACGCAGCGCACTGTCACCTGGCGCAACGGTCACGGCCGTCAGCTGCTGGGAAGACGGCGTCGCCGAGCTGAGTGGGGAACCGACTGGCGAACCGATTGGTCCCGTGCCCTGTCCCGACACCGCTCGGCTCATCCCACTCACCAGACCCAGCGCGAAGGCCCCGCGGCGCATCAGGCGCCAACGTCGCATGTTCGGGTCAGTGGGAGAGTCGGCCATGCCGAATGCTCACCCGCAGCCTGGCCCGGCGTCAACGTGCCCGTTCGACGTATCGGTTCACGGTATCGACGGAATTGTCGCATGGGGTAAACCCAAACCGGGCCACCGGCTGTCTGTGGAACAGCCCCCCGGGCGGCATCCGCATGTGCGGTCGACCCCGGACCCAGCCTGCAACTTTTCCGGCGGCCCGTCCGTCGTGAGCCAATATGTATACCTTCTTCCGTGCCTGTGTCCGTGGGGCCGTCGTCGGCCTCCTCTGTGTCCTCGCCACTCGGCCGCTTGCCGCGCAGGGGGCCGACGTGGTCCGCGGTCGCGTCCTCGATGACTCGGCCCGTGCGCTGCCCGGTGCCGCCGTCGCCATCACCCGTGGCCCCGACCGCCTCGTGCAGACCACCACCACCGACTCGAGTGGTCGCTACAGTCTGCGCTTCGACCCGGGGACCGGCGACTATCTCGTGCACGTGTCGGCGCTGGGCTTTCGCAGCGCACGTCGGCGCGTGGAGCGTCAGGGCAGTGAACGCGAACTCGTGGCCGACTTCACCATGGCGCGTGACATGGCGGCCGTGCTGGCCGCGGTGAATGTGCGGGCCAATCGCGCCGTGCGGGCATCGGCCATCATCAGCAACCCGAGTTCACCCGAGGTGGGCGCCGCCGAGTCGTGGAGTCAGGGCGTGCAGGGCCGCGTGAGTCCCAACGCCGCCGGCAATCTCAACACCATTGCCGGCACCATGCCCGGAGTGGTCATGACGGCCTCCGGCCCCAGCATGCTGGGTGCCGACGCTTCGTCCAATCTCACCACGCTCAATGGCATGGCGCTGCCCGGTGGCCAGCTGCCGCGCGCCGCGCGCGCCGATGTGCGCGTGACCGGCGCCACCTTCGATGCCACGCGGGGTGGCTTTGCTGGTGCCAACATCGATGTGCGCCTTGCGGCCGGCGATCGCAACTTCCAGAACCGCAACGCCTATCTCACGCTCAACGCGCCGCAGCTGCAGGTCACCGACGCCGTGGGTCGTTCGCTTGGTCTCACCAATGGCGGGTTCCGCGCCAGTGTCGGCGCCGACGGTGAGGCCATTCGGCGTGTGCTCACCTACAACATGGCCCTCGACGTGGCGCGCACGGTGAGTGACCCGTCCACACTCGTGGCCGGCAATCGCGACGCGCTGCTGCGCGCCGGCCTCTCCCCCGACTCCGCCCTGCGTGTGCAGTCGGCCGCGGCCGGCATCGGCTTGCCCGTGGCCGGAAGCGGCATTCCCGGCTCGCGTGTGCAGAACAGCCTCACCTGGCTGGGCCGCATTGACGATGTGCGCGACACCCTGCGCACGCTGACGCTTACGTCTTATCTCGGTCGCACCAGCGAAGGCGCGCTGGCCTTCGGTCCGCTCAGTGCCCCGGCGGCAGGCGGCGAACAGTCGCAGCTCACCATGGGCGCGCAATTCGTGCACGCGCAGTACGTGGGCAGCAGCTACACCACACTCATGCAGAATCGCGGCGCCATCAGCCGGGTGCGCGACCGGACCACGCCCTACGTGTCGGCGCCGGGTGCCACTGTACTCGCGCGCTCGGCGTCCGATGCGTCCGCCAGCGACATCGTGCCGGTGCAGCTCGGTGGCAATCCGCAGCTCGTCACCGACGACACACGCTGGACGGCCGAACTGGCCAACGAGATGACGTGGAATGCCGTGGGCCGCCGGCACCGCTTCCGCACGTCATTGTGGGGACGCTATGACGGTCTCACGCAGGAAGGCGTGATGAACGCGCTGGGTCAGTACACCTACAACTCCGTGGCCGATCTCGCCGCCAATCGCCCGGCGTTCTACTCGCGCACGCTGCTGCAGCCGGTGCGTGAGGCCTCCACGTACAACGCCGCAGCCGCGTTTGCACATCAGTGGAACCCGTCGCGCTATTTCAACACCATCGTGGGCGCGCGTGTTGAGGGCAGCGCCTTTGGCGAGGCCCCGCCGCGCAACACGGCACTCGAGCAGGCGCTTGGCGTGCGCACCGGCATTGCGCCCTCGCGCGTGCGTGTCTCACCGCGTGCCGGCTTCACCTACACCTACAATCGCCAGCGCACCAACGGACAGGGCACCATGGGCACCGAGGTGGGCACCTTCCACCGCACCCTGCAGGGC
>JACVCT010000168.1:1299-9496 GCA_016741895.1 Gemmatimonadaceae bacterium | reverse complement strand
GTGTGCAGGTGTCGGGAACCGACGCCATTGGTCGCATGGGCTCGGCCCTCGACGCGTTCCTCAGCGATCTGCGCGACAGCATTGCCACGATTGCCGAACAGTCGCACGGCCTCGCGCGCTCGTCCGAGTCGCTGGCCGCGGTGAGTGAAGAGATGAGCGCCACGGCGGAGGAAACCGCCGCACAGGCGCGCACCGTGTCGGACACCTCGGACAACGTGGCGCATCGTGTGCGCGAAATCGACGCCGGCGCGGCCAGCATCACGGCGCGCGTGCGCGACATTGCCACCAGTGCCGGTGAAGCGGCAACCGTGGCAGAGCGGGCCGTGAGCGCGGCGCGCAGCGCGACCACCACCATCACCGCCCTCGATCAGTCGAGCGCGAAGATCGGCAAGGTCATCGACGTCATCCGAGCCATTGCGCAGCAGACCAACATGCTGGCGCTCAACGCGGCCATTGAGGCGGCGCGTGCCGGGTCGGCCGGTGACGGCTTTGCGGTCGTGGCCAACGAAGTGAAGTCGCTGGCCGAACGCACGGCGGGTGCGACGCAGGAGGTGGCCAACGTCATCGCCGAGATTCAGCAGGACTCGGGACGGGCGGTGCACGCCATCACGGAGATCGGTCAGGTCGTGGACCGCATCCAGGGACTGCAGCAGGCCATCGCGCAGGCCGTGACCGAACACACGGCGGTCGTGTCCGACATGACGGTGAGCATCGGTGGCGCGCGGGCGGCCACGGAGCAGATCGTGCAGGGCATTGCCGGTGTCGCCGAGGCCGCGCGTGGTACCAGCGATGGAGCGGAGAGCACGCAGAACTCGGCGCAGGATCTGGCCTCGTATGCCTCCGCGCTTGGCGAGCTGGTGGCCCGCTTCCGCTACGAAGCCGAATCGCCGGACGAATCCGGCGAACTCCTGCCCTCGGGCTCGCCTCGTTTCGCGGCAACGTCGGTTGACGACAGCGAGGATGCGGACGTGCTGGTCTTCGGGTAGCTTTTCCGGCATCCCCCACCGGAGAAGCCGATGCCCCGCCGTGTTCCCCGTACGCTGTTGCTGGTTGCTGCCCTGATGTTCGCTGTTCCCGTTGCACAGCCGCTTGCGGCGCAACAGGCGCCGCTCATGACGGACCTCATGCAGGATCTGGCGGGCGTGGAGAAGAAGTTCGTGGAGCTGGCGAAGGCCACGCCCGAGGACAAGCTCAGCTGGCGCCCCGGCGCGGGCGTGCGCTCCATGGGCGAGGTGCTGCTCCATGTCGCCAGCGACAACTACTTCATTCCATCGGCATTCGGTCACGCCATTCCGTCAGCCACCGGTATCAAAGCCGATGACTACAAGACGCTCATGGCGTATGAGAAACGTGCGCTGAGCAAGGCGCAGGTGGTGGCCGAGCTGGAGCAGAGCTTTGCGTACATGAAGGACATCATGGGCAAGACGACGGCTGCCTCACTCACCCAGCCGGTCAGCTTGTTCGGCATGAAGAGCACGGGGCAGGGCATGTGGATTCTGGCCATGACGCATGTGCACGAGCATCTGGGCCAGTCCATCGCCTATGCGCGCATGAACGGCATCGTGCCGCCCTGGAGCAAGTGACGCAAACCTGACGCGAGATGTGAACCGGATCAGCGTCCGCTGAGGCGGATGTCCAGCGGCTGATCCTTGCCGCAGATCACGCGCACGTTCTGCACCACGGTGCGGTAGCCGCTCACGTCGGCGCGCAGCCTGTAGTTGCCTTCGCGGAGTTCGAGGGTGGAGCCGGTGGCCACGTCCATGCGGACGGTGGACTCGTAGGCTTCACCCTCAATGCGTACCACGGCCTCGCCGCGCACGGCACCGCGGAAGGTGAGCAGCACGCGGCCGGTCAGTGTGGCGTTGCGGTCGCGCGAGTCACAGTTGTTGGTGACGGTGGGCGCGGCACCGGCGGCTTGCGCGGGCTCCCAGCGACGCTTGGGAGCCTGACAGGCGGCCAGCAGCAGGAGGCTGGCGGCAGCGATGTGTGGAATCGGGAATCTCATGGGATACCGGACAAGCTACGCAGCGCCGCCGATTCGGCCAATCGGGCGTGCAGGGCGGCCGCGTCCACACAGGCGCGGGCCTCGCTGGCGAGAGCTGCGCCGGCCTCTGCTCCGGCGTCGTCCAGACCCGCCACGTTCAGTCGCACGTTGAGCGCGAGTCCGCGGCAGGCTGCCTCGGCCAGCAGTGCGGCCACGGCGGCGTCGCCGGCGGCGTTGGGGTTGCCCTGCTCGGCGAGCGTAGCCGCCAATTGGGCCACGTCCACGGCGAGACGCGCGGTATGCAGGGGCACGGTGGCGGCGTGCAGCCACGCGGCTCTCAGCGCGTCTGCACGCCGCGCCAAGGCCTCGGGCGTGTCCTTCGGCATGCGGCGCGCGGCACGCACGCCGTCGAAAGCCGAGGCGTCCGTTTCGACCAGCGTTTCGAGTTGGGCTCGCAGGGCGGCGGCCTGTGCCCGGTACTGCGCCATGGCATCGGTCACCGCGGCAAAGCGGGGGTTCTCCTGCGTGAGGCCCGCCACCATCTGCGTGAGCGCCGCCGCGAGGGCGGTGGCGTGGGCAGCAGCGGAACCACCGCCTGGTGTCGGTGTCGCGGCGGCGATGCGATCGAGCAGGGGGGCCGGTGCGTCCGTGTCAGGACGAGCCAGTCGCGACTCGAGCGTCAGCTGTTCGGCGTTGCCACGCAGCTTCACGTGCCGTGCGCCGGCGGCCAGCAGCACTCTGGCGGGCACCAGCCCCACGATCTCGCTCCAGGTCACGTCCACACCATGCTGCGCCGCTTCGCGCGCGACGGCGTCAAACACCCGGTGCATGGGGGCGCGATCGATGTCCACGAGGTTCATGGACACCTGCGCCTGGCCGTCCACTTCGAGGCCGAGGGCCTTCACGCCGGGCATGCCGCCACTGCTTTCGCGCACTGCACGCGCCACGGCCTTGGCCACGGGCAGATTGCTGGCCGGGCCGAGGTAGATGTTGTAGGCCACCAGAAAGGGGCGGGCTCCCACGGCGGTGGCACCGGCGGTGGGATGCACGGCCGCTGCACCGAAGTCGGGATGGCGCTCCGCATTGGTGACGATATCCTCGCGCAGTGCTTCGAAGCCGCGTCCGCGTACGTCGGCGAGGTTGCGGCGCGACGGCAGGCGCGCGGCCTGCTCGTAGAGGTACACCGGAACTCCCAGCTCGGTTGCCGCCCGTTCACCAAGTTGCTCTGCCAGCCGCACGCAGTCGGCCATGGTGCTGCCGTCCAGCGGCACGAAGGGCACGACATCGGTGGCACCAATGCGCGGATGCACGCCGCGGTGTGCGTTGAGATCGATGCGGTCACGCGCCACGCGCATGGCCGCGAGGGCCGCGGGCACGGCTGCGTCGAGTGTGGCCACAAAGGTGATGACCGTGCGATGGTGCGAGGCATCGCTGGAGACATCGAGCACCCGGGCGCCGGGCGTGCCGGCGATGGCGTCACGCAGCGCGGCAATGACGCTCGGGTCGCGACCTTCGGAGAAGTTGGGGACACATTCGACGAGGGGCATGATGCAATGTACCCGCCGCACTACTCGGCGTGCATGGCACGAGCGGCAGACTAGGCGTTGTCTGCGTTCAGCCGCTCAAGAAACCACTCGTGCAGCACGCCGTTGGACGCGACGATGGTCCCGCCGTCCAGTGACACGTCACGCCCCTCGAGATCGGTCACCACGCCGCCCGCTTCCTGTACCAGCAACAGACCGGCCGCGTAGTCCCAGGGATTGAGCCAGAGCTCCCAGAAGGCGTCGAAGCGCCCGCGCGCCACGTCGCAGAGATCAAGCGCGGCCGAACCGGCGCGCCGCATGCCCGAGACTTCCGGCATGAGGCGTCGCATCATGCGCAAATACTCGTCGGCGCGTGTGACGTCCTTGAACGGGAAGCCGGTGCCGATGAGGGCGCGCGCCGGCGCGGACAACTCGGACACCCTGAGCGGTGTGTCGTCCACATAAGCACCGCCGTCCCGCCGGGCATGATACACGCCGCCGCGCGCCACGTCGTGCACCACGGCAGCCTGCGGCACACCATCGAGGGCCACGCAGATGGACACACCGTAGGCCGGGAAGCCGTGCAGGAAGTTGGTGGTGCCGTCGAGCGGATCGACGATGGCCACGAGCCCTTCGTGCGTGCTGCCACCGCCCAGCTCCTCACCGACAATACGCACGTCCGGCGCGTGCGCGGCAAAGTGGGCCCGGATGCGCTCCTCGGCGCCAAGATCCACGCGGCTCACGAAATCGGTGGCGCTCTTCTCCTCCCACACCAGGTGTTCGCGTTCGTGGGAGGCGGCTGTGATGAACTCGGACGCCACGGCGGCGGCGGCGCGGGTCACCTGCAGCCAGTGGGCACGATCGATGGACGACATGGAAGCGTGGTGAGGGCGAAGGACGCGGACGGCTGCGTTGCTGCGCTACCGGGCCCGGACTAGCTTTGCAAGATGGCACGCATCTTCAGTGGCATCCAGCCGTCGGGCGAACTCCACATCGGCAACTATCTCGGCGCCGTCAAGAACTGGACTCATCTCCAGGAGACGCACCCGGGCGCGATCTACTGCGTGGTGGACTACCACGCCATCACCGGGGCGTACGATCCGGCGGTCTTGCGCGCGCGGCGCTGGGGCATGGCCAAGTCGCTGCTGGCCGCCGGCATCGATCCGGCCAAGGCGTCGCTGTTCATGCAGAGTGACGTGCCCGAGCACACCGAGCTGTCGTGGATCTTCACAACCATCACGCCGCTTGGGGATCTGGAGCGCCAGACGCAGTTCAAGGACAAGTCGTCGAAGATGGAGAGCATTCCGGCGGGACTGCTCATGTATCCGGTGTTGCAGAGTGCGGACATTCTGCTGTACCGCGCCGACAGCGTGCCCGTGGGTGAGGACCAGGTGCAGCACCTCGAGCTGGCGCGGGACACATCGCGCAAGTTCAACGCCAAGTTCGGCGTGGAGTATTTCCCCGAGCCCAAGCCGCTGCTCACGCCCACGCGTCGCATCATGGGCCTCGACGGCAACGCCAAAATGTCCAAGTCGCTGGGCAACACGGTGGGCCTGCTGGAAAGCGACGAGGAGATCTGGCAGAAGCTGCGACCGGCCATGACCGATCCGCAGCGCGTGCGCAAGAGTGACCCGGGTCGCCCTGAAGTCTGCAACATCTTCCAGCTGCACAAGGCGTTCAGTGCGGAGCCCACGGTGGAACACGTGCGCCAGCAGTGTGAGACCGCGGGCTGGGGTTGCATGGACTGCAAGAAGGTGCTGCACGAGGGCATGGTGCAGGAGCTCACCCCCATTCGCCGACGCGCCGAAGCGCTGGACGCCGAGCCGCAGCGGGTGCTGGATGCGCTGGCGTCCGGCGCCGCCACGGCGCGCGGGCTGGCGCAGGAGACCATGCGACAGGTGCGGGAGATCGTGGGCCTCGACGGGTTGTCGCTGCCAGCCTGAGGTTGCGGGGCACCGAGGCCGGTCGTCCTAACTCGGAGTGTTTCGGCTCCGTTTCACCCCTCTCGGTGCGTGTGACCGTGGCGATTGAAAAAATCATCAAGGCAGCCGTCGAACGCGGCGCCTCCGACGTGCACATCAAGGCCGGCGACGTGGTGCGCGCGCGCATCGACGGCCGCCTGATGGCGCTCACGAAGCAGTCCCTGTCGCCGGAGATGACGCGCGCCATCGCGCTGCATCTGATGGCCACCGATGCCGATCGCGCCACGATCGACACGCTCAAGGATCACGACTGTTCCTGGGCCACGCCGGGCGTGGGCCGCTTCCGCGTGAACATCATGCGATCGCGGCAGGCGCACTCCATTGTCATGCGTGTGATTCCCGAGCAGGTGCCCACCGTGCAGTCATTGCGATTGCCGCCCGTGCTCACGCGCATTGCGCACACCGAGCGCGGCATGATTCTCGTCACGGGTGTGACGGGTTCCGGCAAGTCGAGCACCATGGCGGCGCTCGTGCACGAGATCAACTCGAGCTACGAGAAGCACATTCTCACGCTCGAGAACCCGATCGAGTATCTGCATACTGATCTGCGCAGCTCGGTGACGCAGCGTGAGGTGGGCATCGACACCGACAGCTTCCGCATGGGGCTCAGGGCCGCGCTGCGTCAGGATCCCGATGTCATCCTCATCGGCGAAATGCGCGATGCGGAAACCATCGACACCGCCATGAAGGCGGCCGAGACGGGTCACCTGCTCATCTCCACGCTGCACACGCCCGACGCGCAGAGCACCATCATGCGTATCGTGGCCATGTTCCCGCCCGAGGAGCAGACGGTGGTGCGCATCCGTCTGGCCGAATCGCTGCACGCGGTGGTGTCGCAGCGTCTCTTGCCGCACAAGAGCGGCCAGGGCCGTGTGGTGGCGGCCGAGATCATGATCAACTCGTCCACCATTCGCGATCTCATTGCCGACGGCAACATTGCCGAGATCCGCGATTACATGGCGGATGGCTCGCAGTACGGCATGCAGACCTTCGACCAGCATCTCACGGAGCTGGTCAACGCGGACGAGATCTCGTTCGAAACGGCGCGCTCGGCGGCCACCAACCCGGCGGACTTCGAGCTGGGCTTCCGCATGGGGCGCACCAGTGCTTCGGCGGCCACGCTGGGCAAGACAACGGCTGCGCCCGCGCGTCCCACGGGCACCGGCATGCAGGCTCAGGCCGCACCCGGCGCAGTCACCGGGGCAGCCGCGGCGGGCATGGCCCCCCTTCCGGCCAATCCGCTGGGTACGGGCACCGCCATGCCGCCGCTGGCCACCAGTCCCACCGGCCACGGCACCGTCTCCAGTCCGAGCCCGCTCGAAGGCGAAGTGTACGGCACCGGATTCGAGACGCTCTTCGGCGGCTGACCGACCCGCGGCTGACCGACCCGCTGCGCCATGCTAGCTTGCAGGCATGGCCAATCTCAGCGTAGCACAGCTCGGCGGGCTCATGGTGCCCGCCGTGTCCACGTTCACCCCCAGCGGGGAACTCGACGGCACCGCGTTCCGTCGCAATCTCGCGGCGCATGTCGCCCTCGGGATGGACGGCGTACTGGTGGGCGGCAGCAGCGGCGAGTCGGCTCTTCTCGACGATGGGGACCGACAGCAGTTGCTGGCCTGGGCCCGTGAGACGGTGCCGGCCGGCAAGTGGCTGATTGCCGGCGTGGGCAGCGAAAGCACGCGGCAGACCATCGCCCGCGCGCGCGACGCGCAGGCCGCCGGGGCCGATGCGGTGCTGGTGATCGCGCCGCACTACTTCCTCAAGCGCATGTCGGAGCCGGCCCTGCTGTCCCACTTCACCGCGGTGGCCGAGGCGAGTCCCCTGCCGGTGCTGCTGTACAACATGCCGGCGTATGCGCATTTGGTGCTCAGCCCGGCGTTCGTGCACGAGATGGCACGTCACCCGAACGTGATCGGCATGAAAGACAGTGCCGGCAATCTCCCGGTGCTGTCGCAGTATCTCGAGGCGCAGGGCGACGGCTTCAAGGTGCTCACGGGCAGTGGCGGCACCGTGGTGCCGGCGCTCGAGCTGGGTGTGTCGGGTGCCATTCTGGCCATTGCGCTCTATGCCGGTCGCGCGGTGCGTACCATGGTCGACACCTGGCGCGCCGGTGATCGCGAGGCGGCCGTCGCCATGCAGCAGACGCTGACCCCTCTGGCCACCGACATTGCCGGGGCCATGGGGCCCGCCGGCATCAAGGCGGCCATGAGTCTGGTGGGACTCGACGGTGGCCCGCCGCGCTCGCCGCTGCAGCCGGTGGACGGCGATGAACTGGCCACGGTGCGCGCCCGCCTGCAGTCCGCCGGTCTGATCTGACTCCGGGCTTCCCCGGAAACCCTCCCGTCACCGCGCCGTAAGGCATGGCATGCTTGCCCTGCTGCTGCTGACCTGTGGCCTCCTCGTGGGGCTGGTGCTCGTTCCGCTGGGGCTGCCCGGTCTGTGGATCATGCTGGGCAGTGTGCTGGCCTACTGGATGGCCGTTCCGGATGGCAGCGTGGGTCTGATCACGCTGCTGGTGGCCTCGGCGCTGGTGGTGGTGGCCGAGGTGCTGGAGTTCACGATTGCCGGCCGCTACGCCCGCAAGTACGGGGGGCGCCGCGGGAGCGGGCGGGGGGGCCCGGCCGGGGCGGGCAGGGGGGGCGCGCGCGGGGGGGCCGGCCCCGCGGCGGGCGGGCCTCTGGGCGGCCTGCGCGCGGGGCTGGCCCGGG
>JACVCT010000168.1:0-1289 GCA_016741895.1 Gemmatimonadaceae bacterium | reverse complement strand
CGGCGGGGTGCGGCGAGCGGGCTGGGGGGTCATGCTGGGCGGCGTCGTGGGAGCCTTCGTGGGGGTGCCCGTGCCGGTCGTGGGCAGCCTTGTGGGCGCCTTTGCCGGGGCCTTTGCCGGGGCTTTTGTGGCTGAACTCACGGTGGCGCGGGCAGCGCGCGGCGCGCCGGTGCAGGTGGCCACCGGCGCACTGATCGGCCGGGTGGTGGCAGCGGCCACCAAGGTGGCGTTCGGGGTGGCCATCGTGGTGCTGGTGCTCTTTGCGGCCCTGGTGGGCCGACTCAACGGCATGGGGTGAAATTGCCCGGCGCATTGCTTCGCGCCAGCTACGGGCTAGATTTCAACAACGCCCCGCGGACCGTCCGCGGGGCGTTTTTTTGTGTGCGGCCCTCGGGGGTCGCCGGAGACACCTCGCATGTTCGATTCGACGACGCGCACCGTGGTTGTGGTGGGGGCGCAGTGGGGCGACGAGGGCAAGGGCAAGCTGGTTGATGTCCTCGCCGAGAAAGCTGATTGGGTGGTGCGTTATCAGGGGGGCGCCAACGCCGGGCACACCGTGCACATCGGCGAGAAGTCCTTCGTACTGCACCAGATCCCGAGCGGCATCCTGCACCCCGGCGTGCGCTGCGCAATCGGCAATGGCGTGGTGATGGACCCGGAGACGCTGTTCACCGAGGTGGACGAGCTCATCGCGGACGGCGTGGACGTGGAGGGTCGCCTCTACGTGAGCGAGCGCGCGCACCTCGTCATGCCCTACCACAAGCTGGTGGACAAGGCGAGCGCGGCCAGCAAGGCCATCGGCACCACGGGTCGCGGCATTGGTCCGGCCTACGAAGACAAGGTGGCGCGTCGCGGTGTGCGGGTGCTCGATCTGCGGAACGCCGAGCGCCTGCGCGAGCTGGTCACACTGGGCGTGGACCGCGCCAATGCGCAGCTGGAGCGCTCGGGCAGCGACATCCGCGCCTCGGTGGACGACACTCTGGCCACGCTGAACGCGCTGGCGCCGCGGTTGCTTGGCTTGTCGGAAGACGTGGGGCTGTGTGTGCACCGCGCCATCAAGAGCGGTGCGGCAGTGTTGCTGGAGGGCGCGCAGGGCTCGCTGCTCGATGTGGACCACGGCACCTATCCCTTCGTGACGTCGAGCAACACCACGGTGGGTGGTGCGGCCATTGGCGTGGGCATTTCACCGATGGCGCTCCATGCCGCGCTGGGTGTGGTGAAGGCCTACACGACACGCGTGGGCAACGGTCCGCTGCCGACGGAGCTCGAAGAGCCGCTGCCCAGCCATG
>JACVCT010000167.1 GCA_016741895.1 Gemmatimonadaceae bacterium | reverse complement strand
CCAAACGAGCCTCTCGCGGATCCCCGGATCCACCCCTACCTCGAACGCCAGCTGCGACGGCACTGGGTACACGACGACGGCAAGCTCACGCCGGTCCTGTACGCCATCAGCCGCCTGCTCGAGGATGTGGATCAGCAGCGGCAGCTCGATGAAGTGGCCATGGAGTCGCTCGCGCAGGAGTTGCATGAGCGACTCGAGCGCATCGAGCGCAGCGAGCATCGCTACCGCCGGCTGTTCGAGAACAGCCCGGTGGCCATGATTGCCCTGCGCGCCGGCGACCTGGCCGTGGAAACCTGGAACGACGCCGCGGAACGCCTGCTCGGACACAGTGCAGCCGATGTGCTGGGGCGCCCGCTCGAGCAGCTGGCCCGGCAGACGGGACGCAGCTGCCCGTTCACGCCGCAGCTGCGCACGCTCACCCCGGGTGCCACGCGCACACTCGATCTCGAGCTCGTTCATCGGGATGGATCGCCGCGCGACACCGTCGTCACGCTGCAGCACGTGTCGCTGGCCGACCGGCAGAACATCGTGCTGCACGTGCGTGACCGCACCGAGGAGCGGCAGGCCGCGCGCAAGCAGCGCGAAAGTGATGCCCGCTTCCGCACCTTCTTCGAGTACGCGGGGGTCGCCATTCATGTGCTCTCGTTCGACGGGGTGATCCTCGAAGCCAATCCGGCGGCCGAGGCGCTGCTTGGCTATGGCCCCGGTGAACTCATCGGCCGCTCAGCCACCTCGCTCTCGCCGGACGAGGACGTGGAAGCCACGCGCGAGCTCGGGCAGGAACTCCGCCTGGGGCTGCGTGAATCGGTCACGGTGGAGCGTCGGTTCTTCCATCGCGAAGGCCACATCGTCTGGGGCCAGCTCACGGTGTCGCGCATGAAGCAGGACAGCGAGAGCTATCTCATCGGCATGATCCAGGACATCAGCGAGCGCAAGCGCATGGAGGCGGCGCTGGTGCGTCAGGCCTTCAACGATGACCTCACCGGCCTCGCCAACCGCGCCCTCTTCGGTGACCGCCTGCGCCACGCCCTGGCGCGCGGTACGCGTCATGCCAGTCAGGCGGCGGTCATGCTGCTTGATCTCGATGGCTTCAAGCGTGTCAACGACTCACTGGGGCACGCCGCCGGCGATCAGCTGCTCATTGCCATTGCCCGCCGGCTCGAGGCCGTGGTGCGCGCCGGCGACACGGCGGCCCGACTTGGCGGCGACGAGTTCGCCATTCTCCTCGACGACATCGAAAGTGTCGAACAGGTGGAGCGCCTCGCCGAGCGATTGCTGGAATCCATCACGCGTCCCGTGCAGATCAGCGGACGCGACGTCTCGGTGGGCGTGAGCATCGGCTACAAGCTCACCATGCCGGACGACGACGACATCTCGGCTTTGCGCGATGCCGACGCGGCCATGTACGCGGCCAAGGCCGACGGCCGCTGCGCCGTGCGTCGCTTCGATCCGGCCATGCATCAGGATGCGCTCAACTGGCTCGAGCTGGAGAACGACCTCCGCGAAGCCATCGAGCGGCAGACTCTGTATCTGGCGTTCCAGCCGCTGGTGCACATGGACAGCGGCCGGGTGATGGGCGCTGAAGCCCTGCTGCGGTGGCGACATCCGCTGCGGGACGATGTGCCGCCCTGCACCTTCCTGCCCATTGCCGAGGCCACGGGACTCATCGTGCCGCTCGGCCGCTGGGTGCTGCGTGAAGCCTGCCGACAGGCGGTGCGTCTGCGTGAGGTGGCGGGCCCCGACTTCACCATGAGTGTGAACGTGGCCGCCCGGCAACTCGATGCGCCGGACCTGGTGCACACGGTGCGCGAGGCCCTGCGGGAGAGTGGACTGCCGGCGTCGCAGCTGGTGCTCGAGCTCACCGAAAGCGACATCATGCGTCAGCCCGACCGCGCGCTCCGCGTGCTGCAAGAGCTGCGCGCCGTGGGCGTGCACATCGCCATCGACGACTTCGGCACGGGCTATTCGTCGTTGAGCTACCTGCAGTTCCTGCCCTTTGACGAACTCAAGATCGATCGCGCCTTCGTGCAGCGTGTGGAAGACGGCGAGCGCGATCGCGCGCTCGTGCGCACCATCGTGCAGCTCGGCAAGTCACTGGGCGCGCTGGTGGTGGCCGAAGGCATCGAGACACCGGGCCAGCACGCGCTGCTGCACGAACTGCAGTGCGATGTCGGCCAGGGCTATCTGTACAGCCGCCCGCTCACCGACGAACTGCTGCGGCAGTTCCTGCGCAAACACGACCACAGGAAGATCGCGTCATCGCTCAACGCGGTGGCCCACGCCGCTTAGGCTTGCCTCCGGGGCGTCCGCCAGGCCGCCCGCCACCCCTGTGACCGCCACTCCGACCACCGCCTGAGCCGCCTCCGCGGTAACTGCCCCCACGGCTTCCGTCTCCACGACTTCTGTCGCTACGGCTTCCGCCGCCCCGGCTGTCGCGGTTTGCTGTTTTGCTGTGCCGCTCGCGCTCCTCGTCCGTGTACGGATCATCGAGCCGCTGCTGCAGAGCCTCGAGCGTATCCGCGCGCACCGCGCCACGCTGCCCCCGCACCACGATAAAGCGCAGCGCCCGGTCCAGCGTCGGCAGTTCCTCGACCACCAGCGTGCGCGCGAGCTTCTCCGGCAGCCGGAGTCGCACCACCGGCACGATCTGGCCGTCGCGCTCTTCCACGTCGTAGTCCAGCGTCACCGCGCGATCGCGGATCTCCACGCTGCCCGGCAGCGCACGCGCCGCCGCAAGGTCCGCATCACTGATGAAGTCCCGCCGGTCGAGCAGCATGGGCAGCGTGCGAATGCGCTCCCAGCTGCGCTCCTGTCCCATGGCCCGCTGATACCACGCCGCCAGCTCGGCCTGTCCGAGACGCGTCGTCCGTCCGCCCAAACGGCGATACACCTCGCGCACCTCATCGACGATGGGCTGATTGCGTCGCATGGCCGGATGACGCAGCTCGCCACGCGCCGCCGCCTCGGCCAGCAGGGCACGGGCCGCGTCCGCCAGATCGGGCGGAAACTCCGGCAGCGGCTCGCTCTCGCGCGAGAGCTCGAAGCCGAAGTAGGTGACACGGCGTCGCAGCAGCACCGGCGCGTGCTTGCGCTCGGGATCGAGTGCCAGCTCCGGCGGATGCCGCAGCGCATACTGCCGCACGAGGTCCATGCTGAGCTGCGTGCCCTCGATGCTCGCGCGCGGAATGCCGTGGCGATCGGCGAAGTAGCGCAGGGTCCCCGCCACCGCGCCCCACGAGCCGCACACGCTCGTCTTGGACACCCGCGCCTCGTGGCCGTCCGCTGTTTCCTCCTCGATGACCAGATCGAACGGCATGAAGCGCGCCACCAGATCGGCAAAGCGCCGATGCACCGCCTGTCCGGCCAGCGGCAGGGTGTGCGGCAGCGGCAGACCGACGCTGCGATACACACTGGCCATGGCCAGCGCTGCATCTTCGAGTGACTTGACCAGCACGCCCCGCTGCTCGGCCCAGTGCGCAATGCGGTCGGCGTCGAAGAGATGTCGAGGCAAACCATACACATCACCGATGTACCCGGCCACGCGATACGCCTCGGCATACACGTTGTACGCCGTGAGATGATCGCTGCCGCGCACGACCAGCCCCTCGAGATCACGTCCCTCGCGTGTCATGCGATGCAGCGACTCGATGCCGCTCATGACCGCCAGCACGGGCAGCAGCTCGTCTTCGCCGTTGACGATCAGTTCGCCCCAGGCGCGCTCCACCGGCAACGCCTCCACGGCACGGCCGTAGGGCGTGAGACGGTCGTTGGCAATCAGCCCGCGCGTCGTCAGATGATCCACCGCGCGCCGATAGGCGGCGCGATCGAGCGGCACCGGCAGGTCCAGCGCATCGGCGCGCACGCCGAGGTCGGCGCAGGTGAGTGCCACGCGCTCACTGTCACCGGCGAGCTGGAACTCGGGCTCCGTGGGCCGCAGCGCCTCGAAGCGGATGTCGCGATCGCTCAGGATGTACACGCGGCCGCCTTCCACGCGCCCGTGCACACGCCCGGCCATCTGCAGAATTTCGTTGGCGCCCAGATGCACACGCGTGAGCACGTTGCGCCCACGATCAATCACGTTGGTGAAGCGCGTGTCGTCGATGATGACCGTGTCGAGGCCCGGCACATTGAGCGCACTCTGGCCTGCCGCCGTCATGGCCAGGAAGTACGGCTTGGCCACCTCGCCCTCGAGGAAGGGCCGGATGACCCGAATGGGTTCGCCGCCGTGATAGTGTGCGGCACTCACCCGCGGATAGCGATGCCGCACCCATTCGGCCGCCTCTTCCACTGCTGCGCGCGTGGGCAGAAAGATGGCCACGCCGCGCTCACTGCGTGCGAGCTTCTGCAGGAAGCGCTCATCGAGGAATTCGAGTGGCTTCCGGCGCTCCACTTCCACACGCGCCGCCTTGCTGGCGTCGAAGGCCGATACCTCGAGCACGTCGGCGCTTTCGAGGTAGCGCGCATAGAAGCGCGGGTCGACCGTGGCCGACAGCCAGATGAAGCGGCAGCCCACCCGCTTGCCCAGCGCCAGACAGAGTTCGAGCTCGGCGCTGGTCTGGTGGATCTCATCCACCACCAGCGTGTCCGTCGGATGGATATCGCCGTCCTGGAACCAGCGCCGTGCGATGCCGGTGGTCACGATGATCACGTTCCACGACGGCGTTTCGGGTGTCGCTTCGCGTTCCCGGTTCACCACACCAACGCGCAGCGCGGTCGTGCCAAGAATGGTCTCGGCGATGGGGCGAATGGCGAGCGTCTTGCCGGTGCCCGTGCCCGCAACAATGCCAAAGCCCTTCCCGCTGCCGGCCAGGCGACGCAGATCGGCGCCGCGCGTGCGTTCGAGGAAGGTGTCGAGGTGCAGACCGACTGCGAGTTCGATGGTCTCGCATGCCGCGCGCGTTGGCGCGATGACGATGACACGTCCGGTGGGCGGCGCGGCCGCCACGAAGGCCGCCGGATCCGGCGGCAGATAGCGATCAATGGGTGTGCGCACCCCGCAATCTACTCGGCCGGCGTCATCTCACGCCGGCCGTGTACCCGGCAATACCAATCAGCGCTGAATGAGCTTGACCCGCTGACCGTTGCGGAAGATCTCGATGCGGTCGGCCCGGCCATCGCGGTTCACGTCCGTCCACACCTGCAGCAACTGGCTGTTGGTGTCGAGGAAGATGGCGCGCCAGGGCACACCGCCGCGGCCCTGGTCGGGCACGCGCAGCACGAACTCGTTGGTGCCAAGCCACTGCATGATGTCCTGGCTGGGCCGCCCCTGCAGCACGTCGATGGTGCTGCGCATCATGGGCAGCACCTGCGGGTAGGCCCGTGAGGCGAACTCCGGCAGGTCGTCGCAGCGGCCGTCCTTGTCCCGATCCAGACAGACGGGCGGGCCGAAGCGCTGATCATCGCACCAGCCGTCCTCATCGCGGTCGAGACAGGCCGAGGAACCGGTGCCCGGCGGCGTCATGCCCGGCGCAAAGTAGCGCGGGTCGGACACGGCGCCCGGCACCACCACCCCGCCCGGCGTCACGTACCCGCCGTATGACCCCATGGGCCCCTGCTGTGACATCGCCCCACCCGGAAATGCCGACGCCGGCGTTTGAGACGCCGGCGCATCGCCGTGGAGCTGGGCATCGGAGATTTTTTTGGCCTCCCAGGCCTCGCGAGCCCGAGGGTCCGGGTTGGCCGCCAGCGGCGGAATCAGTGGCGGCCCCTTCTTCACCTCGGACTTGAGGCGATTGATGGGCAGGTCGTCGACCTTCTTGCCCTTCGACTTGTCCTCGCCGTAGACCACCCGGCCATTGGCGGGCTTGTTGCGCCCCGCCGTGGCGCAGTCGGTGGGCGCCGGCTGCTGGTTGGCGGGCACCCCGTCCACCCAGACCCGGCACATGCCGGCCGGCGGCAGATACTCCTTCGGGATGCTGTCCTTTTCGGCCGCCCTGCCCGACGGACGCGCGTTCTTGGCCTGCGCCCACGCCGAGGAACCCGTCGCCATGAGCGACAGGACCACAGCAGCTGTCAGCACCCGCCAGGAAGTTCGAATCATGAGAACGCTCTCCACCGGTATCCCGAGCCTCCGTTCCCCACGAACGGACGGCTGGCCACCCTGCCGCGAGTGACGTGCATACGGCGTGCCATGCACGGGAACGCCGCTGCTTTCGTCGTAAGTATCGACACTACGGTACCCTAGGGACAGAGGGAGGGTCCGCCGGGTCACATCCCGGCCGCCTCCTGTCATGCTTTGGGGACAGGGGCGGCCTCCTGGCAGGACATGTCAGTCCCCGAAGGATATGCCGATCATGCGCGCGGTCTGCACCACGTCATGCTTGGGGTCCACCCGCTTGGTCTCCGCCAGCACCTCTTCGATGGGAATGGCCACAATATGCGGCGACTGCAGCGCCACCATGTGTCCCCACTTCTTGTCGGCCACCGCCTGCACGGCCGCGGCCCCGAAGCGCGTGGCCAGCAGACGGTCGTATCCTGTCGGCGAACCACCGCGCTGCAGATGCCCCAGCACCATGGAACGCGTTTCCTTGCCCGTGATGCGCTGAATGTCGTAGGCAATGCGCTCGGCAATGCCGCCGAGCCGCCGCTCCTGCCCTGGCAGGGAGGCCCCGATGATGGACTCCGAGCCGCCCTTGGGCTTGGCTCCTTCGGCCACCACCACGATGCTGAAGCGCCGTCCGGCCGCGTCGCGCTGCACGATCTTCTCACACACCTTCTCGATGTCCCACTCGATTTCGGGGATGAGAATCACGTCGGCGGTGCCGGCCACGCCGGCATGCAGGGCGATGAAGCCCGCCTCGCGGCCCATCACCTCCAGCACCATCACGCGGTCGTGCGACTCGGCCGTGGTGTGCAGTTTGTCGATGGCTTCCATGGCCGTGTTGACGGCGGTGTCGAAGCCGAAGGTAGTGATGGTGCCCGCCACATCGTTGTCGATGGTTTTGGGCACACTCACGACCCGCACACCCTTCTGGCTGAGCTTCTGCGCAATCGCCAGCGAACCGTCGCCTCCAATGGAGATGATGGCTTCGATGCCAAGGTTGCGCGCATTCTCCACCAGTTCGTCGGAGCGATCGACGCTCACCCAGGTCCCGTCAGGCTGCTGCACGGGATAGGCAAACGGGCTGCCGCGATTGGTGGTCTTGATGATCGTGCCGCCCTGCGCTGCAATGCCGCGCACGGTGTCGGAGGTCAGGGGCACGATCTCGTCTTCGCCAAGCAGACCGGCAAAGCCGCGCTTGATGCCGAGCACGTCCCAGCCGCGTGTGCGTGCAGACAGCACCGCCGCACGAATGACGGCGTTGAGACCCGGCGCGTCGCCGCCGCCGGTGGAAATGGCAATCCGCATGGGGGTGGAAATGATCGGGGGTGGTGAGAGGAAGCCGAAATGTACCTTGAGCCCGGGTCTGCAGCAGGGCCTGCTGCGTTGCCAGCACCCCGCTCGCGTAAAATCGGTGCAACAGCGGCCGCCGTGTGTGTGCACTGTGGCGCATGCGCAATTGGGTTTGCCACTCACGGTCCCGCCCACGCCCTCTGGCCCAGCGCCGCCGGGCGCGTGCCGGGGTCACGCTGGTCGAGCAGGTGGTGGTGCTGGCCCTGCTCGGTGTGCTGCTCGCGCTGGCCCTGGCCCGCAGCCTGCCGCTGCTGGACGCGCTGGCTGTGGAGACGGCGGCGGCCGAAGCGGCCGACCTCTTGGCCTTCGCGCGCGATCAGGCCTGGGCGAGCGGGACGCGGGTGGCGGTTCGCATTGACGCGTCGGGCCGGCGGGGGGTGGTGCACCGGGGCAGCGATACGCTGGCGCGGGCCGAGTTTGCCGAGCGGCGGATTGCGCTGCAGAGCACACGCGACTCCATGGCCTACGGGCCCGACGCGCTGGGCGTGGGGGCCGCAAATCTGCGGCTGGTGCTGGCCCGCGGAGGGCGGGCGGACACGCTGACGGTATCGAGGCTGGGGCGAGTGCAGCGACGATAGAGCAACTCAGAACTCGAAACTTCTACCCACAACCCGGAACCGATCAGTTTCGAGTTGTGGGGTTGGAGTTGAGCCGACCTATGACCCGGAACCTCAACGCACAACCCGGAACTGATCAGTTTCGAGTTGTGGGTTCGAGTATCGAGTTCATGGTTTGCACTCGACACTCACCACTTGAACTCAAAGCTCACAGCCAACCGACAGTCCGGTCAGCTCTGAGCTTTGAGTGCAAGTTCTGAGTTTGGAGTGGTGTTCAGGGGACCAGCACCCCCACCTCATCCACCCGGAATCGCCCTCCGGGCTCGATGAACTGCCGGAACAGCAGCGTGGGCTTGCCCGCCCTGAGTTTCGAGGCCAGCGCCGCGTCCTGAATATCCAACTCGATATGCTCGCGCGAGCGACGGGCGGTGGCCCGCACCGGCGTATCGCATTCCAGCAACCACTGCTCGCTGTCTCGGCACAGGTACAATCGCGCAGCACGCAGCACCGTCTGATCATCCTTGGCCACCAGCGCCGAATCCGTGCGTAGCACGAACGTCAACGGACTGTTCCCATTGAAGCTGAGCTTCCACGCATAGTAGCCCACGACGGGTTCGCTGGGACGCGGAAGGCCGAGATAGCTGGGTGGCAGATTGACCACCACGTGCTCGCGAAACACCTTCGTTTCGCGGTCGTACTCGCGAATGGGGACCGAGCCTCGGTACACGCCCTGCGCTCGCAATTGGGCTTGTGCGCTGTTCGCCACGAAGACCATTAAGCCCAGAGCCAGCAGCAGTTGTTTCATGGCAACAGCTCCACGGCCGTTTGCTGCACCGCCATGTGCCCATCCTTCCGCTGCATGCGCAGGTCAATCAGGTACCGGCCCGGCTTGAGGCGACCAAGATCCAGGGTGATGGCGCGCATCTGGGCCGGCACCGGCCCAACGAGAGTGGTTTGGCCGCCCAATGGCTCCGAATCCAACCACCGGACCTCCACGCCTTCGGTGGGATCGGCAATCAGTCGTGCCGCAATGCCCAGTCGCCGAAGCAGGCTGGCGCCGTTCTCCGGCACCACGCGCAACACGATCTGCACGCTGTCACTGGGCCGCGTGTTGTAGCTCTCCCAGTAAAGGCTCAGGCGACGATCATTGGCGGTCAGCATCGAAGAGGGCCGTAGCAGATGCAGCAGCGTATCGGACGGCGCCGCCAGTTGTGCGGCACTCAACGAAGGCAGTAACGCGAGGTCCGACACCGCCGGTTCATCGGCAGCCAGCGCCGACAGCGGCCGCGGTGGAGAAAAGCCAAAGCGCGTACGCGCATCCAAACCGTCGGCCGCCTGGCCCACCGCTTCAATGCCAAGCAGGGTGGGCTCACCGGAGAGACGCCCACGCAATCGTACCGTGTCGCCACTGGCCGCCCACTGCCGGTCGAGCGAATCCGCGCGCTCTGGGCCAGACGAGGCCAGCAACATGACATCGTAGCGGTCGCGGGCCCGGAGTTGCGCAGGATGCCCCCCCGTGCCGCGGCTGCCCCCTTCCGCATACGCCCGCCCGCG
>JACVCT010000166.1 GCA_016741895.1 Gemmatimonadaceae bacterium | reverse complement strand
CAGTACCACCGTACGCGCGAAGCGGCGCCGGCCGTTGGGGTCGCGCGACTCGAGCGTCCCCAGGGCCTGCACCAGACGGGCATTGGACAGCGCGTCGCTCAGCAGCTGCGGCGTGAGCCCCAACTGACGGAGTCGTGTGGGATCATAGCTGACCGACACGCCCAGCGAGGTGCCCCCTCGCACCTGCACACCCGACACGCCGGGCACCGACGACAAACGTGGCCCCACGTCGCGATCGAGGATGCGCTGCAGTGTGCCGGGCGTATAGGGACCGAAGATGGTGAGTGAAAGCAGCGGCGGCTCCTGCAAACCCTCCGGCACGTAGTTGGACACCGTCGGCATGAAGGCACCCGGCGGCAGGTCGCGACGCAGCAGTTCGAGCCGTTCGAGAATGCCCAGCCGCACCATCTGCACGTCGGCACGTGGTTCGAGCTCCACGGTGAGCATGGCCGAACCGTCGCTGCTGGTGCTGGACACCGACTTGACCCCGCGCACCGATTGCACGGCGGCTTCGATGGGCGAGGTGAGGAAGGTTTCCATGACCTCGGGCGAGGCCCCGGCCCAGAAGGCGCCCACGGACAGACGCGGCAGCTCCACGGTGGTGCGTGTGGCCAGTGGCAGGCGCGTGAAGGCCAGGCCGCCCGCCAGCAGCAGCGCCACACACAAGGCCCAGACCACGGCCGGGCGCGAGGTTGCAAAGCGAATCACGGGACCATCACCGCGCGGTCGTCATGGCGCGGTTGCCACCACGCGTGACGTGTCGCGTTCCGCCGCACGCGCCATGGCGCGTTCGCGGCGCCCTTCGAGCAGCGCGTACACCGTGGGCAGCAGGAAGAACGTGACCAGCAGTGCACTGATGCTGCCACCAATGATGCCGGCCGCCAGCGGCTGATACAACGCGCCACCACTTCCCCAGCCAAAGACCAGCGGCAGCACGCCCGTGACCGTCGTGATGCTGGTCATGGCGATGGCGCGTAGACGCAGCGCCCCGCCCTGCACAATGGCCTCGTGCACGGGCAGGCCCTGTTCGCGCAGGCTGCGAATGGCGTCGAGCTTGACCACCGCCTCGTTGTCGGCCATGCCGATCATGACCACGATGCCAATGAGACTCACGGCGTTGAGCGACTGCCCCGTGAGCCAGAGAAAGACAATGGCACCCGCGCCGGCCAGCGGCACGGTGAGCATGACCACGAGCGGAATGGTGAAACTGGCAAACTCACCGGCCAGAACGAGAAACATGAGCGCGGCCGCCAGCACGAGCACCAGTGTGAGTTCGTTGCTGGTGCGCTGCCGTTCGGCATCGGCGCCGCCCACCTGCCAGGTGACACTGGGCGGCAGGGTGAGCGCAGCCATGACGCGCTGCACATCGGCACTGGCCTTCGCCGTGCCTCCCTCCTCCACCAGACCTTCCACGATGGACACGGGACGCTGCCCCACACGTACCACCTCGAGCGGTGCGCGGGTTTCACTGACCTGCACCAGTTGCCCGAGCGGCACGCCGCGCACGGGAGTGCGCAAAGCCACGCTCAGATCTTCGTTGCTGGCGCCGGTGTAGCGCACGGCAATGGGCGTGCGGCGATCGGTTTCGCGCAACTCACTGGCCGCCACGCCACCCAGCGCGCCGCTCAGCGCGCTCGAGACCGCCGAGGGCGGAATGTTGCGCTCGGCCAGTCGCGCCCGCTCGAGCCGCACCTCCACCACGGGCTGCGTGGCCGCGTAGGCATCACGCACATCGGACAGCGTGGGCAGAGTACGCAGGGCCCCGCGCACGGTGTCGGCCCACTGCTGCGCTTCGGCGGGTGAGGTGCCCGACAACTCCACTCGCACGAGCCGCCCTTCGCGGCCAATGAGCGAGCCGAATTCCGACTGGCCCGCGAGATCGATGGCGAGGGCCCCACTGGCCAGATCGGGCAGCGCAGCGCGCAGCGATTGCGCAAACACCGCCGCCGAACGGCCCTCGGGAATGCGCACGATGAGCTGCGCGGTGGCACTGGAGCCCGGATCGGCGCCGCTCAGCACCTCCTCGTCGGTGGCCTTGCCCACACGCGCATACACATCACGCGCGCCAAGCTGCCGCGCCGCCTGCTCGATGCGCGCCACCTGTTCCGTGGTGGCCTCGAGCGCCGTGCCTTCGGGCAGCGCCACCTGCGCCACCAGCACACCTTCGTCCACACGTGGCAGAATTTCCTTGGGCAGCGCGATGATGAGTACGATGGTCACGGCGAGCGTGACCAGCGCCGCGCCACACACGGCCACAGGATGCGCGAGCGACCCGCGCATGCCATGCTCGTAGTAGCCCGCGAGTCGCGCGCCGAGTCGGTCGAGGGCGCCCGGCTCCTCGGTTTCTGCTTTCGAGGCTTCTGCCATCACGGCTTCCGCGCGGTCGGCTATCGCCGTTTGCTTCTTTCGTCTGCCCACGATCATCACCGGCATGAGCGTGAGCGCCAGCAGCAGACTGGCCGCCACCGTGGTGACCACCGACAGCGAGAGGTCACGAAACAACGCCGCCGCCAATCCGCGCACAAAGATGATGGGACCAAACACCAGCACCGTTGTGAGCGTGCCGGCGAACAGTGGCGCCGCCACTTCGTCGGTGCCGGCAATGGCGGCCTCACGCAGCCCCATGCCTTCGCGGCGCTTCCGCCCCACCGATTCGGCCACCACGATGGCCGTGTCCACCAGGAGGCCCGTGCCCAGCGCCAGTCCACCCAGCGACAGCACGTTGATGGATACGTCGAGCGCCTGCAGCGCCACGAGCGCCATCAGCACCGAAAGCGGCACCGTGAGACCGATGGCCAACGACAGCCGCCAGTCGCGCAGAAACACGAAGATGACCAGCAGGGAGAGCAATCCGCCGGCCACGATTTCCTGACCGAGGTTGGACAGCGCGTCCACCACGAAGTCGGCCTGCGCAGCCACCACCGTCATGGGCAGCGCCGGAAACTCCTGCTCGAGTTGCGCCACCGACGCCATCATGCGGCGTGTCACGGCCACCGTGTTGGAGCCGGCGTCCTTGTAGACCACGAGGCCAATGGCTTCCGTGCCGTCGAGACGCGTGAGCGTTTGTGGATCGGCGAGACCCAGTTCCACCGTGCCCACATCGCGCAGCATGATGCCGCGTCCGGGTGGACCCACCGGTGTTTCCAGCAGTTCCGATGGCGTGCGGTATTCGGTGAGCGTGCGCACCGAGAAGCGAAACTGCCCGCGGCGAATCGTGCCGCCCGCACCCGTCACGTTCTGCGTGCGGATGGCGTTGGCCACGTCCTCGGGCGTAAGGTCGAGCGCGCGCAAGCGATCCGGGTCGACCGCCACACGGATTTCGTCTTCGGGTGCGCCCACCACGGCCACACTGGCCACACCCTCGATCTGTTCGAGGCGGCGCGCATGCACCTCGGCGGCCGTACGGGCCAGGGTGCGCAGGTCGCCGCCGCCCTTGGCGCGGTCGGTGCGCACCGCCAACACGGCGATGGGCCGCTCGCCCGGATCACTGGTCAGCAGGGTGGGCCGTTCGGCGCGCTCAGGCAGTTGACCGCGAGCCGCATCGAGCCGCTCGCGCATGGCCAGCACCGTGCTGCGCATGTCGGTGCCCCAGGCAAATCGCGCCGTGGTGGTGGCTTCGTTGTTGCGACTCACACTGCGCAATTCCACCAGCCCCGGCGTGGCGGCAATGGCCTGCTCAATGGGTTCGGCCACGAAGCGCGACACCTCGGGTGCAGCCGCGCCTGGATACACCGTGCGAATGGTGAGCACGGGCAGCGAGACATCGGGCAACAGAGACACCGGCAGACGCGTGAGCGACACCGAGCCCAGAAGCAGGACCGCGAGGATGGCCGCCACCGTGGCTACGGGGCGGCGCACCGCTGCTGCAGCGAGCGACACGGTGGCTCCTACGCGTCAGGCGTGCGCACGCGCACGGCGGCGTCGTGCGTGAGCGTGAGATGCCCCTCAATGATGACCGGATCGCCCGCCTTGACGGGAATCTCCCCCGTAACCGAATCGGGCAGCACTTCGGTGAAGCTGCCGTTGCTGCGGCCGGGCAGTATGTACGTCCACTGCGCCCGCCCGTCGCGCACCACAAACACCAACGGCCGGCCATCGCGTTCAATGACCGCGCGCGCTGGCACGAGGCGACGGTTGCGGAGCCGCGCAGCTTCGAGCGACACATCCGCATACATGCCGGGCCTGAGTGCGCCATCGTTGCGAACACGAACCAGCGCCCGTCCAGCGCGTGTCACCGAGTCCACCAGAGGCAGCACGGCCTCGATGCGCCCGGGCAGGCTGCGTCCGCCCGTGGCAGCGCTGGACACCACCGCTTCGCCGCCCACGCGAATGAGCGGCAGGTCGTGCTCCAGCACCTGCGCCTCGATGCGCAGATTGCGCGTGTCCACCACGGTGAGCAGGGGCTGACCGGCGCCGATCTTTTCTCCCACGGCCACGTCAATGGCATCCACGGTGCCTGCGACGGGGCTGCGGATGACGGCGCGATCCTGTTCGAAGCGGGCACGCTCGAGTTGCAGACGGGCGCCGGTGAGGCCGGCCTTGTTCATGAGCGCGCGGCGCTGCTCGGGCGTGGGGCCCTGTCCGGTCACGAGCGACTCGGGCACATAACTCTCGAGGAAGCGCTGCTCCGCCTCGTCGCTGCGCGCTGCGGCCTCGCGCACGGCCAATTCAAACGGATACGCGTCGAAGCGCACCAGTTCCTGGCCCTGTGTGACCTGCTGACCGGGCCGCACGAGTACCCGCGCAACCGTGCCAGGCACCTCCGCCTTGAGCTTGACCACCGCGTCGCTACGCACCTGGCCCGTGGTGGTCACGCGCAGCACAAGATCCGCATCGCTGGCCTCCTCGGCGGAGACCGGCAGGGCGATGGCCGGGCGTGCGGCATCGGCCGAATCGGCGGAGGCCGACGCGGCCGAACTGTCGCTCGTGGCACTGTCCCCGTCGGCCTTGGCACAGGCCCAGAACGCGGTGACGGAGGTGGCGAGGACAAGCAGCCGGCGCGCTGCGTGGCGGTGGACTGTCAGCACATGACGGGACATGGGGGGCACAGACTTGATTGGACGGCGACGACCAGACATTGGGCGCCACCGGGTTTCCGCGACATAGTAACGTCTGGACGTGGGGGCTGCATCATCATTCGGACGCGCATCGGGTAGAGTCACATTCAAGCCAGCGACGCCCGACAGTCCGCCATCACTTACCCCCATGACGATGGAACTCCAGGCGTTGCAGATCATCGGGCCCGGTGGTGGCGATGTACACGCCGGCGGCCGTCACGGCGCGCACGTCCTGTGTGCTCCGCAACGTGCGCACGACATGGCGTCCCGTGCCGGGGTACACCACGTCCCATTGGCGAAGCCTGGCGCCGCGGGGAAAGTAACGCGGGATCCACAGGGAGCCATCACCGCCGGACACGATACCTGACGGATCGAATGGCGGTTTGGTACGGGGGATGGAGTCCTGCACCACCGTGGCCCAGCCCTTCCGATCACCGGCGGTCACGGCAACGGCCGGAGCCGACAGCACCTTGCGAAATGGCGCACGACCCGACGCGATGGACTCCACGACATAAGGTGACGCGCGGACCGCCACCACCTGTCCGTCGGGTGTCATGCCCCACCCATCTTCGGGGCGGTAGGGAATGACGTACTGTGCCAGGTTCTTTCCGACTTTCATCGGCCGCGTGAGCAGTGGATGCAACAGGTGGCCCAGCGTGTCCACCTGATCGCGCCTCGGGTCCCATCGAACCAGCGCGGCGCTGGGCGCGGTGGCCCGGTGCGCAAATGTCTTGAAAAGCAGATGACCACGCGCGTCGGCCAATGTCAGGTCACCCGGACCGTCGCCGTCGATGTTTGGGAAAGGTACCGTGGCGCCGAATTGCAGGCGACCATCGAGATACTGGATGCGGCGAAGCACGACATCCACGAGTGCGGTCGAGTCGCCACGCAATGCGACGAGGCTGCGCAGTTCGCGGAACTCACCCGGTCCAGCCCCTATGCGCCCGATATCACGAAGCGGCTTCCCCGCGGCGGTGAGGGCCTGCAGGCGATTCTCCCCTACGTCGAGTAGCAGTACGCGTCCGTCGGACAACACACGCACCGCAGTGATCGCGGTATACTCGTAGCCGGTGGACCAGACGGGTGCGTTGAAGTCGGGTACCTGGGCGGCTGACGTTGTCGCGACGGCCACGAGCCCGGCAAGCGCCGCGAAGTATCGGATGAACATATTCTTTGCGAATTCGCTGATTGGCACGATTGCAACTCCCTCTATGCAACTACGTGGTTTGCGAGACGCTATGGCGAATGGTAGGCAAACAATTCCTCGCCTTGCCTTGTAAGCACACGTGTAACCCCGACTGATTCACCGCGCCTTGCACCCCGCACCGCCTACAACCACCGCCCCCTGCGGATACGGCACCGCGCTGTAGCACAGCACACGATTCCCATCCCGATCGAGCTCCGCTTCCCTGAGCAGCTCAACCTTACCCGAGGCGGCGCCGTTGAACGGGACGACCATCTCGCGAATGGACAGATAGTCGCCATCTCCTCGATGTGTCTTGTCCGTGCGCCCCACGATGACGCGGTAGCCATTGGGCTGCTCGGTTACGTTCAGGATTTCGTCCGACACCCCCTGTGGCCCCCGTTGCACCACCATGGACTGGCCTTCCATGGCAAAGTGCAGGGGCTCGAATCCGGGCACGCGCACCATGCTCACGGCACCCGTTGCGATGTTGATGCGCTGAAGCACGCCGAGCTGCCTGGAGGCCACCACAATCTGATTCTTCGCTTCGTTGCAGAGCATGCGCGAGGCGACGACGTGTTGCCAGAACAGGCGATTGCCCTGTAATGGATGACCAACCTTGTAGGTGCCCAGCGACTGCGCCACGACATACTGGCCGTCGCGAATGGAGAGTCGGTGCACGATGCCCTGCGTGTCGTGAACGCCGCTCGCCCACAGGGTACCGCCGAGCAGGCAGGCGGCATCGACCTCGAGCGGAACACTGTGGGCATCCATCAGCGCAATGGAGTCCGTTACGCGGAACCGACTCACCCGACGCAGCGCAGGGTCAAAGACCAGCAGTGCGTCGCGCGCGGGACTGACGCTGACGGCCGAAATGTGCCGGACTTCTCCCGGCCCCGACCCCGCCTTGACGCCCGAATGCAGCAGTCGTCCGGACGACGACAGCAGTCGCAGGTACGGTGCGCCCGATTCGACCACGACCACCCCGGAGCGAGTCAGCATCATGTCTTGGGGCTTCTCCAACGCCACACCGCGATCCGCCTCCCCGCCAAACACGACGCGACCGACTGGCGTCTGTGATTGAGCGAGCGAAGTGATCACGGCCATGCAGACGGCCACACCGACGGCCGCGCCACCCACAGGCCAATTCATACCACGAGTCTCCCGTGTCATACGGCAGTGTACAGGATTGAACGGTCAGCATTCCGCCGAGCCAAACTACCGGTCGTTGGCCTATTGATCCAGCGTCAGGCAGTCTGTCACCAGACTGACACGTTCCTTGCCCCCACCCCCGTCATCGGTTTAGCTTCCCCGGTCTGACGTTTTGGGGACACCCGGGCGTCGGGCGGTCCTACCCGGCAGTTTTCCGACCGGGCAGCCGCAATGCGCGCGTAGCTCAGTTGGATAGAGCGTCTGCCTCCGGAGCAGAAGGTCGCAGGTTCGAGTCCTGCCGCGCGCGTGGCCTGGCCCCGGTGCCTCCGGCCCGATCCGGCGGCCACGCCTCCCCAACGGTTCCCTTGCCTAGTGCACGTCGCCGAGCTGAAGCGAAAGTCGGTTCCTGAACTCCTGGCGCTCGCAGAATCCCTGCAGCTCACCAGCGTCACGGGCCTTCGCAAGCAGGAGCTCATCTTCCGCATCGAGCAGGCCCTGCTCGAAACGGATACGACGCTCTATGGCGAGGGCGTCCTCGAAGTCCTGCCCGAAGGCTACGGCTTTCTGCGCGCCCAGGACTTCAACTACCTGCACGGCCCCGACGACATCTACGTCTCCCCCTCCCAGGTCAAGCGCTTCGACCTCCGCACCGGTGACACGGTGATGGGCGAAGTCCGCCCCCCCAAGGAATGGGAACGGTACCTCGCGCTCCTCAAGGTGGAGCGCATCAACGGTGGTGACCCCGAGCAGTCGAAATTGCGAAGCGCCTTCGATAACCTGACCGCCAAGTACCCCGACGAGCGCATTCACCTCGAACGGAAGAACGGCGAAGTCGCGACCCGCATCTGCGACATCATCGCGCCCCTCGGCAAGGGACAGCGCGCCCTCATCGTGGCCCCGCCCAAGGGCGGCAAGACGATCCTGCTGCAGCAGCTCGCCAACGCGATCGTCGAGAACCATCCCGAGGTCACGCTCATCATCCTGCTCATCGACGAGCGGCCGGAAGAGGTCACCGACATGCAGGCCAGTTGCCCGCAGGCCGAGGTGATCTGCTCCACCTTCGACGAAACCGCCGACCGGCACGTGCAGGTGGCGGGCATGGTGCTCGAGAAGGCCAAGCGATTGGTGGAGAGTGGCAAGGATGTGGTCATCCTGCTCGACTCCATCACGCGACTGGCCCGCGCGCACAATGCGGTGGCTCCGCAGGGCGGCAAGCTGATGTCGGGCGGCATGGAAGCCACCGCCATGCAGAAGCCCAAGGCGTTCTTTGGCGCGGCCCGCAAGCTGGTGGAAGGCGGCTCGCTGACCATCGTGGCCACGGCGCTCATCGAAACCAACTCGCGCATGGACGAGCTGATCTTCGAGGAGTTCAAGGGCACGGGCAACATGGAGCTGGTGCTCGACCGCAAGCTGGCCGAGAAGCGCATCTTCCCCGCCATCGACATCAACAAGTCGGGCACGCGGCGCGAAGAACTGCTGCTCACGCCCTTCGAGCAGCAGCGCGTGTTTCTGCTGCGCACCTTCCTGGCCGACATGCCCAGCGACGAGGCCATGCTGTTCCTGCTCAAGCGCATGGAGCAGGCGGAGAACAATCAGGAGTTCTTCAAGCAGATGGCGGAAGGGTGACGTCCGAGTCCGCTCCCGGCGGGCGTCTGCTCGCCGTGGACTGGGGCGACAAGCGCATCGGGCTCGCCATCAGCGACGAGCTGGGCCTGCTGGCTTCTCCGGTGGGCATCATTGCGCGACGTGCGGGCAAGCGGCCACCACTCGCGGAGCTCATGCGTCAGGCCGAGTCGCTTGGCGCGCGCGGTTATGTGTTCGGCCTGCCACTCGACCCGTCCGGCGACGAAACCGACCGCTCGCGCGAAGTGCGCGAGGTGGCGGGCAAACTCGTGGCACGTCAGGCCCTGCCCGTCCGCCTCGTGGACGAGCGCTTCACCACCTCGGCGGCGCTGCGCAGCATTCGGGAGCAGGGCGGGTCCACGCGCGGCCGAAAGGGTGACGTGGATGCGATGGCGGCGTGCGTGCTGCTGGAGACGGTGCTCAGGGCGACGGCGCAGGGGGTGGGGATGGGGGAGGTGGTGGAGGCGGGGGGCGAGGGTGGTTCCGGGGAGCCCCTTCAGG
>JACVCT010000165.1 GCA_016741895.1 Gemmatimonadaceae bacterium | reverse complement strand
GGGGCGTGCTGCTGTCCCGTCGTGCGCATTGGCCCTTTGGGGTGGGGGACCCTGCCACAGGCACCGGTGCGACACCTGTGCGTCCTCAACTAGGGGAGGGCGGGTGGACTGACCCGGGGACACACCGGGGGCGGGGGCGGGGTGGCGAATGCGGGGGGGAAAGCCGGGAGCCGCATTGCGTGGCCCAGCTGTCACCCGCCAGGCGACGTCGGACTCACGCGCCCAGACACGGGTGTAGCGCACCGGGCCTTGCATGACGAGTGCGCCGTTGGCCTCGACGCTGAGCTGCGCGCGCAGCGCCACCACCGCCACATCGGCGCCCACGCGCCGAATGCGCAGCTCCTGCGGCTCATGCGCGCGGATGCGCACCGCGCCCGAACGGTGCATGGCCAGATCGTCGGCTTTGGAGGCCAACTGTCCATCCGGACCGGTGAACAGCAGGTTCTCGGCGATGAGTGTGTCGAGCATGGACACATCAGCCGTCAGCTGTGCGGCACGCAGTCGGGCTTCCAGTGTGACAATGTGGGGATCTGCGGGGCCAACCAGCACGGCCTGCAGTTCAGAGATCACGTTGTCGCTATGTTCGGGCATGGTGAGGAGTGTGCGGGTGAATGGCGAATGTAGAGCAATCATACGTCAGGCACGGCGCGAGGTTTCTCCGACGTGCACACCACCGTGACAATGCAACAACGCGGTCACGGCCATGGCGACCGATCCCGGCGGCAGTAAACTTGGCCGCTCTCCCAATCGCAAACATTTTTGTCTATCTCCCGAGCCGGCTTGACCTCGGCTGGTTGGTATTTGGTCTGGTCGTCATGGCCGGACTGCACGCCTGGACGTTCTACTCACAAGGCGGTGAGAGCCAACGTGTGGGGACAAGCAAGACCAACACCGGCGACATCCGGTCGGCCACCATTGTCTACTTCGCGTTTGGTATCGTGCCGCTTGTGCTCAAGGAGTGGAGCCACATCCCCATGAGTACAACCTGGGTGTTTCTTGGTCTGCTCGCCGGCCGCGAGATTGCCATGAGTGCGCGACTTCGGTGGCGTCCCATGCCGGAGACGCTGCGGTTGGTGCGCAGTGACGGTGTCCGCATCGCCGCCGGCCTGGCCGTCAGTGTGCTGCTGGCCATTACCTTGCCGCGCCTCAGCGCGTTGATCACGCCGGCAGATCAGACGCCGCACCTGTCCTCAGCAAGCGACGTACACGCGGCTACCCGTCTCAGCCCAACGCCCCGAGCGGAACACCAGCGTGCGGGTTTCGTGGGCATCGACGCCCAGCAAGGGCGGGTCGATCGGCGTCCGTGACGGACAGCGCTCGGTGAACATGCGGTAACGACCCACCTGAACACGTGCCGAGTCGGGTGCAAGCAGCGTGACCACCAGCCGCACGACGGGCACGGTGTCCTTGAGGGTGCAGCGACGCTGGGCACCCGTACCGCGACAGGCAACGTAGCGCGCGAGGTCGGCCGAGTCGCTCACGAATCGGGTATGCACGTTGAACCCCGGCCGGGATCGCAGATCGTCGAGCACGACCTCGCGCACGCGCCAGACGGTCGGGTCGCTCTGTGCCGCCGCCGGCGACGCCAATCCAGCCAGCAGAACGGCGGCCACGCGCCATTTCTTCACGAAGCCCAGACCATTGACGTAGAACTGCAGGGCACGCGAGAGGTCTCGGACGAAGAAGACAGGCCGTGGATACCAACGATGATTGGTCATGCTCTGCGCTGTAGCTCGTGAGAACCCACCGTGGAACACGGTGTTACCCTGACAAGGCCGACGCAATACATCTAGCTGGCCCCGAACGTGAAGATCGTGACCGGCGCCGCCTCGCCACCCAGGGCCTCGTAAAAGGCCAGGGCATGTTCGTCCTCGTTGTCTGCCGGCACGAAGGCCACACCAATACCCTCGGCCGTGCCCAGTGCCCGCAGGGCTTCGACCAGCGCACGGCCAACCCCGCGGCGCTGATGGTCCGGATGCACCGCGAGATCGTAGATGAACAGCTCGCGGCTCTCGCTGCGCGTCATCGGCAACACATGCGCCTGCGGCAGGTCCTGTCTGGTGAGCCGCCTGATGTCCGTGGGGATCATGCCAAGAACTCGTCAAAGAGAAATGCCGTCAGGCTTCGAACCGATACCCGACCTTGCGAACCGTGATGATGTGCACGGGCTTCGCCGGCACCGGCTCGAGCTTTGCCCGCAGCTCGGAAACGTGAATGTCCACCGTGCGCGTACTGACGTCTTGCTGATACCCCCACACGGCGCGCAACAGATCCCCGCGGGTCACCACGCTGCCAGCCCGGTCCATCAGAGCCACCAGCAGCTCATACTCCTTGGGGGTCAGCGACACGGGAACACCGGCTCGCGCCACACTGCGCGCAGACCGATTGACCACGATATCGCCGAAGCGGGTGGAGGGCGAGGCAGCCACGGGATGGCGCGCACGGCGCAGCAGGGCCTCGACGCGAGCCAGCAGTTCCATGGCCCCGAATGGCTTGGTCACGTAGTCGTCGGCACCGAGACGCAGCCCCCGAACCTTGTCCGCTTCCTCAGCGCGCGCCGTCAGCACGAGAATGGGCGTCCCGATGCCCTCGCCCCGCAGCTCGCGGATCACGCGATAGCCATCGAAGCCGGGCAGCATGAGATCGAGAATGATGAGATCCGCGTCCCGTTGACGCGCGCGATCCACGCCGTCGGGGCCTGTGCCGGCCACGGCGACATCGAATCCTTCACTCTGGAGCGCCGTCGTCACCGCAAAGGCGAGATCCGCGTTGTCTTCAATGACCAGGATGCGGGTCATGTTGTGCCTGTCTCTATCGCACCAAGGGGCAACGTCACCAGAAGGCGTGCCCCCACCGCCATGTCAGAGCCGAACTGATTGACGGCCTGCACCTGCACGTCCCCTCCGTGTGCCCGCACCAGACGACGCACCACAGCAAGCCCGATGCCGGTGCCACCAACGGCGCCGCCCATATCGCGCGGCAGGCGATAGTACGGAGAGAAGATGGCCTCCCGCTCGCGCTCAGGCACACCTGGCCCCTCGTCAGACACTTCGAGCGTCCAGCGGTCGCCCACGCGGGCAGTCGCGACCATGACGGTCTGCCCGGCTGGCCCGTAGCGCACGGCGTTGTCCAGCAGGTTGAGCAACACCTGACGAAGCGCGCCGCGGTCCACATTGGCCGTGAGCCCGGGAGCCAGCCGCAGCAGCAGCCGCACACCCTGGGCCTCAGCCAGGGGTTCGAATCCGGAGACGATCTCCTCGATGTCCGCAGCGATGTCGGTGGTCGTGGGCGACAGCGCCGCACGCTGCGAGCGGGTGAAGCTGAGGATGCTCTCCACCAGAAACGTCAGACGACGCGCCTCCTGATCGATGATACGCAGGGAGCGCTCCCGCCTCTCTTCAGTGGGCACCTTGCCCAGTCGCAGCAGTTCGGCCAGCAGCCGGATCTGCGACAGTGGTGTGCGCAGCTCGTGCGACACACCCGAGACAAACTCGTCGCGCAGCCGTCCCAGCTCCTCCTGGCGACGATACTGGTGAAACAGCAGCCCAAGCAGACTGACCGCGAGAACCGCCGTGGCCAGAATCTCGGGGAGTCGTGAACGTGGCAGGCCGCCAATGATGAGCTGACTGGCTGCTGTCGGCGCGATGGCAACTTCGAAATGCAGTCCGCCCTGCCGCGGCTCGAGGGAGTCGCTCGCAGCGTAGCGTGAATCGGCAGCCACCCGGTTGCGATACACGAGTGCGCGCGCGGGCGTACGCACGGTGATGGTCAGGATGGAATCGATGCGCAACCCACGGGTGAGTGTGCTGGGCAGCACCGGCTGCGACGACAGCACCAGCTGCACCGCACGCGACACCGGCGTCTCGGCCGGCACGGCGAAACCGTAGGCAAGCAGCGGCGTCCCGCTCGTATCGACCGACACGGCGTGTGTGAACAGGTAGGGACGCGCGTCGAGTTCGCCGAAGATGCTGACGAGGTACTGCGAGGTCAACGGCACGCCGATGCGTCGTGCAGCCGAAGGATTGGCAAAGGCTGGCTCTATACGACTTGGCCCCTGCACCTGAGCCATCACCGTATCGCGAATCTGCCGCAGAGCCTTTGGAGTCGCGAGCGCCGAGGAACTGGACTGGATGCCGCTGTCGGCAAACGTGACCTGATAGTAGAAGCTGATGCCATCGAGGCAGCGGCAGATGGCACCCTGCTCCTGCACCAGTTGCGCCACGCGCTCTGCGCCAAGCGCCGGTGTGGGGCCGCGGGCATTGATCCATCGCACCACCGGATCGAGCGCCTGCCGGTGCTGACCCATCATGCGCGCCATGGCTGCGCTCTTGAGCTGAAACGCCGCGAACCCGGCGTACTCACGCAGTGTGCGCTCCGTCAACTCGTGCTGGGCCCGCGAGGCCTCGACCGCGCGATAGGCCAGCAACCCCGTCAACCCCACGGCGAAACACACCAGTCCAACCATGATGGACGGGGTCAGGGCGGGCGGACGCGGCGTACGGTGCTTCACACCCGGAATCTACGCAGCGGCCGACGCGGCGGGTCGTCGCCAGGCGACGGCAACGCAGTGCGAACACAACCCTTACAATCGGCCAACAGCAGGAGGGCTGGCGACGGCGAAACCCACGGTGATTGCGCATCGTAAAGCGGACACCGTCCGGATCACTCCCGCCTCCCAGGTGCCGTCCATGTCCGCTCGCACACACCACACCGCATTGCTCACGGCCGCGTTGACGCTGCTGACGGCGCCGCTCGTCGCCCAGTCACCGCGGCCGCTCGCGCAGCGACTCGATTCCGTTGCCCAGTCAGGTGTTGCCGCGAAGCGCGTGGTCGGCACCGTGGCCATGGTGGTGCGTGGCAACGACACGCTGCTCGCCAGGGGCTATGGCAAGGCCGACGTCGAGTGGGACGTGCCCATGCCGGTGGACGCCATGTTCGAGGTTGGCTCCATCGCCAAGCAGTTCACTGCAGCCGCCATCCTGCAACTGCGCGACGAGGGCAAGCTCTCGCTCGATGATCCGCTCACCAGGTGGCTGCCGGACTTCGACACCCGGGGCAACACCGTCACGCTGCGGCGGCTGATGGACCATACCTCCGGCATTGTGGGCATCACGGAGCTGCCGGAGTTCGGTGTGCTGGTCAGCAACCAGCGCTTCCCGCGCGACTCGGCACTCGCCCTCATCAGACGCCAGCCCTTTCAGTTCCCCACCGGCACGGCGCAGGTTTACAACAACTCCGCCTTCATTCTGCTTGGCCATGTGGTCGAAAAGGCCAGCGGCATGTCCTACGAAGACTACGTCGAGCGCCGGATCTTCACGCCGCTTGGCATGACGCGTTCGAGTTACTGCAACAGCACCGAAGACGTTCCGCGCCGCGCGCACGGCTACGGTGTGCAGAACGGCAGCGTGCGGCGCGCACCCACCAACGTGCACACTTGGCCGTTCTCCGCCGGTTCCATCTGCTCCACCGCGGGAGATCTCGTGATCTGGTTGCAGGCCCTGCATGGTGGCAAGGTGCTGTCGGCACGCTCGTACCAGGAGATGATCACGCCCTCCTCGCTCACCGACGGCACTCCGCTGCGCTACGGCATGGGGCTGTTCGTCGGCAATGATGCGCGTGGGCTCAAGGTCATTGGTCATGGCGGCGCCATCGGTGGCTTTGTCGGCCAGGCCGATTGGTATCCCGACGCGCAGATGGCAGTGATCGTGCTCTTCAACTCGAACGGCAATCTCGATCCCGGCGCGCTTGGCAGCGACCTGGCCGCCGAAGTCCTGCCCTGGACGCGCCCCACCGCCACAGCGTTCAGCGGCAACACCACCGAACTTCTTGGCACTTATCGCGGACCATCACGCGGGCGTGATCTGACAGTTGTGGTCACCTCCACGCCGCAGGGCCCGGCGTTCTCGGTCAACGGCGCTCCGCCGCGCAATATCGCGTGGGCCGGTGGTCTCGAGTTCCGTCTGGCCGGCACCTACTACACTTTCCGTCGCGCCAACGGGAACAGCGGTGACATCACGGAGCTGCGGGTGGATACCGGCATGGGCCACTACCCGCTCAAGCGGCAGTGAGTGCGCAGCGAACCCGCCCTTTCGACGCGTCGAGGGCGCTGCGCCCATGGTCCCGACACTTGTTCACGCCACTTTCGGCAGCAGCAGCGTAAAGGTTGTGCCCCGCCCGACAGCGGTGTCCACGTGCACACCACCACCTGACTTGGCCATGACATCGTAGAGCATGGAAAGGCCGAGCCCCGTCCCCTTGCCGTCTTCCTTGGTCGTGAAGAATGGGTCGAAGCACTTCTCGCGTGTTTCCGCGCTCATGCCCGTTCCCTCATCCGCCACCCTGACGGTCATATAGGTGCCAGGACCCACAGGTGGGAAGGTCGGAAGCATCTCCTCATGCACCACGCGTACACCCGTTTCGACGGTCACCGTTCCGTTCGTTCGTCCCGCGCTGGTCGTGGCGTCGCGGGCGTTGATGATCAGATTCAGGATGGCCTGCTGCATCAGATTCACATCGACATCCACCAGCCCGTCGGCGTTGCCGGTGCGGAGATCGAGCCGGATGTTGGCTGGCAGTACGCGCTCGAGCAGGCGTCGCTCTGAGGCAAGTAACTGGTCGAGGGTTGTGCGCGAGGTCTGTGCCGGTGCTCTGCGACCAAAGGCCAGCAAGCGACGAGTGAGCTCGGCGGCCTGCTCCGTGGCCTGCCCTATCTCATCGAGGTGGGTCGTATCGGTTCGACCCTCTCTCGGTTCATCGCGTGCCAACTCGAGATTGCCCTGAATGACCGTGAGCAGGTTGTTGAAGTCGTGGGCCACTCCACTCGCCAGGCGCCCCAGCACCTCCATCTTTTGCACTTGCTGCAGGTGCACCTCCAATCGCTCTCTTTCCTTGAGACTGGCTGCCAACGCCTCATTCACGCGCTGCAGATCCTGTGCCTGGGCCACCAGCAGTTCGTTGGATTCGGCCAGTGCATCAGCGCGTGCCTGCTCGCGCTCCCGTTGCCGTGACAGCGCGGCATCTCGAACCAGGGCTTCCACTCGGGGCAGGAGTGGTGGCAGTATGACAGCCGTGAGCAGGGAGACGGCCGCTGTGGCAACCATTGTGGCGGTCTCGACAACTCCACGATTGTCGCCGAGAGGCAGCACACCCATTACATGTGTTGCGCCGCAGAGGACGATGAACGCACCGAAGAGCACGAAGACCACCTGAAATGGCAGCTGATCCCGTAGCCGCACCACGAGAACCATGATGGCCGCAGCAATCGCGAAGTACGAAACCGCGGTCACGATGTCGGCGATCATGAATAGCTGGTGTCCGGCAGGCGGCAAGTCGGCCGGAACCCCGTGGGCACCGTATTGCGCGGCGTCGGAGGAAGTGGCCCAGGCAGCGACCAGTGCAGCGGGAAGCGTCATCGGATCACGTCGCAGAGAGTGAGAGATGCCTTTGCCAGCAAAACACACTTTGACATACACTTTCTCCGGGGAACATATCCCTGGCCCGTTCCCATGTGAACAGCAATCGGCCTCAGCCAGGCATGTCAACAACGGGTCTTCCTGCCAATGTGGCACGGCAGGATGGCTTGTGTCACAGCGCATTCGGATCAATGCATCTGCGTCACCGATCAGCAGCTGACCGCCTACCCCGTCTCACCGCCGACACACTGCGCGAGGGCACCGCAGCGCTCGTGCGGGTCGAGCCGGGCTTTGCGCGGCTGGTTCGCGATCATGGCCCGCCGCCGCTCTGGGTGCGGGCACCTGGCTTCCCCACCCTCGTGCGGCTGATCCTCGAGCAGCAGGTATCGCTGGTCTCGGCGCGCGCCGTGTACCGGCGGTTGTGCACGGCTTGCGGCGTGCAGGGTGGACGGCTCACCGCCCGCCATGTCGTGACGCTGGGCGAGGACGGCCTGCGCCGCGAGGGCTGCACGAGGCAGAAGCGCTCATATGTCCACGGCGTGGCGCAGGACATGACCGCAGGACGACTGCGTCTTGGTGCAATCGATCGGCTGCCTGGCCCCGAGGCTCGCGCGGCGCTGCTGGCCATTCGAGGCGTCGGTCCGTGGACGGCCGACGTCTATCGTCTGGTGGCGCTGCGCGAGCTCGATGTGTGGCCGCATGGTGATGTGGCGCTCGCGGATGCGGCCCACCGTCTGCTGGAGTGGCCAACGCGCCCGGCCCAGGATGCGCTCACCGCGCACGCGGCGCAGTGGGCTCCCTGGCGCTCCGTGGCGGCGCGGCTTCTTTGGCACGGCTATCTGTCGCTGCGCGCTGCGCGCTGAGTGCGGAAGTCTGCGCGACGCCACCGTGCGAGTCTCGCGCAGGTCAGGCTGAGCCCGGCTTCGAGTGCTGGTACACCTGGCGCAAGTCCTCCCGCAGCAGGGCATACGACACCCCGTGTCTGGCCAGAACCCGCGCCGCTTCCGAGTCCTCGTCCCGAATGAGCGCGAGCAGGAGATGTTCGGTACTGAAGTGTTCCGTCCCCATGCCGTCGGCCTCCTCGCGTGCACGAGCCAGCACCGCCTCATCCCACGCCGTCCATTCAAGGGTGGCGGATGTGTCACTATCGGCTGCCTGTTCCGGAAGATCTGGCATCAGCTCGGCCTCCAGCTGCTGCAGGTCCAGCCCACGCTGCTGGAGCGCCGCCGCAAGGAGTCCACGCTGGCGAATGGCCGACGCTGCCAGCATGCGCGCTGTGACCTGCGCATTGTCAGTCGCTCTCGCCAGGCGGTGGGCCAACCCGAACGCGCGATGGGCACGGGTCGTGAGATAGGGGCGATTCGGCATCGTGCTGTCTGGCATCGCGTTCTCCTGCATTGTGGGTCGCTGGCTCGCAGTCCACGGTGTGCCACTTACCGCAGGTCGCGTCCTCAGGTCGATCCTTCGCTCCGCGGCCGCGTAAGCGGCAGCACCGTCTTGACCGGCAGACGCGCCTGAAACTGGCGCATCTCCTCCCGCAAACGTTCCTTCTCTTCATGCAGGCCAAGACTTTCCAGGCTGATGAAGTACTCCGTGTAGACATCCATGGCCTCGGCGCATGCACGCGCCGCGTCACGCATGCCGCCAACATGGCCCTCGACGGCTCGTGGCCACCACTGATAGAAGGCCTTCACCCGACGTGAGATGAGCCCGCCGAACAACTCATGGATCCGAGCCTCATCCTGACGTTCGCGCAGATGATAGCCAAGGACGACAATGTCTTCGGCTCCTCCACTGTGTCCGTGGTTGGCATGAATGGTCCGGATCAGCTCATCAAAGCGCTCCGCGTCGATCCACGCCTGAAACAACTCCCCCTCGAGCCGTCTGGCTTCCTCGGTGGTGAGCTCGCGTCCCACTTCACGTGCACGTCGCGACCAGAGGCGCTCGTATTCGACCGAAAAGGATGGCATGTGTTGGTTGCGACTTCCTTTGCCCTGGCCAAGCGGCCACGACGTTTGGGAGAACTGGTGACGTTAACAGGGTGCTGAGAAAGCCGGTGTTTTTCGCGGGCAGCGGTGCGGTTGTCGCGTTGGTCGGCTGATTCGAGGCGAAAACGGGCGAGTGGTGAGGCCTCGCGGCCTCGGTTTGGCGGCTCCCGCG
>JACVCT010000164.1 GCA_016741895.1 Gemmatimonadaceae bacterium | reverse complement strand
TGGGCGGCGTGGTGGCGGACGCGAGGGGGCGTGCCTTCATCGAAGCGCGTGGGTATGGTGCGCCATGCTGGCATTGTACGGGCCCCAGGATCGACGCCCGCGAACTGCATGGCTCCGGCCCGCAGATCGACAACCTCGAGTCGCGCGACGATCGTCTGCTCATTCCGGGCGTGGGCTTCTCCATCGAACCTGGCGTGTATCTGCCGGGCGCGTTCGGTGTGCGCAGTGAGGTGAACGCATTCGTGGGCGACGACGCCCTGCTCATCACCCCGGGGACGCCGCAGCGCGATCTGTTCATCGTCTGATGGGGGCTGGACGCAGGGCAGGAGCCACCGGCACCGCGCAGGCGGCGTGGCTGGTGGTGGCGGCGACAGCGACACTCGCCGCCTGTGGCGGAAGCGGAGGCGACGACGCGTCCGGGCGTCTGACCGTGGTGGACGTGCAGGGGGTGGAGGCCACGGCCGCGCAGAAGGGGCCGGCGACGTCGGCCACCCTGGCGCGCAGTGCCGGTGGACCCGACGGGCTGCGCTACCAGGTCAAGGTCATTCCCACGCCGGGCGTGATTCTGGGTGAGTTGCGCGGTGGCACGCCCTTCGACACCAGCGTGGTACCCACGCGTGACAGCACCGTGTGCCGTCCGCACACGGAAACGCTGGTGCCCAGTCGGGACGGCGGGGTGGGGCAGGCCATCGTCTGGCTGGTGGGGGTGCCGGCGGGACCGCGCGACGACGGGTCACGCCGCGTGCATCTGACGCTCGACGGCTGTCGCCTGTCGCCGCGGGTGCAGCGTGTGGCGGCGGGCGCCACGGTGCTCGTGCACGGCAACGACGCGATGATGTCGAGGCTGCAGCTGGTGCCACTGGGGGAGCGCGGCAGTCGCAGCACCATCTTGCTCACGGATGCCGGACAGGTGGTGCCCAGCGACGAGGCCTTCCGCGAGCCCGCGCTACTCGAGGTGCGCGACGACCTGCATCCCTGGGTGCGCGCCTTCATTGCCGTGGCGCCGCATCCCTTTGTGGCGGTGACGGACGCGGACGGGGACTTCCGCTTCGATGGCGTGCCGCCGGGGCGCTACACGCTCGTGGTGTGGCACGAGCGCCTGGGCACGCAGCGCAAGACGGTGAAGGTGGAAGGGGGAGTGCAGGTGAAAGTGCGCGTGGAACTTTGAACAGCAAACAGCGATAGCCGGATTCGGCAGCCGTAGGTCAGAAGCCAGGACGGCAGAAGCCTCAACGCGCAATGGAGCTCCCCGATGGCGATTCCTGCCCTGAGGCTTCCGTGGTACGGCTTCTGCGGTACGGCTTCCGACGTACGGCTATCGCAGTTTGCTGTTAAAGCGAGTGCAGCCTCGCGTACAGCCCATCCTGCTGCGCGAGCAGCACCTCGTGCGACCCCTCCTCCACCACGCGGCCCTCGTCGAGCACCACCACGCGGTCGGCGCGGCGCACGGTGCTCAGGCGATGCGCGATGAGCAGCGTCGTGCGTCCCTCGAGCAGCTCCTCGAGCGCCTGCTCCACGTAGCGTTCGCTTTCCGTGTCGAGACTCGAGGTGGCCTCGTCGAGAATCACCACGGCCGGGTCCTTGAGAAACACGCGGGCGATGGCAATGCGCTGACGCTGCCCACCGGAGAGCTTGACGCCACGCTCGCCCACGCGTGTGGCAAAACCGTCCGGCAGCCGCTCGATGAACTCGAGCGCATGGGCCGCACTGGCCGCGCGGCGCACGTCATCATCGCTGGCATCGGGCCGCGCATACGCGATGTTGTCGCGAATGCTGCCGCTGAACAGCACCGGTTCCTGCGGCACGATGCCGATGGCGCCGCGCAGCGTCTCGAACGACAGCTCGCGGATGTCCACACCGTCGAGCGTGATGCGGCCGCCCGATACATCCCAGAAGCGCGGAAGGAGACCGGCCAGTGTGGTCTTGCCCGCGCCCGATCGCCCCACCAGCGCCACCACCTCGCCGGGTGCGAGGTCAAGCGAAATGCCGCGCACACTTTCGGGATAGTCGGGCTGATAGCGGAAGCGCACATCCTCGAAGGTCACCGCGCCGCGCACCGGCCGCGGCAGGGACACCGGGTGCGCCGGCTCCTGCACGGTGGGCTCGGTGTCCAGCAATTCGAACACGCGCGTGGCCGCACCCGCGGCTTCCTGGAAGTTGCCGAACAGTGTGGCCAGTGAGCCGACGGCCGCCGCGACAAACAGCGCGTAGAACAGGAAGGCCACCAGCGTGCCGGCCGTCAGGCCGCCGTCCAGCACCTGCTGACCACCCTGCCAGAGCACGGCCACCACGGCGCCGAAGGCCACAAAGCCCACCACGCTGAAGAACAGCGCGCGCGTCTGTGCGCGCGAGACCGCCACTTCCACGAGATCGCGCAGCAGATGCGCAAAGCGCTCCGTCTCGTGCGCCTCGCGTGTGAAGCTCTGCACGGTGCGAATGGCGCCGAAGGCTTCGTCGGCCGTGCCCATGGCCTCGGCCACCCGGTCCTGCACCGTGGTGCTGGCCTTGCGCAGCGCGCGGCCAAAGGTGAGCGCGGCGCCCACCACGATGGGCACCACGGCCAGCGTGGTGAGCGTGAGCGTGGGGTTGGACACGAACAGCATGATCACGCCGCCCACCAGAAACAGCACCTGGCGCGAGAGTTCCGACACCCAGGTGGACAGCAGGGATTGCAGCAGTGCGAGGTCGCTGCTCAGACGACTCGTGAGCTCGCCCGTGCGGCGGTCGGTGAAGAACGCCGGCGAGAGTCGAATGAGATGGGCAAAGGTGCGCTCACGCAGCGTGGCCACAATGCGTTCGACACTGCTGCTGAGCAGAAACACCTGCACGTAGTTGGCCAGCGCCTGCACGGCAAACACGCCCAGCAGGCCCAGCGCAATGCGATCGAGTGCCTCCGCGTCGCGCTGCTCGAAGGCCGCGTCGAGCAGATAGCGCAGCACACCGGGGAACACGAGGCCCGCCGCGGCCGCCACCACGAGAAACACGAAGGCCACCGCCAGTCGCGCCCGGTAGGGCCGCAAGAGCGGCAGCAGGCGAGCCAGCGCCCGTGGCGAGGGCCGCGCAGCGCGTGGGGTGGAGGGATCGGTCGCCGGGGCCACCGACGGACTCGCCGGCGGCGTCGCCAGCGGATGCGCCGATCGGCGTGCCGTCAACGCTGCAGCGCCCGGTCGACGCCCATGGCCACGAACAGCAGCGCGAGATAGAGCAGCGAGTACTTGTACACCCACCACGCCTGCCCCGTCCAGCTCTCGCCGCGCTGCGCCGCGCGCAGCACGCGCCACACGCCCCAGAAGAGCAGACCGCCAAGCACCACGGCGCTCAGCAGGTACAGCCAACCGAATGCGCCATAGAGCACCGGCAGCACCGTCAGCGCCAGCAGAATGACCGTGTACCACACCATCTGGTGCATGGTCTCGCGCTCACCCCAGACCAGCGGCGCCATGGGCACACCGGCGCGGCTGTAGTCCACCTGCTTGAGCAGCGCGAGCGCCCAGAAGTGCGGCGGGGTCCAGTAGAACACAATGAGAAAGAGACAGAGCGCCGTCACGTCGAGCGTGCCGGTGACCGCCGCCCAACCCACCAGCGGCGGAAACGCACCCGCCGCGCCGCCGATCACGATGTTCTGCGGCGAGGTGCGCTTGAGCAGCCGCGTATAGATGAACACGTAGAAGTAGAAGCCGGCCAGCGCGAGACCCGCCGACAGCACGTTCACGAAGTGCGCCAGCAGCCAGGTGGCCAGCGTGGCGCAGAACACGCCGAAGGCCAGCACCTGAATGGGTGACATGCGCCCCGAGGGAATCGGACGCAGGCGCGTGCGCGCCATCACGTCATCGATGTCGCGATCGATGTACATGTTGACCGCGTTGGCGCCGCCCGCCATGAGGTAGCCGCCCACCATCACCAGCAGCACGGTCCAGATCGACGGCGACCCCGCCGCGTACATGGGCGCCGCTGTCGTCACCAGCAGCAGCGAAATGATGCGCGGCTTGGTGAGGGCGACCAGGTCGCGGGAGAGCGGCGTTTCGGCCGCCGGTGTTGCGGGCGTCGTCATGTGACGTCGAGCCAGGGACGCACGAGCCGGTGCGTCACGGAGTGGTCGGAAGAGCCAGGGCGCGCCAGGCGCCCAGGAACAGGGCCACCAATCCGACCACCGGCAGGATGACCTGCACCACCTCAGCCCAGCGACGCGGGGCGGGCACCGCACTGCTCGTGGGCGCCGCCGGCAAGGTGCGGAAAACCGCCCGCACGATAAACACCTGCGCCACGACACAGGCGGCCACCAGCACCCAGAACAGTGCGGTCAGCAGCCCGACAGGCAGCAGGGGATTCAGAGAACCAGACATGATCCCGGAAAACTAGACGGCGACGACCGGTCTTTGCAGCGCTTGCCAAACACCCTGTGCCATGTTTCGCGGCCGCCGGCCCCTTGTGGAGATGCCAAGCCGTGCGCCGGGCACTAGCATTGCGCGTATGGCCTCTTCCCCCCCTTCCAGCGCGCCCGCCGAGCTCCCCCGCCAGCTCGGACTCTGGAGCGCCATTGCCGTTCTCGTCGGCACGACCATCGGCTCCGGCATCTTCCGCTCGCCAGCCGGCATTGCCGACAAGCTGCCCGGTCCCCTGCCGCTCATGGCCGTGTGGGCGGTGGGTGGCCTCTTTGCGCTCTGTGGCGCGCTCACGCTGGCCGAGCTGGCCGGCGCCATGCCGCGCACCGGCGGCTACTTCGTGTACATCCGCGAGGCCTGGGGGCGGCTCCCCGCGTTCCTGTACGGATGGGCGGAGTTCACGCTCATTCGCGCCGCCGCGCTGGGCGGCATCTCGCTGACCTTTGCCCAGTATTTCCTGCGGGCGCTGGGCTTCGACCCCAGCATCGCGCCCTACGATGCCTATGCACACTACGTGGCGGCGGCGGCGCTGGCCCTCATGGCCACCATCAACGTGGTGGGCCTCAAATGGGGCTCGCTCGTGCAGAACGTCACCACTGTGGCCAAGTACGGCGGCCTCGTCATCATCATTCTGCTGGCCTTTGCGCTGGGGCTGCCCAAGACCGGCGGCAACTTCACGCCGGCGGCGCCGGCGGGATCCTTCTCCGTGTCGGCGTTCGGGCTCGCGCTCGTGAGCGTGCTCTGGGCCTTCGACGGATGGGGCGACCTGGCCAAGGTGTCGGGCGAAGTGGCGGACCCGCGGCGCACCCTGCCACGGGCCATCGTGTTGGGCACACTGGCCATCATCGCCATCTATCTGCTGGCCAATCTGGCCTATCTGTCGGTGCTCACGGTGGACGAAATGCGCCGCGCGCCGCTCGTGGCGGCCGACGTGGCCCAGCGCCTCATCGGGCCGGTGGGCGTGACGCTGGTGTCGCTCACGGTGCTCATCTCCACCTTCGGCTCGGTGAACGGGTCGCTGCTCACGGGCCCACGCATCTTTTTTGCCATGGCCGATGACGGGCTGTTCTTCCGTCAGGTGGCGGCGGTGCACCCGACCTTCAAGACGCCGTATGTGGCCATCATCATGACGGGCATCCTGGGGGTCACATTCGTGCTGCTGCGCAGCTTCGAGCAGCTGGCCGACATCTTCGTGACTGCCTCGCTCGTGTTCTACGTGCTGAGCATCGGCGCCATCTTCAAGCTGCGCCGCCGTCCCGACTGGAATCCGCCGGTGCGAACCCCCCTCTACCCACTGGTGCCCGCCCTTTTCTGTCTGGCCGTGCTGTTCCTCCTGGGCAACGCGCTCATGGACAGCGCGCAGCGAATCCCCACCCTCGGGGTGTTTGGCGTCATCCTCCTGGGCGTGCCGGTCTACTACCTCACGGTGGGACGACGCGCGCAATAAGACGGGACAGTCCGAGTGAGCGTGACCGGCCGGTTACACGGGTTTCTTGCCCGCGTTTCCCGGCCGGTCTAGGTTTTCCCCGACTCTCCCGTTGTCATCGGGAGGTCTGACGTCCCTCCCATCCCTTTCAGCACACCGTCCTATGCGCATTCAGCGCCTCATTGGTCTCGTGTTGGGCGCGGCGATCCTCTTCGGGGATCCGTCGTCTGCCATGGCACAGGGCCTCACGACCGGAGCCATCTCCGGTCTGGTGACCGACGACGCGAACAAGCCGCTCGAAGGCGTCCAGATCGAGCTGCGGAACGTGGAGACCGGCTACCGTCAGGGCCTCATCACGCGCGCCAACGGCCGCTACAACGCCCTCAGCCTCGCGGTTGGCACGTACACCGTGACCGCACGCCTGCTGGGCTACTCGCCGCAGACCCGCGAAAACGTCGTCGTCACGCTGGGTGGCAACACGGTCGCGAGCTTCCAGCTCAAGCAGGCCGCCGCCCAGATCCAGGGCGTGACCATTTCCGCCGACGCGGCGGGCGCCGAGTTCTCGCCGTCGCGCCAGGGCGTGGCCACGGTGGTCGGCGACACGCTGCTGCGCCGTCTGCCGACGCTGCAGCGCGACTTCACCGATCTCGTGAAGCTCACGCCGCAGGTCACGCGTCCCACCGACGGTGGTCCGTCGGCCGGTGGCGTGTACAACCGCTACAACAACTACACGGTGGACGGCGTCAATCAGAACGACCGTTTCAACCTGAGCTCCTCGGGCGGCCAGCCCGGCGGCGCCACCGGCGGCCGCATCATGTCGCTGGAAGCCGTGAAGGAATTCCAGGTCCTCATGAGCCCCACCGACGTGCGCTACGGCAACTTCGCCGGCATGCTCATCAACGCCGTCACGCGCTCGGGCACCAACACCTGGACGGGTGGCGCGACGTACACCTTCCGCACGCCGGGCATGGCGGCCGATCAGCCGTTCATCCGCAATGCGGACTTCGACGTCAAGCAGTACGGCTTCTCACTCGGCGGTCCGATCATCAAGGACAAGCTGCACTTCTTCGTGGCGCCCGAGTTTCAGGAGCGCTCCGATCCGGCATCGGGCCCCGCGGCAGCCGATGGCCGCGTGGGTGACGTGGCGCTCGACACCATTGCGCGCATCGCGCAGATCATGCAGGCCCGTGGCGTGGACGTGGGCAGCGCGGGCTTCTTCCGCCGCAACAACCCGCTCACCAACCTGTTCGGACGTCTCGACTACCAGATCAACGGCAGCAATCGCCTGGCCTTCCGTCAGCTCTACAACACGGCCGAGCAGGACGAGTTCTCGCGCAACACCAACGCGTTCAACACCAACATCGCGCAGCAGAACTCGGGCATCCGCCTGACGTCCAACGCGTTCAGCCGCAAGAACACCAACGTCTCGTCGGCGCTGCAGCTCTATACCAACTCGGCGCGTGGCTGGAACAACGAACTGTCCATCGGCTACAATACGGTGGAAGACGAGCGCATCCTGCCGGTCAACACGCCGGAAATCGCGGTGGCGGTCACGCCGATCGGCGGCACCTCGGCCAACCGCGCGGTGACGTTCGGCTCCGAGCGCTTCTCGCCGGGCAACCTGCTCAAGCAGCGCATCTTCGAGATCAGTGACAACCTCACCATCCCGATGGGCGCGCATACCTTCACGGCCGGTGCCCGCTTCGAGCGCTCGTACACGTACAACTACTTCCTGTCGGGCGCGGCCAACGGCGCCTACAACTTCGCCAGCATTGCCGACCTCGCGGCGGGTCGCCCCTCGGGCTTCCTGTTCTCGTACGCGAACGGCGGTGACATCGCGGCCGAGTTCAACGCCCAGCAGGCCAGCCTGTACGCGCAGGATCAGTGGAACTACACACCCAACCTCACGCTGACCTACGGCATCCGCGCCGACATCCCGTCGTTCCTCGACACGCCGGTACTGAATCAGGACCTGCTCACGCGCTCGACGGCGGCGGGCCGGCCCATTCGCACCGACTGGAAGCCCGAGACGCAGATCCTGTGGTCGCCGCGTGTGGGCTTCAACTACAACGTCAAGGGTGAGTCGCGCACGCAGTTCCGCGGCAACGTGGGCATCTACACGGCGCCGGTGCCGCTCATCATGGTGGGCAACGGCTACTCCAACACCGGTCTCGGTGGTGTGAACGTGGCCTGCACGGGCACGGCGGTGCCGGCCTTCACCACCAACGTGGCCGAGCTGCCGCGCTCCTGCGCCGGGCAGAACCCGCCAACGCCGGGTGCGGCGGGCACGGTGGGCGTGAACGTCACCGATCCGAACTTCAAGATGCCGCAGAACCTCACCGGCTCGCTGGGCTTCGACCATCGCCTGCCGGGCGACGTGACCTTCACCTTCGAGGGTCTCTATCGTCGCGCGGTGAACGGCATGTTCATCGAGGACATCAACTTCCGTGAGTTCGACGGCGCGCCGGTCCGCACCAACAACGGCCGCGTGCAGTATGCCGACGCCATCACGACGAGTGCCACGGGCACCGTGTCGGTGAACAACACGTCGCGTCGCCTGGTGACCACCACCGGCGCCAACAACGTGGCGTTCAACGAGGGCGCGGTTTACCTCACGAACCAGTCCAAGGACTACAGCTACTCGCTGTCCGGTCAGCTCCGCAAGCGCTTCAACAGCGCCTTCGAGGCGACCACCGCCTACACCTTCATGCAGGCCAAGGACGTGCAGTCGCTGACCTCGGACCGCGCCATCTCGAACTACCGCAACGGCCGTCAGCATGCGGGCCTGATCTCCGACCGCAATGACGTGCAGACCTCGTACTTCGAGCGTCCGCACCGCATTGTGGCCTACGGCACCTACACGGCGCCGTGGAAGAGCTTCCAGACCGACGTCAGCTTCTACTACGAGGGCATGTCGGGCACGCCGGTCACGTACACCGTGAACAGCGACATCAACGGCGACGCCGTCATCGGCAACGACCCGATCTACATCCCGCGCAATGCGGCGGATGCCAACGAAATGCGCATCGGAACGGGCACGGGCAACGCCTTCGCGGTCAACTCCGCGGCTGCGGCTGATTTCGAGCGTTTCATCGCCACGCAGGACTGCCTCAACAGCCAGCGCGGCCAGATCATGGAGCGCAACAGCTGCCGCTCGCCGTGGCAGAACCGCTTCGACCTGTCGGTGCGCCAGTCGCTGCCGCGCGTGCGTGGCCAGACACTCACGGTGCAGCTCGACATCATCAACTTCGCGAACCTGCTCAACAAGAACTGGGGCAACATCGCGCTGCCGAACCTCTCGCCCAACTTCCCGCAGCAGAACATCCTCACCCTGCGTCAGCGTCCCGCCGGCGCCGCGGTCACGGATGAGCGGGCCAATGGCTACGAGTTCGACTCCCGTCTCCGCACGGGGGCGGCCATGCAGCGGAATCCCAATCAGACGCGTGACTTCTACCAGATGCAGCTGACGCTGCGCTACGCGTTCTGATTTCTCACTTCTGATGACGCAAGTCCCGGATCTGGCTCGTCCAGATCCGGGACTTGTGATTTTGGGAGATGTGATGTGGGAGGATTGAGACGGCGAGACGCGGTATGGAGATGGGAGATGAGCAACCAATGAGTTGAGAGACGGGAATCTCGGCGGCTGAGGCCCGCAGTTTGGGTCAGGGTCGGGGGCCAGGTCGGGTGGAGGGTGTCGGAAATTCTGTGTATGAGCCATAACTCTGTATCACGACGGAGGATGGATGGCTCGACGGAAGAAGACCGCAGATCCCACGCTGGCGGCGTTGCCCGAGGGGTTGATTGATCAGCT
>JACVCT010000163.1 GCA_016741895.1 Gemmatimonadaceae bacterium | reverse complement strand
CCACCCGACCAGCCCCGCCACGCCAAGACCAGACAGCACGGAGCGCTGTTGCCGACGGCGTGCATGAAGCTTTCTGCCCGCAGCGGCGTCGACCGCGCGCGCAAAGTCCATCGGGCGACGGGGGTCAGTCATGGGTGAGCTCGGCCAGGCGTGTCAGAAATCCCGTTTCGAGCTTGCTGAGCGCTGCGCGCAGCTCATGTGCGTCCGTAGCCTCCGCGAGAAACTCGTCAGTGACCGTCGTCCGCAGCGACTCGAGGTCATCGCCCTCGCGCGCGCGCCGCACGGCAATGGTGACGGTGAGGCCGGCTTTTACCAGCACGCCTTCGTCCACGGCCACGAAACGCTCCGCCGCACCGCGTGATTGCAGGGTGAAGATGCCTGGAGTGAGCAACAGCGTGCAATCGAGCCGTCGAGGCCTCATGCCAAAACTTCCATAAGCCGTTTCTGCCACCAGACGCAGAACGTCGTGATGCGGTGGGAGCTCACGGTGTGGCAGCAGGATGCGGACCGTCATGGCCGGATCATCAGGCATTGACCGACTGCTCCGCGATGTCCGCGGCGACCGTGTGAACCGTCGGGTGTCGCTTCACCTCGTCAATGCTCCCGATCATGTACAACGAACGCTCGGGGACATCGCTGAACTCGTCCTGCAGAATGCGCTCGCAGCCATCGAGCGCGTCCTCCCGGCTTACCACACGACCGGGTACGCCCGAGAAGCGTTCGGTGGTGGCGAAGGGCTGAGTGAGGAAGCGTTCAAGACGTCGCGCGCGACCGACCAGTGCACGATCTTCCCTGGAGAGCTGCTCGAGACCGAGCATGGCGATGATGTCCCGAAGCTCCGCATACTGCGCCAGCGTGCGACGCACGTCGCGCGCGATGCGATAGTGTCGCTCGCCCACGATACCTGGCGTGGCCATCCTCGAACTTGACTGCAACGGGTCGACAGCCGGATACAGCCCCTCGGCCGCCCGTTTGCGCGAAAGCACCATGGAGGCCGACAGGTGCGCGAACGTGTGTACGGCGGCGGGATCGGTGAAGTCATCGGCTGGCACATAGACGGCCTGGATGGCCGTGATGGCACCCGTGTCCGTGTTGGCGATGCGTTCCTGCAGTCTGGCCAGTTCCGTGGCCAGCGTGGGCTGATAGCCGAGGCGTGACGGCATCTGCCCCATGAGGCCGGAGACTTCGGCGCCTGCCTGGATGAAGCGGAACACGTTGTCGACCAGCAACAGCACATCGGTGTGTCGCTCATCGCGGAAGTGCTCGGCCATGGTGAGCGCCGTGTGCCCGACACGCACCCGGCACCCGGGCGGTTCGTTCATCTGACCGAAGACCAACACCATGTTGTCGCGGACGCCCGCGTCTCCCATCTCCCGCCACAGCTCTTCCCCTTCGCGGCAGCGTTCGCCGATGCCGCAGAACACGCTGATGCCTTCGTGCTGGCCGATCATGTTCTGAATGAGCTCGGTGAGTAGCACCGTCTTGCCCACGCCGGCGCCACCAAACAGGCCGGCCTTGCCGCCACGCTCGAGCGGCAACAGCACATCGATGATCTTGATGCCCGTCTCGAAGACTTCGCTGCGGACCGCCCGGCGCTCGAGTGACGGGGGGGGCTGGTGCACACCCTGACGCTGGTCGGTGGTCAGCGACGGGCCTCCGTCAATGGGCTCACCAAACACATTGAACATTCGGCCCAGCACGTCAGGTCCCACGGGCACCTGCAGCGGGCCGCCCGTGTCGCGCACCGCCCCGCCGCGCACGAGGCCCTGGGTCGCCGTGAGCGCCACCCCGCGAACATGGTGCGGGTCGATCTGTGCCAGCACTTCGATTGCCACCGACTCCGCGCTGCCGGCGCGCAAGAGCGAATGGATGGCAGGTAGGGGCCCATTGAACCGGACATCGACCACGCTGCCGCGCACGGCGGTGATGGTACCCGTCTGGCCAGAGACCGAGTGCGCGACACAATCAGACATGGGCTCTCCGGTGAGAATATCGTCGCGGAGCGACTGGTCGCGCACAGGAAGCGCATGGGCGGGAGTAACTTTCCTGCATACCCGCTTTGTCCCCGACGGTTCCGTCGAGTCCGCCGTCAACCCGGAGAAACAGAGAATGGCTGCACGTCTCGCTGTTCGCTTTGTGCTGTTGTTCATTCCCATCGTCGTGAGCGGATTCGTGCCGCTCAAGGCGCAATCGGCCGCGCCAGGCACCACTCGTGATAATCTCGCCAGCGCGTATCTGCGTATGGATCGCGCCTATGCCATCGCCGATTCGATGGGCCGAATCAGCGACTCCACGCGCATGCAGGTGAATCGGACCTTCGACCGCGCCACACTCAGTTTCTTCGGTGGGCGCTTTGCAGCGGCGGTGGCGGCAATCGATTCGTCGGTGCAACGGCTGGCTGCCGCCAGTGGTGTGCCCTCGCCGCCCGTTACCGCGGTGCCGGCCCTGTCGCAGTTTCCCGGCGACTCGCGCCGCACCCTGCGCGTGCGCGACGACGTGATCATTCCCATGCGTATCGTGGCACCACCTGCCCTTGTGGCATCGAAACGTCCTGTCGGCGTGCTGCTCGCTCTGCATGGTGCTGGCGGCGATGAAAACATGTTCGTGGACGCGTACGGGCAGGGCATTGCCGCGCGTCTCGCCGCCGAGCAGGGGTTGGTGCTGGTGTCGCCCACCACGACGCCGTTTGTGCAATCGGCGGAGCCCCTCGATTCCCTGCTGGCGCTGTTGCGGCGGGAGTTCCGCATGGACAGCTCGCGCGGGTTTGTGATGGGGCACTCGATGGGGGCGGGCGCGGCGGCCAGTCTGGCGCGAGCGCGACCCGCGCAGATTGCCGCCGTGGTGTGTCTGGCCGGTGGCGCGCCCGTTTCCGTACCTGGCGCGCCGCCCATGCTGTTCATCGGCGCCGCGCTTGATCCCATCATTCCGGCTGCACGGGTTCGTGCGGCCGCCGAGGGCACGCCGACGGGTCGCTACGAAGAGCTGGCCGCTGAGGGGCACACGCTCATGGTGCGGCGCGGCGTGCTGCGCGGTATGGCGTGGCTGGCGGAGCAGCGACCGCGGTGAGTTCCGCCGTGTCGCATCAACGCGCGGGTGCCTGCGAGTCTCTGCCTCAGCGGATGCCGTAGCCCCGCGCCAGCATGCTGGCTGCCACCACCATGGCCACGGTCAGTGCGAGCTGCAGCATGCTGATGCGCGCCATGGTTCGTGCGGCGCCTGCCAACTGCGAAAGTGCCGGCAGGCGTCCGCGCGCCTGTGCCACGCGCCAGCGAATGAGGGTGATCATGGGCCAGAGCTCGAGCAGCAGGATCAGGCCGAGCAGGCCCATCTTGCTCCAGAACACCGGCTGCGCCCAATAGTAGGCCGAGGCCTTTTCGGTACCGCCGAAAGCGCGCCACAGTCCGGTGCTCACCCAGAGCACGGCCGCGACCGCCCACCAGTTGTCGGCCTGAAACACGCGCGCGAGTCCGTGCTCCTGCGCACGCTCCTGCGCACGCTCCTGCGTGCGCTCCGGCGCCGGCTCCCGTGTTGACAGCGTCATGAGATGGCGCGCGCGCGCGTAGATGGCGCCCAGACCAATGCCCAGCGCCAGCAGGTGCAGGACGGCCAGCACGAGTCGCAACATGTTCCGCGCTCCGGTTCAGTAGGTGAGGCGTACGACGACGCGCGTGTCACCGCTGTGGACAATCTCCGCCTCATGGAATCGCGGTGCACGCAGGCGTGGGCGCGGGTCGTTGGTGGCGGCCCAGCCCTCCTGTGGCAGGCCAAGGCGCGTGTCGAGCTTCTCGTTGCCGTTCTCGTCATGATGCACGGCCACGGCATAGCGGCCGGCGGCGAGTCCGGTGAAGCGCACACTGTCACCGGTGGCCTTCATCGGCACGCGCGTGGTCCGCAGAGCCTGCGACTGGTCGCTGGGGAAGCCCTCGGCGCGATCGAACAGCGAGACACGCAGTTGTCCGCGGCTGTTTCGCGCGCCCTCGACCACCACGGTAAGGCTGCCGGGAACGGGAGCAGGAGCAGGAGCAGGAGCAGGCGCGGGCACCTGCGCGGCTGCGCGATCGCTGGACAGCCCCAGAGCGACGGCGAGGAGGAGCACGGCGAACGACTGCCGAAACGGACAATTGAAGTGCGTGCGGCAAATACCGAATGCGGGCATGGCAGAAAGGGGCCGCTACGGGGGTTCTGGAGAATGTTGGCACTGACAACATAACGCCGATATGTTGACGGTGTCAACACCCCATGGCAGCTTTGCAGGGTGAGCGACCATACGGCTCCCTATCATCACGGCGACTTGCGCCAGGCGCTGCTGTCGGCAGCGCGTGACGCGCTGGAGCGCAACGGTCCGGCGTCGTTGAGCCTGCGAGACCTCGCGCGGCAGCTCGGCGTATCGCACAACGCACCGTACCGGCACTTCGCCGATCGCGATGCGCTGCTGGATGCGCTGAGCGCCGAGGGCTTCGCGCGTCTCGCCGAGGCGCTGCAGCAGGCCCGAGGTGCCACGGCGGCGGAGCGGGTTGCCGCCATGGGTCAGACCTATGTGGCCTTCGCAGATGCGCATCCCGGTCTTTTCGCGCTGATGTTTCAGCCGGTTGATGCGACCGCACGGCCAGAGACCCAGCCCGTTGCAGCGCGCACACTCGAGTTCCTGCGCGCCGGCATCCGCGAGGTCACGGGGGATGAGGATCCGGTGGATGTGGCCACCCTGTGGGCGCTGGTGCATGGCCTTTCGGCGTTGCGCGCGAATGCGCACCAGCTGTTCATGGAGCCCACAATGATTCGCGCGGTCACCGCCCGTGCGGCGGAGGCCTTGGTTCAACGATCGCGAGTCACGCGGTGACGCGTGCCACCAGCTTGCGCACGAGCGGGGCGACCACGGCCACCGTGGGAAACGCGACGGGCCAGGTGGTGAGGCAGCTGGTCAGCCAACGCGACGGGAAGGCGGCGCTGAAGCCCTGATTGACGAAGAGGACGAAGGCGGACACGATGGCCACCATGATGGACGAAAGCAGCGCACTGAAGAGCAGGGGGGCGTAGCGAGCGGGGATGCGCATATGGGTCTCCGGAACGGGTGGAAACAGGTGAACGGGTTGAGCTGCGGCCGCATCAGCCGGCCAAGGGTGCCAATCGGGACAGAGTCCACGCGGCGAGGTACAGCCCGAGCCCGTAGATCGCGTGCGTGATGGCACTTTGTGTGCGCGCGGCCCATGGCTTCGCCGTGCGTGACGCGGCAATCCCCGCGCCCATGGCGGGCTGCATGAGCAACAGGGGCGCGGCCAGTGTGGCGAGACCGATACTCATGGCCAGTCCAGGCCTGGGGCGCCGCAGCCAGGCCGCGCCGCCGCACCACACGAGCAGCGCGGCAAACAGGATCCCGATGCTGTAGTGCGCGAGCCAGCCGATGGTGTGCTCACCGGGACGCGAAGGTGACGCGGCGATGGATGCGTGGCGAAAGCGACCGCGCGGCATATGGGCGAACCAGCGCCCGATGAGGCGGTAGTTGGCACGCGGAAACCCGAACAGGGGCTCACGCAGGACACCCCACAGGTCCATGAGCAGGGTGGCGAGCACGCCGATGAGCGCGGTGCGTACGGCAAGGGACACATGGCCTCCAGGTTGCGGGAAACGGCGGACGGAGGCAGCATACGACTTCAAGTCAACTTGAGGTCAAGGGTCATGATGGACATCGGGGAAGTGGCTCGGCGCACGGGCCTTCGTGCCTCCGCCCTGCGTCACTACGAAGCCATGGGACTCATTCGCTCGGCGTCACGCAGCGGATTGCGCCGGCAATTCACCGAGGACGTGCTCGACAAGCTGGCCTTCATTGCGCTGGGGCAATCGGTCGGCCTTTCGCTCGAGGAGATCGGGCACATGTTTGGCCCGCACGGTACGCTGACCGTCGATCGCGCCCTGCTGCGTGCGCGTGCGGACGACTTTGATTTGCAGATTCGCCGGCTGACGGCCATGCGCGACGGATTGCGGCATGCTGCAGATTGTCGCGCGGCGAATCACCTGGCCTGCCCTACCTTTCGGCGGCTGCTCCGGCGCGCGGCGCGTCGTCCGGCAACCATGGGCCACGGGGCGCGCGTTATTCGTCGGTGAGCTGGCCCCGCAGTCCCAAGGTTCCCCTGCAGCCCCGGAGGGCTGCGCCCTGTTCCAGCGACAGGTTGACCATTCACTCTCCCACTGACTCCACTGTGCCCCACTCATTCTCACGTATCCGTTCGGGATGGGTCCCTTCGGGATCTATCTCTGGCGCCGCGCTGCTGGCAACCATGATGTCGCTCGCGACGCCCATGGCGGCGCAGTCGCCCACCTCGCCCACTGAAGACCGCCGTTTTGCGGTGGGTCTCGTGGCCGGCGCCTCGCAGTTCGACTTGTCGGGTACCGGCACGACGGCCATCGTGGGCGCCCGTTTCGAGACGCGCCTGCGCCGCTGGCTGCTCGCCGAAGCCGCGCTCAGCACCTTCCGGCCTGAGGAGCAGTCCGACCCGCGCGTGCGCTACACCGTGCCGGAGCTGCAACTGCAATTGCAGGCACCGGGTCGACTGGTCCGCCCCTATCTCGGTGTCGGCGGTGGCTGGGTGCTGGCCAGCGACGACCGGCCAAGCCGGGGCACCATGTCAGGGGCCGGTGGTGTGCGTGTCCCGCTTGCCGGTGCACGCATCGCGCTGCGCGCGGAGCTTCGCGTGCGCGGCATTGGCCGCAACTTCTCCGGTTCGACGGCCGAGTGGCTGGGCGGACTCGCCTACCGATTCTGACCGGGCGCGTGCAGCGGAGCGCCAGCGCCAGCGCGCGCGCGTGAGCGCGCGCGCACTCAGTCGCCTGGGTACACCACCCAGAGCGAGGGCCGCCCGATGTTGCAGTGCACCACGCGGCCCAGCACACTGCCTGCCACCAGCGACGACAGCAGGGTGAGTCGCGTCTGCTGATGGCCGCCGCGGTTGTCTGCTGTCAGGTCCTCGTGAAGACGTCGTGCCCGATTGCCGGCAGATGGCACCGGGTGAAAGATCGACTCCACCAGTGGCCTGCGTTCCGGCTCGTCGTCCTGCCACTGGTCGAGCTGCGAAATGACATGTGCCGTGTTCTCCACACCGACCACACGCGCCGCCTCGGCATCCGCGTGATAGACCGCCGGCCGTGACAGCGTGGGCAACAACAGCACGGCCACGAAGGACCACAGCGTGCTCATGGCCGGCAGGGCAAGCCATAGTCGGGCATCGTCCCAGGCAAAGGGCAGCAGCGACACACTCAACCACAGACCCAACGCCGGCCACAGCACCGCCGCCCACCAGCCGCGCATGCGCGCGCCGGATTTCAGTTGCACGCCGCGGCGAATCCACTGCACGCGGCGCTGCGTCTGCATGTCGCTGCCGGTCCAGCGCGCCGGGATCCACAAACGCGGACGCAGTGCGCCGACCCATCCACCGACGAAGGCCTCGTCGTCCACGTCCACCATTTGCACATCCTGCGCGGCAAGACCGGCGTCCTGCACTTCACTGAGCAGCGTCGTCGGCAGTGCGCGCAGTGCCATGCGACTCACGAGTCGCGCCAGCAGGCCCTGCGTGGTCAACACCAGAGCAGCGAGGCCGGCCGATGTGAGGACCGCGGCGCGCGTGCCGCCAACAATGCCGGCGGTGACCAGCGCGGTCATGGCGGCGGAAGCAAGCAGCGCCAGCACCAGCACACCGCGCAGCCAGGCCCCGAACCACTGGGCGAGTGGCGGCACCTGCCGAATGGCCCGCCGCCCGCCGGCGTGCTCCACGGGAAGCATCAGCAGCGCATGCACCAGATACACGGCCATCGTCAGCGCGAACACCGACAATGCGATGCCGCCGAGTCCCGGCTGAATGCGCCAGCTCGCATCCAGCGGGATCCACGCCTGCCAAACGGCCAGCAGCAGCGCCGCAGCCAGCAGCACGGAGCTCCCCACCCCGGTGATGCCAAGCCGCAGCCGCCGTCGGGCGAAGGGCAGGGCGTGAGCAGACGGTGTGGCTGACGGAGCCGAGGCGAAACGCGCGGACGAGGACGACATGACACAGCGGATGGGGCGGGTCGCAGTCGGTCATCGTGCCCGAACGCACGACGGTCTGTGACGTCGGTAAAAATCACGGGGCGCGGTGATGGTTCCTGATATGCGCAGCGCATGAGCCGAAACGCAGGAATTTCTCGCGTGAATGCATACGTCCGTGCAGGACCCTGGCCCTGCGCCGTTCACGTTCTGCTCCCCCTGTGCACGAGGCCCGCATGTTTCGCCGACTGTTGTTCGCTCTGGTTGCGCTGGTATTGCCCGCTGCGCCGGTGCTCGCCCAGCCGCTCTACTCTGACGTGTTCTTCTTCGGGACCAGTGCACTCGACACCGGCAATTGGCTGTTGGACGATGATCTGAAGAACCACCCCGCAGCGCCGACCGCAGACAAGGGCTACTACGACGGGCGCTGGCAGTCTGGACCGGCGTTCTCCGACTATCTGGCCCAGGCGCTCGGCCACGACGCCATGCCTTCGCTGGCCGGAGGTCAGAACTACGCCTATGGCTTCGGTTGGGTGGGCCCACTCGCTGGGGAAGCGGCTCCAACTCCAGGCACACTACGGGCGCAGACCGCGCTCTATTTCAGCTCGCAGGTGACGTCGGCGCTCACCGACTACAGCAGTGTGCTGCCGTCCGATGCCTTGTACGTCATCAACATCGGATCCAACGATTTCGACTTCTTCGGCCGCACCACCGCGCAGGCCGGCGTCGTGGCAGGCGCCGCGGTGTCACAGATCCAGCGCCTGGTCAATGCGGGCGCCACCAACTTTCTGGTGCAAACACTGGGTGGCGCCGTCGACCCGTTTCTCGCCTACAACGCGGCCCTGCTTGGCGGCCTGTCGAGCATCAGCGGCATCACACTGACGGTACTCGACACCCGCATGTTCAATCAAACGGTGCTGCTGGCCCCCGGGTATCTGGCAGGGCTGGGGATTACGAGCTTTGGCAGCTGCAATACCGACGCCGCCTGCCTCGAAGCAGCCATTGCCGCCACCACGGCGGGCAACCCATATCTGGACAGCCCCTACCTGTTGTTCGACACCGTGCACCGCGATCCGAAAGTCTCGCAGGCCATGGCCCGTTATGCGGTGGCGCAGTTGCCGGTCCAGGTGCCCGAGCCGGCCAGCGCGTCGCTGCTGGTGCTGTCGGCACTCGGGCTCTGCCTCGTGGGGCGCCGGCAACGGAGGCATTAGCTTTGTGGTTTCCGTGGCTTTCCCCGAATTCTCCGTGCGCGCGTGACCCTCATCTCCTGTTCCAACATCGGCATTTCCTTCGGCGCAACCGAGCTGCTCAAGGACATCACCTTCACCGTGGCCGAAGGCGAGCGCTGGGGCATCATCGGGCGCAACGGAGCGGGCAAGACATCGATCTTCGGCGTCATCACGGGCGACCGGCAGCCCACCACCGGCAGTGTGGCGCGCAAGCCGGGCATGCGGCACGCTCTGCTCGATCAGCACCGCGCCTTCGAGGGCGCGACCACGGTGTGGGAGGCGGGCGCCGCCGCCTGGCGTGAGGTCATCGCGCTCGAGCAGCGCATTGCCGAACAGGCCATGCAGCTGGGCGAACTCGGGGACAAGGTCACAGACGCCATGCTCGAGCAGTTCGGGCGGGATCAGGAGCGGTTTGCCGATCTGGGTGGCTA
>JACVCT010000162.1 GCA_016741895.1 Gemmatimonadaceae bacterium | reverse complement strand
CGGCCGCCCGCCCCGCAGCGGCCGGCGCTGCGCGGGGGCCGCATCCTCGAACGCCCCGGTGGCCGCTCGGCCAGGGCGCACAAGGCCTCGTTGGCGGGGGCCCGACCGCGCGCTCCCCGCCCCGGTTTTGCGGGCGGCCCGCCCTCCAAGTGGGGCTCGCGCCACCCGCCCCCCGCCGTTGTTGGCCAGCGTGGCGCTCACGCCCACCGCCGTGTTGCGCCGGTCGCTGCCCTGCGTGAAGGTGCTGCAGGTGGTGTCGCCGTTCACGTTGCCACCGGCCGAGGAGATGGTGCTGCTGCCTCCGCGACCACAGTCACCGGCGTTCTGCCCGATGCGGTTGTTGCTGAGCACGAGGTTGGTCACGGTCATGGCGCCGGCGTTGTTGGTGGCGATGCCCGCACCGTAGTCCGTGGCCGTGTTGCCAACGAATGTGCTGTTGATGATGGCGGCCACACCGGTGGCTGCCACGCCGCCGCCGGTCACGGCGGAGTTCCCGGAGAAGGTGCTGTTGCGAATGACGGTGTTGGCCAGAGAGGCAGAGAATACCGCACCACCGATGGCCGCCGGTGCGCTGTTACCCACGAAGGTGCTGTTCTCGATCGTGGTATTCACGCCGGCGGTGACTCCGCCGCCGCTCGCGCCCGTGGCGGTATTGCCGCGCACGAGCAGGCCGCGCAGCGTGGCCGGTGCTCCAGGGGCCACCAATTGCAGACCGCCACCCTGCGAGGCCGCCGTGTTCTCGATGAACTCCGTACCCGTGACCGTGAGCGCCGTCTGCCCCGCCTTCCACAGACCGCCACCGACGGCCGTGGCCTCATTGCGCTGTACGCGGCCACCCTCGACCACGATGGTGATGGGGCCGTTGAAGCCATATGCCCCGCCGTTGAGCCCGCGATTCCCTTCGGCCACAACATTGCGCAGGGTCACGTTCCCTCCCGTGAGACCCAGCACCGCACCGCCGCTCTGCACCGCCGTGTTGCCGCTCATGGTCACGTTCTGCAGCAGCGTGGTGCTGTTGTCCGTGTACACACCACCGCCGCCACCAGCGGCTGCACGATTGCTCGAGATGGCGCCACCGGTCACCGTCAGGTTGGCGGAAGCGGCGATGAACAAACCACCGCCACCCGAGCCCGCCTCGTTGTCGGTCACGTTCACGTTGGTGAGGGTGGACGGACGTCCGCTGCTGAGCGCCAGGCCGCCGCCGACCACCGATGCGCGGTTGCCGGACATCGAGCCGCCTGTGATCGTGAGCAGCGCATTGCCGCTCGCGGCAATGGCTCCCCCGTTGCCTGCCGTATCAGCGCGATTCCCGGTGATGGCCACGTTCGTGAGCGCGATCTCCGCGTCAGTGATGAGGTTCATGGCGCCACCACCACTGCGTCCCGCGTAGTTGTTGCGCATGGCGCCGCCGGTTTGCGTGAACTTCCCGCCGAAGAGCAGCGCCGCACCGCCGCGCACGCTGGCGATGTTGTTCTCCAGGATGGTTTCACTCAGCACATACGCCGGACTGTTGCCCTCGAGGCCGGCGCCGCTCGGTGCACGATTGCCGCGGATGATGCTGTTGACGATGCCGGCTTCTGCAGGCGCGCGCACGTTGAGGCCACCGCCCGACACGGCCGCGACATTGTCGCTGATGGTGGAGTTGCTGACAATGAGGCGCGCTTCGCCGTCGGCCATGATGCCGCCGCCCAGGCCGGCGTTGGCGGACTGGGCGCGGTTGTTGGTGACCGTGACGCTGTCGAGCGTGAGCGTACCGCTGAACACGCGCAGGCCGCCGCCAATGGACGAGGTGTTCTGATTGTCGGCGATGCGACTGCGTCGGATGGTGACACTGCTGCCCACTTCAACCGCCACGCCGGCGCCAAACGAGTTGGTGCCGGTGGCCCGGTTTCCGACGACCTCGATGTCCGTGAAGACGCCGCGTCCACCGCGAATGGCCAGAATGCCACCGCCCACACTGCCGGCCGTCTCGTTTTCGCGCACATGCACCTCGCGCATGGTCACGGCGGCCGAGTCGTCGATGACCAGACCGCCGCCGCCAAGGCGGCGTCCACCGCGCAGCGTCATGCCGCGAACGGACACCTCGGCCTTGTTGCTGACATACAACACACCACGCGGCGCGGCGGCGGTGGCGGCGGCGTTGATGGTGAGTTGCGACGGACCGGCCCCGACCAGGTCGGCGTCCTCGGTGATGAAGGGCAGGCCGCCGTTCAGAGTGATGGTGCTGGGCGCAGTGGTCACCACGAGAATGGAATCGCGATTGGCGTTCGCGTTGGCGGCGTTGATGGCCTCACGCAAGGTGCAATGCTGCAGCGTGCAGGCCCCGTCATCACTGTCGTCGAGCACGGCCACGCGATACACGGGGCGCACGGTGATGGTGGCGCTGCCACTGCGCGAGGTGTCGCGCACGCTGGTGGCGCGCACCACGCAGCTGCTGCCACTGGCCGGCGCGATGTACTGCACGCTGCTGCCGCTGCCGGTCACGGTACCGCAGGACGCCTGCCAGGTCACGCCCACCACGCTGGTGCCGGTGACCGTTGCCGTGAGGCCAGTGCTTTCCGTGCGCAGCAGGGCGGACGTGGTGGCGGCCACCGCAACGTTCACCGGGGTCACCGTGGCATTGAGCGTGACGCGACGGGTGGGGTCGAGCACGCTGGTGGCGGTGATGGTATAGCTGCCACCCGCGAGCGGCGCGGCCCACTGCACCGCGCTGCCTGTACCGATGATGCTGCCGGCCGAGGCCGTCCAGGTCACCGCCGTGTTGGCCGCGTTCGCCACGCTGACCGATACCGGCACCGTGTCACCAGCCCCGGCCGTGAGGGTGGCAGGCGTGAGCGTGAGCCCCACCGGGGTCACGGTGATGTTGGCGGTGGCACTCTTGCTGGGATCGGCTGAGCTTGTGGCCGTGACGGTGTATGTGCCCCCGGCTCCGGGCGCCGTCCACGAGGCCGCGGACCCGTTTCCGGTGATGGTGCCGGCCGAGGCGGTCCAGGTGACCGCCGTGGAGGTCGCATTGGTGACGGTTGCGGTGAACTCGGCAGCAGCCCCGGCGTTCACTGTGGTGGACGATGGCGAGATGGACACTGCCACCTGGGGTGGGGGCGTCGTGGGTCCGCCGTCGCCGCCACCACAGGCGACGAGCGCGGCAACCAGCAGAAGTGGAAGAGAGCGGGACATGGCGAGGGCGTCCGGAGGAGGGAGGAAAGCGGCCGGCTGTGGCGACCTGGTTGTCACGCGCAGGGCGCTGGCAATTCGGCTCATGAGCTCCGCCGCGCCACTCGTCCCTCTGCATCTCCCGCCGGGCTGGTGGACCTTTCGTCCGGTCCGCGACCATTAGCATGTTACAGGTCTCTCATCTTTCCCCATCCTGACGCGCCATATCCATGCGAGCGCACCGCTTGTCCCACCGCTGGCTTCCCTGGCTCATACTGCCGTTTGCCGGCGCCTGTCTGGGCTTCACCGAGATCGAGAACAGTGACGTCTCGGGCTACGCGCTGATTCGCGGCACGGTCTTTCGTGCCGATGGCACGCCGGTGCCCAACGCGGATATCGGCCTGTCCTGTGTGGGCAGCACGCCTGACGCCTTTGGCCAGACCGTCGTGGGGGACGCCAACGGGCGATTCGAGATTCCGATCGCGGCGCCGGCCGGATTTCAGCCGCTCGAGGGCAATACGCGCGTGTGCCGCGTGCTGACACCAATCACCGGTGTGCCACAGGCCCAGGTCACGGTGACCGTGCGCTTCAGTGCCACCGAGTCGTCACGCCCGCTGACCGAGGTGGCGCTGGTCGTGCCCTGAGCATTGTCGCGGGCCCTGGCCCGCTCAGTGCGTGAGACCGTACACCACGTAATTGGTGGCGAACTTGTAGGCGTCGTTGGAGAGGTTCACGGGATACCAGCCGTCGCCCGACCACTCCATGTAGTCGCCGATGTCGTTGTTGTAATTGATGACCACCTGCAGGCGGCGGGACGGGTCATTCTCCTCGTGAATGCCCAGGTACACAGCGCGGGCCGACGGGGTGGCCGGGTGATGCATGCCGTCCAGCGACTTGATGCTGAAGAAGGTGTTGAACACCGGGTGTGACACGTCCAGCGGCTCGATGCGACCCTCGGGCAGCACCTTCTTCATGGCCGCTTCGAACACGGCCCACTGCCGTTCGAAGTAGAAGTCGTCCACGATGAGAAACCCGCCCTTGAGGATCCACTTGCGAAGGGCTGCGGCCTCCTCGTCGGTGGGATACCAGTAGCCGGGCTCGGTGAGATAGGCCACCGGATAGTGCGCGAGGGCCGGATCATCGAGCACGTGCACATTGCTCGTGGTCTTGTGCAGGCGCAGGGTGGACAGGTCGCCCAGAATGGCCATGAAGTTCCGCTCCATCTGCGGATAGTCGGCATTCCACGCCAGGCGATACCCCTGGGTGTAGCGCAGCCTCACGAAGGTGAAGCGCCCGTCGTAGGGCTGATTGGGCAGCACGAAGGCCCGGCGCTGCGACCACGCCAACGGCGCGGCCACGAGTCCCAGCGCGAGTGCCAGCAGGAGGAAGCGGCGCATGCGGCGCGGCAGGTGGGGGGGACGGGCAGCGGCCCGGGAGAAGCGGTACGTTCCGTGGTGCCATACAAGATACGGCCCGGTGGCCTCCGGCGTTCCGTGGGGCGGGTGGCCGACGCATATGGGACCGCAGCGGACCGTGAACCGGAGGACGGCATGTACGAGCTCAAGACCAAAGCCACCGACGCCAGCATTCTGCAGTACCTGCAGGGCATCGCGTCCGACGAGCGACGGGCCGATTGCGAAGTGCTCATCGACCTGATGTCGCGCATCACGGGCAGTCCGCCGGTGCTCTGGGGGCCCAGCATCGTGGGCTTCGGACGCTATCACTACAAGTACGACAGCGGCCACGAAGGCGACATGTGTGTGGTGGGCTTCGCCTCGCGCAAGGCGGAGCTGGTGGTGTACCTCATGGCCGGCTACGACGATCCCGACACGAAGGCCCTGCTCGCCCGACTCGGCAAAGTGCGCACGGGCAAGTCCTGTCTCTACATCAAGCGTCTGGCGGGCGCGGACCTGGACGCGCTGGAGACCCTCATTCGCAACTCGGTGGAGTACATCCGCACGCGCTATGGCATGACGTCATGACCGCACAGGGCACACCGGACGAACTGTTCACCGTGCTCGAGCACGGCGATGGCGACGCGCTGCTGCAGTACGGCGCGGCGCATCCGGAGCTGGCCGTGACGGATGTGCATGTGGTGGCCGCACTGGGCCGGGCTGATGTCCTGCGCGGGTTGCTGGTCCGCGATCCCGAGGCCGTGCGTCGTACGGCGGGACCGCAGGCGTTCACGCCGTTGCTCGCCGCCTGCGCCTCGCCGCTGCATGGGCGGAGCCCCGTGCACGACGCCGCACTCGACGAGACGGTGGCCGTGCTGCTGGCGGCCGGCGCTGATCCCAATGTGCGCGAGTCGCGCCACGGCGTATCCGCGCTGTACTTCGTGACGGGACATCGTGAGGTGCCGACGGTCGCGCGTCGTCTGCTGGCCGCGGGCGCGACACCCAACGACGGCGAGTCGGTGTTTCACGCGGCCGAGCATTTTCACGAAGCCGCGCTGGCGCTGCTGCTCGAGTACCACGTGGACCTCAATCACGTCGGTGATTGGGGCAACACGCCGCTGTACTTTCTGCTGCGCTGGTTCGACATCAGCGACAACTCCGCGCTGCGCCGCGGATTCGACTGGCTGCTGGCCCACGGCGCCAATCCCGATGTGCGTTCGTCGCCCATGCAGGAAACCGCGCTGCATGTGGCGGCGTGGCAGGGGCAATCGGTTGATGTGTTGCAGGCTCTGCTGACGCACGGCGCCGATGTGAGCCTGCGTCGCGCTGATGGTCTGAGTGCGTGGCAACTGGCCGCCCGACGTGGGTTCACGGCCCAGGCCGAGCTGCTGGCGCGCGCCGGAGCACCCGTTGCGCCGTTGTCGCAGGATGAGCAACTGCTCGCAGCCTGCGGACGTGGCGACGCCGACGCGGCGCGTGCCGCCATGACCGCCGGCTGGTTCGCCCGCCTGTCCGAAGACGATCAGCGCCTCCTGCCATGGGCCGCTTCGCGCGGCCGCGAAGACGTTGTGCGGGCCTGTCTGGCAGTCGGCTGGCCGGTTGACGTGCGGGACGGCATGGGCGCCACCGCGATGCACTGGGCGGCGATGCAGGGCCGCGCGAGCCTCGTGGCCGCGTTGCTTGACGCCGGCGCGCCGCAGGACCTGCGCGACCACGAGCATCAGGCCACGCCGCGGGGCTGGGCCGAGTTCGGGCGCGATGTCGCGCCACACCCTGGGGCCGACTACACGGGCACGCTGACCCTGCTTGCCGCGGACCACGAGCGCGCGTCATGAACGCGGGACCTGCGCGCAGTGTCAGCGCGTGAGCGCGTCCCACGCCATCATGCCCCCCGACAGCGAATACACCCGCGCACAGCCCGCATTGAGAAGCGTGGCAGCCGCCTTCCGGCTCCGCACACCACCGGCACAAATGCACACGATCGGTCGCTGCATATCGAGCAGTGGCAAGGCGTCGTGAACGGTGGCCAGGGGCATAGCCTGCGCGCCCGGAATCATGCCCTGCGCGGTTTCGAACGGCTCGCGTACATCGACAAGCTGCAGGGACCGGCCCTCGCGCAGCCAGCGCTGCAGTTCGGCCGGCGCGAGCTCCACTATCTCATGCGCTTCGCCCTCGTGTGCAGCATGGAGGGACGGCGCGCCACAGAATGCGTCGTAGTCGGCCAGCGCCGTCAGTGTACGCGTGCCGCAGGCGGGACAGGTCGGGTCACGTGACACCGGCACCACCTGGGATTGCATGGACAACGCATCCAGCATGAAGAGACGGCCCGTGAGCGGCTCACCGATGCCAAGCAGAAGCTTGAGCGTTTCCGTGGCCTGTACGAGACCCAGCAGGCCAGGCAGCACGCCGAGCACACCACCCACTGCACAGCTGGGGACGAGATCGGCTGGCGGCGGCGACGGGTACAGGCAGCGATAGCAGGGCCCTTCCGGCGTACAGAACACCGACGCCTGGCCGTCGAAGCGGAACACCGAGGCATGCACGTTGGGCCGGCCGGTGAGCACGCAGGCGTCATTGACGAGATAGCGGGTGGCAAAGGTGTCCGCGCCATCCACGATCACATCGTAGGCGCCCACCAGTTCCATGGCGTTCTCTCGGGTGAGCCAGCAGTCGTGCAGCTCGAGCTGCACCAGCGGATTGAGCTGCTGCAGATGTTCCCTCGCGCTCTCCACTTTGGGGCGTCCCACGTCGGGCGTGCCATGCAGCACCTGGCGATGCAGGTTGCTGACGTCCACGCGGTCGTGGTCCACCAGACCAAGGTGACCCACACCGGCGGCGGCGAGATAGAGCGCGGCGGGTGATCCCAGTCCTCCCAGGCCCACCAGCAGCACACGCGCCGCACGGAGCCGCTCCTGTCCGGCATCGCCGATCTCGGGCAGACTCAGCTGGCGCTGATAACGGGCGCGTTCCTCGCGACTCAGCATGGGGGGACAAGTGGGAGCCAAACACCCGAGATCGGTTGCCGCCCACTGCAGCGATGAGTGGCGGACCGTCCCGAAGTCCAATGGACAATCCTACACGGTGAACCGATGGCGTGCGACACAACCGCCGGTAAGTTCTGCCCATCCCCAGCAGTGGAGCGATGATGAGTCAGGTTCGGGTACTGGTCGGCACACGCAAGGGTGCGTTTGTGCTCACGAGCGACGAAGGGCGCAGCCAATGGACCGTGGATGGCCCACACTTCCCGGGGTGGGAGGTGTATCACGTGAAGGGCTCTCCCGTCGATCCGGACCGCATCTGGGCGTCGCAGTCCAGTGGATGGTTCGGTCAGATCATGCAGCGCAGTGACGACGGCGGACGCAGCTGGACGGCCGTGGACAATCACTTCGCGTATGACGGCGTGCCCGGTACGCATCAGTGGTACGACGGCACGCCACATCCCTGGGAGTTCAAGCGCGTGTGGCATCTCGAGCCATCACTCACCGATCGGGATACGGTGTACGCGGGTGTGGAGGACGCGGCACTGTTTCGCAGCACCGATGCCGGCGCGAGCTGGCAGGAGTTGTCGGGTCTCCGAGGCCACGGCTCCGGTCCGCATTGGCAACCGGGAGCCGGAGGACTCTGCCTGCACACCATCCTGCTCGATCCCAGCGACGCCAATCGCCTCTATGTCGCCATATCCGCGGCCGGCGCCTTTCGCTCACGTGATGGTGGCACGACCTGGGAGCCCATCAACAAGGGACTGCGATCGGGCGAGATCCCGCAGGGTGACGCGGAAGTGGGCCACTGTGTGCATCGACTAGCCATGCATCCCGCCAATCCGCGGCGTCTCTACATGCAGAAGCACTGGGACGTGATGCGCAGCGACGATGGCGGGGATTCGTGGTACGAGGTCAGTGGCAATCTGCCCACCGATTTTGGCTTTCCCATCGATGTGCACGCGCACGAGCCCGACACCATCTACGTCGTACCCATCACGAGCGACGCGCATCACTTCCCACCCGACGGCAAGCTGCGCGTCTGGCGCAGTCGCAGCGGTGGCAACACCTGGGAGGAACTGTCGCAGGGTCTGCCGGCGCAGCACAGCTACGTGAACGTGCTGCGAGATGCGATGGCCGTGGACCGCCTGCCGTCATGCGGTGTGTACTTTGGCACCACGGGCGGTCAGGTGTATGTGTCGCCCGACGGCGGTGATCACTGGCACGCCATCGTGCACGACCTGCCCCCGGTGCTGAGTGTGGAGGTGCAGACGCTTGCCTGACCCGGTCGCGACCTCGGCCGACCTACGCCCGCGTCAGCAGGTGCGAGTGGTGCTGCCGTCGCCGCTGCGCGCGCTGTCTGGCGCTGCCGCCGAGGTGACGCTGGATGTGCCGGCTCCCGTCACCATCGCTGCGGTGCTGGATGTGGTCGAGCAGCGCTGGCCGATGCTGCGCGGCACCATTCGGGATCATGAGGGCGGTGCACGCCGCGCCTTTGTTCGCTTCTATGCCAACGGGGCGGACTGGTCGCACCACGCCATGGACACCCCGCTGCCCGCCGTGGTGCAGCGGGGTGAGCTGCCCCTGCTGGTGGTGGGTGCGATGGCGGGCGGGTGACGTCGAGGCATCGCGTTGCCGCTCACCGAGTGCCGGGTGGCTGCAATGTCACCACACGCTCCGCCTGCCAGACGCCCCGACGGTCTTTGCTCGCATGCACCACACCCGGGCCGCCTGCCATCGTCTGTGCTGCGCGAATGGCCGGTGTGAGCCGCGGATCGTCGTCGAAGAGCAGGTCGTTGATGTAAAAGCCCTGCTGTCCGGGGAACTGCACCACGATGTGCACGTGCGCGGGTTCGCTGCTTCCCGGATAGGGCCCTGGCCGGATGCTGCGCACCGTCACCGTGCCCTCTGCGTCAGGCCGCGCCCAGCCGTGCAGTACGCCGTGGAAGCGAAAGCAGCCAGTGGCGCCGGGCGAGCGCCGATACTGACCGCTGGCGTCGGTGTGGTAGACGTACACGACGAGATTCTGCAGCGGGCGACCCTGCGGCGCCCGGAAGCGCAGCCTGAGCTCGAGCGGCTCGCCACGCTCCGCGGGCGTGGCGAGTGTCAGTGACGACGGCAGGCTGCGATCACCCTGTGGCGGGGCCGGAGGGTGGG
>JACVCT010000161.1 GCA_016741895.1 Gemmatimonadaceae bacterium | reverse complement strand
CGTCAGTGTTGGTCATGTCCCAATATGGTGAAGGGAAGGCCCTGCAAGAGGCTGCGTCACTAGTCACGGCTCTCGGTGCGTGCGCCGAGCTGCGCTGTCACGCGCGCGGCGGCCCGCACACCATGCCACTGGGCCTCCTCGAACAGACTGAAGCCGCTCATATCGGCATGGGCGAAGTAGAGACCGGGCGCCGGCTGCCACGCCGCAAGCCGCGCCTGTCGCGTTATGACACCGGGCAGCGGTCGTGCCATGGCATGCCCCCAGCGCATGACGTCCACGCGCAGCACACGTTCGGCGAGATCGGGATGGGCTCGTGACAGATCGGCCAGCACCGTGTCGCGCCAGTGCGTCCAGGGCAAGCGCAACAGGGCAGCCCGGGTATCGCGTGCGTCACCCTCCACCAGCGCATGGTACCAGGTCCAGATGGGCTGCGCCGGTGGCGCGGCGAGCCGCTGATGATCGGCCACCACGTAGCCCAGCGAAGGGCTGCCGTAGATGACATTGTCCCAGCTAGGAGCTGCGCCCGATCCTTCACGCGGCGGACCATCGAGCACCAGATTGGCCACCACCCACGACGCGTGTTCCAGCGTGACGGGAAGGGTGAGCCCCGGGAGCACGCGCGGCAGCACAAAGAGCGGCGCCGCCCAGATCACGGCATCGGCGTCGATCGTGAGTTGCGGAGTGTGCACACGCCAGCGCCCACCGGGCTGCGGTTCGAGATGCAGCACCGGGGTACCCGTCAATACGCGCGGGGCCCCATCGCCCGCGGAGCGCTGCAGCAGACGCCTGAACAACTGTTTCGCAATCCAGTCGTTGCCTTCTGGCCAGGTGAGGGGCCCTGCCTCGTCAACCGGGCGCGCGGCAAAGTAGTGCACGGCAGACCACGCGCTGGCCTGCTGCAGCGAGGCGCCGTAGTCATCGCGTGTGCCGTACTCCACCCACCAGCGCAGCGCCTCACTGTTCCATCCCTGCTGACGCATCCAGGCATCGGCCGTGAGCCCGTCGAGCGCGCGCAGCTCGCGGGCCATCGCGCGCGATGCGGCATCGCCACGCTCGAGTTCCTTCAGGCGAGCCAATCCCATGGCACTTGGCACACGAAAGACGCCGCTTTCCCGCCACGCAGCAATGCGTGTTTGGAACTGCGCAAAGGTCTCACGATCGGCGCTGGAGGCGGCGTCGAGTGGGGCGAGACCCTCGTGCCAGCGTCCGTGCTGCCACACGCGCTCCTGCGGCGCATGACAGAGCACGCGCTCATCCCATTGGCCGGTTGCGTCGAGGACCCCGAGTTCGCGCATGAGGCGACGCACATGCACGGCGTCCGCATCGGGCACGGGCAGATAGTGGGCGCCCCAGGGCGCACGACGACCATCGAGGCCCGGATAGTGCGCCGACCGGGTGTTGCCCCCAACCACCGGCTCGAGCTCGAGCAGCGCCCAGTCGTGCAGACCTTCGGCGTCGAGCTGCCAGCCGGCGCTCAAGCCACCAATGCCACCACCAACAATGACGACGCCGACGCGCCGGGTGCGCGCCGTCCCCTTCGGCGCGTTTGCGCGGCGGGCTGCGGCGTCATCACGCACGCGGTGTCCCGCAGCGCCACCGTCGTCCACAAACCCGCCGGCAATGACCCGTCCCTTGCGCGGCAGGCCCACAAGCGCCGGCGCGGCCATCAGTCCAGCCATGGCCTTGAGGACATCGCGCCGCGTGCAGTCGCTCACCGGATCACCTGCACTCAGCGATTGATGGCGTCGAACTCGTGCTCGTAGTAGCGCACGAGAATCTGATCGTTGAGCCGGTTGGGTTCGGCCGCCACGCGCTGCATGTCGGCCGGGAAGTCGAAGAGCGGCGGAATACTCGCGGCCGTGAGATAGCGCAGCCCCGACGGCAATTGTGCCGGCGGCGCGTAGCTGGCCTCGCCGGCAATCACAAAGCCCCACTCGCCGAAGCTCGGCACATACACGTGATAGGGCCAGGTGCGCAGACCGGCGCCCTCGAGTGTCGTCACGATGCTCCAGAAAGACTGCCGCGCAAACATGGGCGAGGTACTTTGCACGGCAATGAACCCGCCTGGCGCCACGTGACGCTTGACCAGGCGATAAAAGGCGCTGGTGTAGAGCTTGCCGACGTGGTAGTTGGACGGATCGGGGAAGTCGATGACCACGAAGTCGTACTGCGCCGGATTGGCGTCCAGCCAGGTGAAGGCGTCGGCGTTGACCACCGTCACACGTGGGTCGTTGAGCGATGCGGCGTTGAGTGCCGTCAGCCGCGGATGGGTGCGGAACAGCGTCGTCATGCCCTCGTCGAGATCCACGAGGGTGACACGCTGCACATCGGGGTAGCGCAGGATCTCGCGCACGGCCAGCCCGTCACCGCCGCCCAACACCAGCACACGCGCCCGCGACGACAGCGATGCCAGCCCGGGATGCACGAGTCCCTCGTGGTAGCGATACTCATCGCGCGAAGCGAACTGCAGATGGCCGTTGAGATAGAGCCGCAGGTCGTCCTTCCAGCTCGTCAGCACGATGCGCTGATAGCGCGTGTCCCGCGTGAGGATGATGGGGTCGGCATACATGCCCTCCTCGGCGAGTGTCGTGACGGCCTGCCCCTTCCACAGCCCGGCACCGAGGACGGCCAGCGCCAGCACGCCTGCGACACGCAGGCCGGCTGGGCGCGGCAGGTCATGGCGAAAGAGCCAGGTGCTCCAAAGACCAACCAGCACATTGATGACGCCGAACAGCAGGGCCGAGCGTACCAAGCCCAGTCGCGGCACGAGCAGCAGCGGGAAGAGCAGCGACGCAAACAGCGCGCCGATGTAGTCGAAGGTGAGCACATTGGCCACGACATCCTTGAAGCTGTAGCGATCCTTGAGGATGCGCATGAGCAGCGGGATCTCGAGCCCCACCAGAATGCCGATCAGCGTGACGAGCCCATACAACACGAGCCGGAAGGCTTCGGTGTAGGCAAACGCCAGAAACAGCAGCAGCGACGACAGGCCGCCCACCACACCCACGATGAGCTCGATCTGCACGAAGCGGGTGATGACGCCACGCACGACAAATCGGGAGAGCCAGCTCCCGATGCCCATGGCAAACAGGTAGGTGCCGATGATGGTGCTGAACTGCGTGACGCTGTCGCCGAGGAGATATGACGCCAGCGCGCCGGCCACGAGCTCGTAGATGAGCCCGCAGGCGGCGATGAGACAGACCGACAGGAACAGCGCCAGCGCCACAGGACCCCGCGTGCAGAAGAACGACGGCTACGGTGCTACGCCATTTGACGAATGACGCAGCAGACGACCGGGCAGAAGACTCAGTGAATGGCCGCGGCGACGATGATGCCAAGCGCGATGGCCACCGAGCCGATGACAATGGCCACGGCCTTGTTCTGCTTGGCGCTGAGCTCGTCCCAGAGCTTGCCCGGCGTGAGCATGTCGATGACGAAGAAGGCAATCGCGAACATGACCACGCCCAGACCGGCAAAGGCCGCGGAGTTGAGCACGTTGGTGAACAGGGTATCAGCCATGGACAGCTCCTTACTTGCCGCGGAGGATGCGCCCGGGAACGTAGTACGAAGACCGGTACGCGCCGGGGTTGTCGCGTATCGATCGGGGATTAGTGCGGGAATCGGTGCTGCGCGTGAGCGTCCAGCCGCGATACTGGGCCGTGCCCAACAGGCCAAGCACCGCCACCGCCCACAGCGTGTAGAGTCTGGCACCCATGCAGTTCAGTCCTCCTCGTCGTCGCTGCTGCTGCTGCTGACGGGCGCGTGATCGCTTTCAGCCCAGCGCCGGCTTTCGAAGCTGGCCGAGGGTAGCAGCGCAAACGTGGCGGGCAGGAGCAGCGCCACCAGCGCCAGGCCGTAGAGCGCGTAGTGTGGCGCATCACGCCGCACCCGCAACGTGTAGCTGGCCACCGGATTGGCGGGTTCTCCGCCCTCGGGCTGCACACGCAGGAACCAGCGCCCTGCGGGCACACCGGCGATGCGCACGGTCTCGCTGGTGCTGCCCTCGGTCCAGCGGCCGTCGCTGTCGGTACCCGTGTAGTAGCTGACCTGCCGGGTCACCTCACGCGTTTCGCCCGTGGCTTCGTTGATGAGCGAGAAGGTGAAGAAGATCCAGTCGTTCTGGAACGGCACGTCGATGTCGATGGCCACACTCGACGGCCGGCCGTCCAGCTCAAATGCTGGCGTGACAAAGGCCGCCACGCTGTCGCCCATGCTGCGATGATAGCTGTAGCCCTGCGTGAACACCGTGCGGTTGCCCGCCAGAGCCACGTTGAGCAGAAACATCATCATGAGCGCCAGCACCGCCAGCCCCATGCGCTTGAACACCCGGCCGGCGGTGTGCTCATGCGGGTTGGGCTGGTTGGCAAACACACCGACCGGCGCAATGAGGCCCTTGTCCAGGCCGAACATCTTGCGGATGACATCGGGCGGCGTGTAGGTGCCCAGCGACCAGGTTTCTTCGTTGTCGCTGGACTCGGCGCTCAGGATGTACGGCGGCGACACGAAATCGCGGCTGAGCACGGAGTCACCGACACGGAGCTCCCAGGGAAACTCACCAAGCGCCGCCGTGGTGCGCGCCACCGCCGTCTGGAAGTGCTTGAAGGTGCGCCCCTCGAGCTCCACCGTGGGCCGCGCGCCCTCCGTCTGCCGCTCGGGACGACGACGCAACTTCTCGATGACGTTCCAGTGACCCTGATACTCCGAGAGATACAGGAAGCCCCGGTACGGATTGAAGCACACGTACTCGGTCCAGGAGTAGTCCACCTCGTCCACGGTGATGGTCACCACCTGACAGCCGATGACCTCCCAGGGGGCGCCCTTCCAGGTACCGCGTGTGCCCAGCGGGATGCGCGGCGTGAGCTGCACGCGCTCGCCGTACTGCAGCACGCGCAGGTTTTCGTCTGTCGCGTCGAGCTGCGCGCCGCAGGCCGCGCACACCACGGTCACCGCCCAGCCCTGGGCGTGCAGTTCAATGCCCGCGCCACAGCTGGCGCAGGACAGCGACGAAACACGCGGCACCGGCGAACCCGCCACCGGCGACCCGCCCATGGGCGCGGTCATGTGCGCCCCCGGCGGATGCTCACCATCCCTCGAACTCCCGCAGATTGCGGAAGGCGAGCTGCTCGAAGCTGAGGTACTCGCCCAGATACAGACGGGCCGGCGTCTCGCTGCCGTCCACCGTACCGAAGCGGCCTTCGACGTTCATGAGATCGACGAAGCGGCAGCGGTGCCGCGTGGTAGTGGTGAACGGCAGATCGCCCTCGGTGCCGATGTATTCGGCCTCGGTGATGCTCGCCACCTCGTACGGGACGTTGTCGAAGAAGTACAGAGTGCCCACTTCGATCTGCGCGATGGGTGGGAGCACACCGCGCGGGTCGGCCTCCATGGTCATGGCATACTCGAGCTGCGCATCGGACAGCCAGGCACTGTGTCCGCTGTTCAGCACGCAGTGCCACTCATTCCAGCGACCGCGGGCCCACTGGTAACTGAGACGACCGACGACAACAAAACTCTGATCACGCCAACGCCCCTCGGTGCCCAGCTGAACGGGTGAACCGGTGTGGGGAAAGTCAGCCTGCTGGCCCACGCGGGCGAGGTCGAGATCACGACGCACCAGCACCGAACGGCAGTAGGCGCAGGTGGTTTGCACAGCCTGCGCCCAACGGAATCGGATCGGCGCACCACAGTTGGGACAACTGGCGCCATGCGGCGCGGGCACGGTCATGCGGAAGCGCCCTGCCCGACCGACGCCCCGGCGTAGGCGCGGATGACATGCCGAACCTGCACGGACTCCGCGCCCAGCAATTCAGCCAGCGCCTCGCGCCAGGGCCAGGGCGCGCGCGGGGTGCAGCAGAACAGGTTGAAGCACGCCGAACCGTACTCGGGGAAGGTGTGCACCGTGAGATGTGACTCGGCGAGCATCACGAGGCCCGTTACGCCGCCGGGCTCGGGAAAGGTGTGCCAGAGCGGCGCGCCCACCGGATGCAGCTTGAGGTCGCTGATGATGCGTTCGAACACCTGCTGCATGGTCGCGGCACTGGCGAGGCGCAGGGGATCACAGCCCTGCGCCTCGACAATCCACTCCTGTCCTTCAGGCAACGACACCGGCGACGTCACCCCTGCGCCGTGCCGCAGGCCGAGCAGAACTTGGCGATGGACGGCAGCTTCGTACCGCAGTTGATGCAGAACTTGCTGTCGGCACTGGGTGCCACGGGCGGCGCCATGCGCTCGGGCGGAACCGCCACCCCGGGCGCCTGCGGCGCGCTGTTGGCTCCGCTGAGTGCGTTGGCAATGGCCCCGCCCAGGCCAACGCCGGCACCGAGGCCGGCCGCGAGGCCCGCCATGCCGCCCTCGTTGGCCGCGGCAATGGGAATGGACTGCGCCGCCTGATACGCCGTGTAGGTGCGCATGTCGCCGATGATGTTCATGGAGATGCGCTCGTCGAGCTTCTTCTGCAGCTCGTCGGGCAGCGAAAGGTTCTCCACTGTGAACGTTTCGAGCTTTAGCCCGAACTGCGCAAAGGCCGGTTGCGTGGCCGCCGCGATCTGTGTGGCCAGCTGCCCCTGATTGGCCGCCATGTCGAGGAACGGCACGTTGGCGTTGGCAAAGGCCGCCGTGAAGCCGCTGATGATGGCGTTGCGGAGCTGCGGTTCGATCTGCGCCACGGTGTACTCGGCGTCCGTGGCGCCCACGTTCTGCTGAAACACCGCCGGGTTGTCGACGCGGAAGGCGTACATGCCAAACGCGCGCAGGCGCACCGCGCCGAACTCGCGATCACGAATGGTGATGGGCTGCTGCGTGCCCCAGCGCTGCCCGGTCTGCACGCGCGTGGAGAAGAAATACACGTCGCTCTTGAACGGAGACTCGAACATCTTGTCCCAGTTCATGAGGTTGGTCAGCAGCGGCAGATTCTGCGTGACCAGTTTGTGCAGGCCGGGCCCGAAGGCATCGGCAGCGCGGCCTTCGTTGACGAACAGGGCCAGCTGCGAGTCGCGCACGGTGAGCTGTGCGCCGCTCTGGATTTCCATGTCCCGCATGGGGAAGCGGTACATGAGAACACCAGGGCCGGATTCGGTCCACTGGATGACATCGATGAACTGCTTGCGCAGGAAATCGCCCAACGCCATGTCGCGCTCCGTCTTCGTGGAAGGGGTGCTGCGGGTAATTGTACACTACGCAGCGGAACGGGCGCCGGTGTCACCCAGGGTGTCACCCGGGGTGTCAGCCGCCCGTTCCGCCGCGGATTACTTCACCAAATGGAACGTGGTCTGACGGCCAAACGCCCAGCGCACCTTGCCGCTGGCGTCGATGATCACGTCTTCTTCCTGCGCCGAGCGCACGCGCTGGTTGTTCCACTCGGGCACCGGCACGGTGGCCTGCAGTTCGATGGAGTACCACATGCCGGGAATGATCTTGTGGTCGCCGCGGCCGGGCACCCCGTCCTGATAGTCCCAGAGGCCGATCAGGGCGCCGGCGCCATGGCCGTGCAGTCCGATGGGGTGGGAATAGAGCGTACCGTCGATCTTCTCGTCGCGCATGCGCTTGAGAGAGGCTGCCAGCACCTCGTTGCCGGTGCGCCCGGGCTTGAGCTCCTCGACCGTGATGTCCTGCAGGCGATTGCTGGCCTTGAGGGCCGCCTTGAGCCCGGCCGGCACGTCCGTCTCGCCTTCGCGCAGCACATACCCCATGTGCTGGGTGTCGGTGTTGAGACCGAGCGCCACGATGCCAAAGTCGCAGTGCAGCACGTCGCCGCGCAGGATGGTGGGATTGACGCCCACCAGCTCCGGGCTGCCGAACTGCCGCTGCACTTCGACGCTGGGCTGGAACCAGGTCCCGAGCCCGAGATCGTTGACGCGCTGACGCATCCACCAGAGCACGTCGTCGGCCTTGGTCACGCCGGGTGTGATGACCTTGCTGGAGAACGCTTCCTGGATGATCTCCCAGGCCACGCGGTTGAGTTCGCGGAAGGCCGCTTCCTCTTCCGGCTGCCGTGCGGCGATGAGGTCCACCGCCAGCGCTTCGGCATTGACGATGCGCGAAACCCAGGGCTGGCCGAGCGCCTCGAGCATGCCTTCTTTTTCACCGCTCGAGAGGCCGTCGGCAAAGGCGAAATTGCGCGAGGTGTTGATGGCGATCTTGTTTGGTTTGCGCTCCTCGATGACCTGCTTGAGCACACTCCACTGCTCGTCGCCCCAGAGCTCGGCCTGCCGCTCGTTGCCGCGACTGCCCGCCGCCGGCGCGGCCACGGGCTTCATGCTGCGCACGGCCTTGTAGACGTTGCCCTGCGAGGTGCCACCCAGCGCGATGCGCTCCACCCCCTGCGCGCCGCGATCGAAGAAGACGTAGATGGTGCGACGACGAGCGGCGAAGGTGGTGGGCGAGGTGATGGCCTTGAACAGCGGGTCCTCGTTGTACTCGCGCATGGGCACCACCCACATGTCCACGCCTTCGCGGCGCATCAGCGCCGGCAGGGTGCGCTCCATGCGCAGCTCGAACCACTTCTGCCGCTGCTCGGCCTGGTCACGCAGCAGGCCAAAGGGGCGCAGCGTGTCGGCGGCCGGCGAGCCGGAGTGGCGCGCGCCGGGCGTCTTGGGAGAGGTGATGGGCTGGGCGGCTGCTTGCGGTGCGACCAACGAGAGCGTGGCGAGGAACAGCAAACTGCGATAGCCGTGTGACGGAAGCCGGTGTACGGAAGCCATGCGAGGGGAGCGTAGGGGCGGGAGGGAACTGCGGTCGGAGTCCTGGTCGCAGTCGGGGTCGCAGTCGCGGTCGATGTCAGGGCGTGGGTGTTTGCGGCGTGACATCGGGGCGGGCGTCCATGGAGCGGCGCACGAGCTGCACCACGACGGCCAGCGTCAGCGCAAAGAGCACGATCACCACCCCGCGCTGCCAGGTGGTTTGTGCGCTCATCGCCCACCAGTCACTCCAGGTGGCGAGGCGCGAGCCGAAACGTTCGCGGCCCAGCGCAATGAGCAGCGTGCTGGTCCCCATTTCCACCGCGACCACCACCACCCAGAAGGCCAGCACGCGCAGCGGCCAGCGACGCACGGGGAAGTTGCCCAGGTGCCAGGTGAGCATGCCACAGAGAAACAGCACCGCGGCCGTGATGCCCACCACGAAAAACACCCAGCTGCCACTGGCCAGCAGCACGGCGCGCCACAGACGCAGCACGAGCCCGGTGATGCCGGCGGGCTCGATGGTGCGGATGGCGAAGGCGCGCAGTGGATGAAGCGTTTCCTCGCCCCAGTGCACCACGTCGCGCGGAAAGAAGCGGGACATTCCCTAGAAGGTACCGGCTGGCACCGTGGAGGGAAGTACATCCGCCATCACACGCTGACGGTCCCCGCACACTCCGTGTGATGGTCCGTCAGGGCGCGGTGACGGCCAGCAGCAGGGCCTGCAGACTGAAAACCGACTGCGCGCGCCAGTAACGCCAGGTGTGTGCGCCCGGGACCTCGCGATAACTCAGCGCGGCGCCCAGAGCCCGCGCCCGGTGCGCAAAATCGCGGTTGTGACGCAGCCAGGTGTCGTCGGCGCCCACGTCGACGAAGAGCGCCGGCCACTGCGTCTGCCCGTTCGCGACACGTGGCGCAAAGCGCTCGAGCTGGGTGATGGGATCACGCGCCCACCAGGCAATGCTGTCACCGCCGAACGCCCGCCGCTGCGACGCCCACAGGCTGCCGGCAGCCCGGGCGAAGTCGGACGGCGTGCTGGCGCGGCGCCCGGTACCTGCCG
>JACVCT010000160.1 GCA_016741895.1 Gemmatimonadaceae bacterium | reverse complement strand
GCGGGAGCCGCCAAACCGAGGCCGCGAGGCCTCACCACTCGCCCGTTTTCGCCTCGAATCAGCCGACCAACGCGACAACCGCACCGCTGCCCGCGAAAAACACCGGCTTTCTCAGCACCCTGCTAGGCACCTGGGAGTTTGACTCCTTTGATGCGTTCTCGCGCAATGAGCCGGCACGCTACACCATCGAGCCGATTGTCCGTGCGTCCGTTGTGAGCCTCCATCAGACTGCGTTGGCGGTGTCAGATGTCATCTACCTCAGCAATGCGGCGCGCCTCGATCCATCTGGCGAGGGAAACGGCACCACCTTGCAACTGGGCCTTCGACTTGATGCTGACCGATTGACCGGCAGCCTGAACAACCAACACGTTGCGCTGCCCGGTCGTCTTGAGCTACAGCCCATGGTTGGTGTGACCTGGCGTGGGGGTTCGCTGGTGCAGGCCTCTCAGGGTGGGCGTCTCGCTGACAGTCGCCATTCATTGACGGCTGGCGTGAGACGTTATGCCGGCGCACCGTCTTTGGCTGCGATGGATGCAATTCAGGTTGTCGACGTTAGTCAGGGGCAGGTGGAGTGCCTGGGCCGCGCAGCGCCTCCTGCACTATGGGCGGCTCTCGCGCAGGGCGAATTGGCGCCGTCTTCATGCCTGCCGAGCGCGCAGCCCAGCAACGCTTCGGTTCTTCCAAGTCAGCGACGCTACGGCGAGAATTTCATGTGGCCAGAGTCGTGGCGTGGCGAGATACAATGGCGGAGCGCTGTAAACACGCGCCTGGACGTGCACGCTGGCATGACCTACGCGCGCAATGGACGCGCAGGAGCCTTCGTAGATGAGAACCTTGCAACCACCCCCGCGTTCTTCTCCAATCTGGACCGACGGCCCGTTTATGCCAGCGCGGCCAGCATCGATACGCTCTCCGGGTTCGTCCCACTGGTAGCATCCCGGCGCGATCCCAAGGGCGGACGTGATGACGTGCTTCGCGCCGATCTCCGTTCCCGATCCACCATCCTGCAAGGCGGGATGACGCTTCGCAGCACACCGCCCATGATGCGGGGCGACGTACGGACACCGGGGTTCTCAGGACAGATAAGCGCGTGGTACACCTGGCAAGACAGCCGCTCAACGCTTCGCGGGTTCACCGCCACGACAGCGGGCGACCCACGTGCGCTCGACGGCGATGTACGCATTCAGCCCACACATGCGGTGCAGCTGGTACTGGATGCCACGCGCCGTGACTGGTTCACGGTATCGTTCTCACTGCGTGTCACCAGCGGCGTGCCGTTCACGCCGATTGTTGGTGGCGATGTGAACGGCGACGGGTTGAGCAACGATCGCGCCTTCCTCGCATCTGATGGCACCGTGGGACAACTGATCGACTCGCTACTGCCTGGACTCAATGCACGAAGCAGACGCTGCCTGGAAGCTCAGCGAGGACGGATGGCGGCGCCCAACAGCTGCCGAGGCGGAGTGGGGCTGAGTCTTGGCACGGTGGCACTTGCTCTTGATCCGTTTCGTCTGGGCTTCGGCCGGCGCGGAACTGTTCGACTGACTATCCAGAACGCGTTAGGTGGTCTCGATCAGATTCTTCACGGCTCACGCGGACGACGCGGCTGGGGAGACCGGATGTTCGCAGACCCCGTGCTGCTGCTCCCTGTTGGGTTTGATCGGGCGGCCAACGACTTCCGCTATCGAGCCAATCCATCGTTCGGATCAGCCGGTGCGGTTGGCGCGCTACTGCGCCCGCCGTCCTCCCTGATGCTCGACGCGCGCTTCGAGCTCGGTGAGCATGCGGAATCCCAATACTTGCGCATGAGATCAAGGACGACAGAAGGCAGTGGAGGCGCACGCGATTCGGCCACCTTCGAGTGGGTTTGGGCAGAGGCGGAGCGTTCGCCACTCTGGCAATGGACCACGCGACGGGACGCGCTCGACTCACTGCAGCTCGAACCGGAGACCCGGGCAGCGATCGACTCCATAGTCGCAGCGGTCACGGTGCGTCGCACACGCGCCTATCGCGAGCTGGCTCGCTACCTTGCCACGCGTGGCACGAAGGCAGTAGACCGAAGCACACGGGGGCGCTGGCACAACACGATTGTCGATGTGGCTCGCCTGACACTTCGTGCCAACCGGGATGTGCTGGCGCGATTGTCCGAAGACGAACGCAGGCGACTTTCATTCACCGGCCTGGCCTCGTCTTTCAGGCTGGACGAGCGCTGGCTCGCAAGGATCAAGAGAGACTGGCTGATTCGCCCGCTCTGACGAAGCGCGCACGAATCAGTAGAAGCTGAACTGCCTCGTTCTTTCAGTGCTGCTGGCGCTGCGTGCAGTGGGGGGTAGTGTGGACGATGTGCGGGCGCTGTTGGCCTCACGCGCAGGGTAGATCAGCTGTCTCTGATCGAACTTCGCCCCGGTCATCCCGCTGTTGACCGTGCAGAGTCCGCCCACGAGAACTGCCCCGGCAAAGACGAAAGCCGGCACAGCGTCAAAGGACCGATCAAAGAGGCCGCCGACAATGCCTCCGACAACGCCGCCAAGCACACCGCACACCACGGCCAGTGCCAATACCACCGGTGTGCCCCCGTCGGAACGATCGGCCCACACGGAATCGACTGCCGCAAGCGGTTCCACCCGTACACCACTCCGGCTTCGGATGGTGAGGTAGAGGGAGTCGACCGCCTCGACACGACCCGTCATGGGCGCCCAGCCACGCAGGGACACACGCACGTGACGCTTTTCGCTACGCAGGCGCTCAAGCAGGACGGCGCGACTGGTATCGGCAACCGGTGCCGGAGGTGGCGCGTGCTGCGCAGTCACCAGGTGCGGCAGGCTCGTGGTGGCAATCAGCAGCAGGAGATAGCGCCGGCATGCGGCCATCGTACACGAAGTGATTGAATGGGAATGGAGCATGATTGGGGGCATGATTGCTCACAGGTGATTTCCGTGCCGCGCCGTGCACAACACCGATTCCATACTCATAGTCTGGCGGGCGGGCCGCCATGCAGCGTGCAGACTGCATGGCGGAAGCGCAGCGGACAGCTAGAACGGCCAAACCACTCGCTGCGTACCCCGCCACACCCCACCGGGTTCAAGCACCACCGGCTCGCGAATGGCCCCCGCCTCCACACACACCATCTGCCGTTCATCACCCGGCGCAAAGTCGGCGCGTGACGCCGTGCCCTCGGGCCCGGGGTTCCACACCACCGCGTCGGGGAAGCCGCGCTTCTCGATGCGCAGCACCCGCTCGCGCTTGCCTGGCACCGCATCACGCAGCTCCAGCACATCGGGCGCGCTGTAGTACACACGGTCCACGTTGCCCGGGAACAACACCGACTCACCCTGCTCCACAAACTCCGCACCGCCCGCGAGCGCGTCACGATAGGTCAGGCCCGCCAATCCATGCACCTGCGCCGCCGCGGCGTCGCGCACGGCAAAGTACGGATGCAGCGCGGCCGTGAACGCGAAGGGCACGCTGTCGATGTTCGTGACCTGCAGCGTGAGCTCGAGCGATGGTCCACCCACCTGCACCCGCAACTGCGCCTGGAAGTCATGCGGCCACGCCGCCGTGCGCTCCAGCCATTCTGCCGGCAGGTCGCAGCGGGCAAGCTCCAGCAATACGAACTCCCTGAGCACCAGCTCCACCACACGCCAGCGGCAGTGCCGCGCAAAGCCATGTTGTGGCAGCGCGCCTGGCCCGAACTGCGGAAAGCACACCGGGATGCCGCCGCGGATGCTCACGCCCGCACCGTACTGCGCCCGTTCACTCACGAACAGCGCATTCTTCCGCGCACCCGCCGGCCGCCACTCGGCCACCTGCGCGCCATCCAGATACACCCGCGCCATCGCTCCGTCTGTTGCCTCGACATCCACGAACGGCACCGCAACATCCGCCAGCTCACCCAGTGTCGCCCCACTCACTTTGCCGTCACCTGCGCCAGTGTGCGGTAGAGGAATTCGGTGGCCCAGCCCAGGGCCGCCACCGGGACACGCTCGTTGTCGCCATGCATGCGCAGCTCGTCTTCCATGGGCAGTGGCATGGGGAGAATGCCGTAGGTCGGGATACCCTTGGCACGCAGCGCCGCCCCATCGGTGGCGCCGGTGCTCATGAACGGAATGACCGTGGTGCCCGGCACCATGGCCGTGGCACTCGACTCCATGGCGCGATAGAGCGCCGTGCTCACCGGCGACACCGGCGGCGACGTACGTGGTTCGCCGTCGAGGGCAAAGGTCACCTGCTTCTCACCACCCACACGGTTGAAAGCCGACACGATCTGCCGAATGTCATCGTTGGGCAGCACACGCACATTGAAGGTGGCGCTGGCGTCACTGGGAATGACGTTGCTGCGAATGCCGCCGCGCATGAGCGTGAGCGACTGCCCCGTGCGCAGCACGGCATTGTGCAGCGGCTCACGCGACAGTACGGCCGCCGCGGCGTTGACCTGCGCAGGTGTCGCGCCGGCCGCCGAAATACGCTGCATGGCCGCCTTCATGACCGGGTTCTCCTCGATGCGGGCCAGCCGCGCAAAGTAGAGCCGCGTGGTCTCGTTGAGCAGAACCGGCGCGCGATAGGCATGCACCCGCTGCACCGCGCGGGCGAGGGCCGCCAGCACGTTGTCGGGCAACGGCACCGAGCCATGACCACTCGGGCCCGTGGCCGACGCCACCACGTTGTACGACACCTTCTCGGTGGTCTGGATGTTGACCGACTTGACCATGCCGTCGGCCACGCGCACACGTCCGCCTTCGTTGAGCGCGAACTCGGCGTCCTTGATCAGATCGTAGTGCCGCGTGACCATGTGCTCGATGCCCACCTCCGGTCCACCTTCCTCGGCGGCGGTGGCCATGAAGATCACATCGCGGTCGAGCTGATCGCGTCGCGCGGCCAGTTGCTGCATGGCCGCCGTGGCCGTCGCCAGCATGCCCTTGTCATCGATGGCGCCGCGGCCGTAGAGGTACTCCACACCCGCTTCGTTCATGCGGGTGGCCGTGAACGGCGGCGTCTTCCACTTGGCGCTGTCCACGCCCACCACATCCATGTGCCCCATGATGATCACGGGGCGCTTGCTGGCGTTGGGTGCCTTGAGACGGGCCACGAAGTTGGCGCGCCCATCGGCGGCGGGCAGTACATGCCGCTCCACACCCGGCACGGTGGCAAACACGGAATCGAAGTACTGCGCGGTGAGCAACTCGTCGCCCGGCGGGTTCTGCGTGTTGAGCGCAATGAGCCGCGTGAGATGCACTTCGGCCATACGCTGCGCGAGCGCGCGGTCGAAACCCGTTGGCGCGGCAGTAGTCACCGTCCACGGTGTCGCACCCTGCGCCTCCGCCTCCCACGCCCCAACGACCTGCGCGCACAGCGCCACACCAAGCGCCGCCAGACTTCTCGCCCCATACCACCGCGGCGCCTGCTGCCTGCGTTGCATCACAGCTCCCATCCCTTCCGATACTCGCGTGTGAGGAACTTGTTGGCCTCGGGCGCATTGGTGAACGCCATGTTCTGCGCGTCGTACAGCACCTTGCGGCCCTGCCCTGCGCGCAGCGCAGCAATGCCCAGCAGCATGGTTTCCGTGAGCGGCGCCGCCTGCGCAAACGGCGAGCTGGCCTGTGCTTCGCCCTTGCAGGCCTGAATCCAGTTCTGCTCGTGCGACACGGTGATGCGTGGAATGCTCTGCTTCACCGTCTCCGCCTTCTTGCTCACCGACTCGGGATAGATGCGCGGCCGGTTGCCATAGGTCTCGTGAATGAGGATGCCCTTTTCACCAATGAGCATGCCACCGCCGCCATCGCTGCCGGGCGCCGAGATGGGCGCGTCGTCGGGCAGCATGGCGGGACGCGGCGGCAGCAGCCCGCCGTCGTACCAGTAGAGATCCACCGGACCGCGCTTGCCCACGGCGGGGAATTCGAACTGCGCCATCATGGCCAGCGGATAGGTGGCCGGGTTCTGCGCGCCACCACCCCAGGGGCTCGACGAGGCCGTGATGCTGGTGGGATAGGTGAGGCCAAGTGCGGTGAACGACTGATCGATGAGATGCGCGCCCATGTCGCCAATGGCGCCCACGCCAAAATCCAGCCAGCCACGCCAGGCGAAGGGATGATAGGCCGGATGATACGCGAGGTCGGGTGCGGGGCCGAGGTAGAGATCCCAGTTGAGGCCCGGCGGCAGCGTGTGGTCGTTGGCCGCCATGGCCGAACGCACGGCGTTGTCCACCGTGCCCATGTTCCAGGTGGGACGCGGATTGGGTGTGGGCACCTGCGCGTTGGCGGCACGCGGACGCGGAATGCCCTGCGCCCAGTAGCGCACGGGACGATCCGTCCACACATGCACTTCCTTGATCTTGCCCAGCACACCGCTCTGCACCACCTCGATCACACGATGCGAGCCCTCCATGGAGTGGCCCTGATTGCCCATCTGCGTGACCACCTTGGGGTTGGCGGCGGCCGCCTTGGCCAGCAGACGCGTCTCGTACACCGAGTAGGCCAGCGGCTTCTGCACGTACACATGCTTGCCCAGCTGCATGGCGGCCAGCGCGATGGGCGCATGCAGGTGATCGGGCGTCGCAATCATGACCGCGTCGATGTCCTTCTGCTTGCTCAGCATCTCGCGGAAGTCAGTGTACTTGGCCGCCGCCTTGTACACCTCGGCGAGCTTGAGATTCTGCGGCGTGGGCTCGCCCTGTCGCGGCTTGAGCCGGCCCTCGATGTTGCGCTCCACGTAGCCGAAGTCCACGTCGCATACGGCCACGATGTTGTCGGTGAGCATCTGCGCCATGTTGTTCATGCCCATGCCGCCGATACCCACACAGGCGATGTTGAGCGTGGCGCTGGGCGCCTGATACCCCTGACCGCCCAGCACATGGCGGGGCACGATCATGGCGCCCATGGCAAGCGTGGACGTGGTGGCCACAAAATCGCGGCGCGAAAACGGCTGGGACATGGGCGGGAGGAGCGGAGGGGGGAGGGGCCGAAGCCGAGGGGCCACGGGCAACGCAGGTGGTAAACGCAGGTCGTAAATGCAGAACGGACCGCCCATCCGTCAGATGAGCGGTCCGTCCAATGTACGCGCGGTCAGAATCGCAGCAACCGCGCCGGCGTCACTTGTTTCGGGTCGCCCACATACGCCCAGCGCACCCGTGTCATGTAGGTGCGGGCCGCCCGCTGGATGTCCTCCGGCGTGACCGCGCGCAGTTCCTGCACGAAGCGCGACGCCCGCCGGAAGTCTCCCTGATACAGCTCGGCGCGCGCGAGCATGTTGGCTTGGTCGGCGTTGGTCTCGTTGTCCAGGAAGTAGGTGACGATGAACTGCTGCCTGAGCAGCTCGAGCCCCTCCTGGGTGATGACCCCCTCCTGCAGGGCGCGGATCTGCTGCTGCATGATGGCCAGCACTTCGTCGGGCTGGGTGGTGGTCACGTACAGCCCACCCACGGAGAAGGCACGCTCCACGAACGGCGCATTCACCGAGTAGGTGAGGTTGCGGCGCTGGCGGATCTCGCCGAAGAGCCGTCCCGAGAGCACGGCGCAGGCCAGTCGCAGCGCGTTGTAGTCGGCGCTGGTGGCCTTGGGGCCATGGAAGTATCCCTGCAGGTAGTTGGTGGGCAGTTGCCTGGGCTCCACCACATAACCGGCCGGCAGGTCCTGCGGCGGATCGGGCAGTGACCAGGCATAGCTGCCACGCGGCAGACGGCCCAGCGTTTCGCGCACGAGCCGCTCCACCTTGCTGCGCGACACATTGCCCACCACCACCAGCATCATGCGCGAGGTCACCATCTGCTCGCGGTGATACGCGCGCAGCGCCTCCACCGTGAGGCCGCGCAGCGTGGCCTCGGTGCCCGCCGGCTCGAGGCCGTAGGGATGGCCGGCAAAGGCCATGCTGTCGGCCAGATAGTCGAGCTGCGCATCGGGACTGTCGCGGCGCTGACTCATGGCCGTGGCAAACTGTTCGCGCACCAGATCCACATCGGCCGCATCAAGACGCGGCGCCATGATGCGATCGGCAAAGATGGCCCAGGTGCTGTCGAAGCCGGTGGTGGTGGCGCGCAATCCCACCGAAGTCCAGTCCACGCCGCCACTCACGCCAATGGCGCTGCCCAGCGCGGCCATCTTGCTGCGCAGCACATCGCGCGGATACTTGCGCGTGCCCCGCTCACTGGACTCCAGCAGCACCAGCTCGATGCCCTGCGTGGCCGGCGTGAGCTGCCGCACGCCGCCGAGCAGGTACAGGTTGGCGGCCACCACGTTGTTGGCCGTCACCTGACGCAGAATGACGGGAATGCCGCTCACCTCGAACTTCATCGTGAGCGAGTCGTCTCCCATGATGGCGGGTGACGGCGGCGGCTCTGCCGGCCGGGCCGTTGTCGCCGGGGCGCGTGTGGCGGGACGACGCGGCGGCGTGCGGGTCTGCGTACCGCTGGCCTGGCCCGAGGCCTCGTGCGACCACAGCAGCGAGGCGGCCACTGCGGCAGACAGGACATGACGCATGCTGGTGAGACGCCTCATGGCCGGATCTCCGCCTTGATGGGCGAGAGCAGCTCGCGTTCGGTGAGGCCGATCTGCCGCCGCGCCTGACTGGAGAGCAGCACGTTCACCACGCGCGGCTTGCCCGCAATGTAGGTGCGCGTGTAGCGCATGAGATCCGTGATGCGCTGCTGTGCCATCTGGTCGGTGTAGCTCATGAAGTAGTCGAGATTGGCCACACTCCACCAGAAGCCAATCGTATGCGCGATCTCCGAGGCCTTCTCAATACCGAAGGCGCTCGACACGGCGCGCTGCGCCTTCACGGCCTCGAGTTCACGCGGCGTGATGTACGTGGGGTCGGTGAAGCGCGCGAGCTCACGCTCCAGGGCCGCCATGGCGGCGCGGAACTTGTCGGGCGTGGTCTGGCCGCTGATGGAGATGGGACCCACCTGATTGAGCGTGTAGTAGTTGACGCCAACACCCTGCCAGAGCCCCGAGTCCACCAGGTTCTTCTGAAAGGTGCTGCCCGGCGTGTTGAGCACATCACTGAACACGTCGGCCGCAAAGGTGGCGCCGGGATCCTTGCCCACACTCGGGCCCTGCCACTGAATGAGCACCGCCACCACGCCAATGGGTTCCTCGGCAATCTGCGCCTTGTTGCCATCGAGCGGCGGAATGGGCGGAATGGGATCGGCCACAAACGGGTCGGCGCCACGCGGCCAGCTGCCAAACACTTCCTGCGCCAGTGCAAAGATGCGTTCGGGCACGACGTCGCCCGTCACGATCAGCACGCAGTTGTTGGGCACGTAGTACTTGCGCTGGATCTCGCGCATCTGCGCCGACGTGACGTTGGCCAGTACCGTGCGGTCGCCGATGGTGTTCTTGCGGCTGGTCTGTCCGGGGTAGAGCAGGTCCGTGGCCTTCTGCTGCCAATGAAAGCCCGGCTGCGCTTCGTTGCGGTCGTACTCGCCCAGCACCACTTCCTTCTCGCGCTTGAGCTCGTCCTCGAGAAAGAGCGGATTGATGAGCGCACTGGCGAGAAAGCGCAGACCACCGGCCACCGAGTCGGCAGGCAGCGTGAGATAGTAGTTGACGCGCTCTTCCTGCGTGGTGCCGTTGAACACCGCCCCCAGCTCGCCGGCCCGATCGGTGAAGGCCTCGGCCGAGGGCAGGTCCTTGTTGGCCTTGAAGAACATGTGTTCATACATGTGCGCGAGGCCGTTGTACTCGGGCGACTGCGTGAAGGCCCCGTTGCGCACGTTGATTTCGAGCGTGGCAATGGGCACGCCGTGGTTCTCCAC
>JACVCT010000159.1 GCA_016741895.1 Gemmatimonadaceae bacterium | reverse complement strand
CTGCAGGCCGACCTGCAGCTCGTGCAGGATGTCCTGGCGGGCCGCATGCAGTCCTACCAGATCGAGAAACGCTATCGGCATCGCGAGGGACATTGGGTGCCCGTGCTGCTGTCCGTATCCCTGGTGCGCGATGGCACGGAGCAGCCGCTCTACTTCATCGCGCAGATCCTCGACATCTCGCCGCAGAAGCAGGCCGAGGCGGTCATGCGCTCCTCGCTCACCGAGAAGGAACTGCTGCTCAAGGAAATTCACCATCGTGTGAAGAACAACCTGCAGGTGGTCTCCACCCTGCTCGACCTGCAGGCGGATTTCACGGACGATCCGCACACGCAATCCCTCTTCGCCGAAAGCCGGGGCCGCGTGCGCTCCATGGCACTCATCCACGAGCGGCTCTATCGCTCGCAGGACCTCGGACACGTTCCGGTGCGGGACTACATCGCACAACTGGCGCAGGATCTCTAGCACAGCTTCGGCGTGTCCGACCCGGCGGTGCACTTCCGTCTCGATGTGAGCATCCCGCCGCTTGCTCTGGACGTGGCCATTCCCTGCGGTCTGCTCATCAACGAGCTCATGTCCAACTGCTTCAAGCACGCCTTCCGCCCCGGTGACAAGGGGGCCATCGCCGTCCTCTTCACGCAGAGCTCGGCCGACACCCTGTGCCTGCAGATCACTGACGATGGGCAGGGCATGCCCGCTGCCGTGGACCCGCACCATGCCGCGACCTTCGGCCTGCAGCTGGTCCAGACGTTGGTCGATCAGTTGCACAGCACACTGACGGTGAGTGCCGATCCGGTCTCCGGACGCGGCACCGCCGTGACCGTGCACTTCCCGGCTCCCACCCGAAACGGCACCACGGAAATGGCAGCATGAGCGGAACGCGCGTGTTGGTGGTGGAGGATGACCGGCTCATTGCCGCTGGCATTGCCAAACGGCTCCGCGTGCTGGGCTATGCAGTCGTGGGTCAGGCCAGCAGCGGCGACGAGGGGGTGTCGGCCGCGCGCTCGCTGCGACCGGATCTGGTGCTGATGGATATTCATCTCGGTCGTGGCATCGACGGCGTGGAAGCCGCGCAGCAGCTGCGTGAGGAACTCGACGTACCGGTTGTCTTTCTCACGGCGCACTCTGACGAGGCCACGCTGCAGCGCGCAAAGATGAGCGGCCCGCATGGCTATGTGCTCAAGCCCTATGAGGATCGCGATCTGCAGACGGCCATCGAGGTGGCCGTGCAGCGCCACGGCATGGACCGTCGTGTGCGTGAGAGTGAGGAATGGCTGACGGCCACCCTGCGCAGCATCGGCGACGGCGTGATTGCCACGGATGCGACCGGCCAGGTGCGATTCATGAATCCGCTGGCCGAACAGCTCACCGGCTGGAGTCAGGAGGAAGCTGCGGGACGCCACGTGGAGTCCATCTTTCACATCGTCCACGAGCACACGCGCGACCCCGTCGCCAATCCGGCCATCGACGCCCTGGCGCTGGGTGCGCCGGTCGCGCTCTCACCGGACACGATTCTCATTGATCGCCATGGGCAGGAGGCATTGCGCATGACTTCAACAACATCATGACCGTCATCACCGGGTTCAGCGAGATGCTGCTCTCCGGTGAGGGGGACAGCGAGGAACGCCAGGCCTATGCCCGGCACATCCACGAGGCGGGACGACGCGCGGCCTCGCTGACGCAGCAGATCATGGCGTTCAGCCGGAAGCAGGTGCTGCGCCCGGAACGACTGAACGCCAACGCGGTCATTCGCGACATGTCGGCCATGGTGCAGCGCCTCATCGGCTCGAACATCGAGTTCATCGTGGAGCTGGCCCCCGATCTGCATGATGTGCATGCCGATCCGGCGCAGCTCGGCCAGGTCTTTCTCAACCTGGCGGTGAACGCCCGGGATGCGATGCCGCACGGCGGGGATCTCACCATTGCCACGGCCAATGTGGAGGTGGCGTCGGACAGCGCGCGACAGCACCCCGAACTCGCCCCCGGACGCTACGTGATGCTGACGGTGCGTGACACGGGCATCGGGATGGCGCCCGCCGTGCTGCGCAACATCTTCGAGCCCTTCTTCACCACCAAGGCCATTGGTCAGGGCACCGGGCTCGGCCTGTCCACCGTGTTTGGCATCGTGAAGCAAAGTCGCGGACACGTCACGGCCGAAAGCGTGGAGGGCCGCGGCACGACGTTTCGGGTCTACCTGCCCGCCAGCCTCGATGTAGCGGACGGAGATGACTGCCCGGCCGCGTCCGATACGCATGCGAGGGGCAACGGCACTGTGCTGCTGGTGGAAGATGACCCCACGGTGCGGCGGCTCACCCGGCGCATCCTCGAACAGTCCGGCTACACGGTACTCGAGGCCGCCAACGGGGCCGAGGCGCTGTCGCTGGTGCAGGGTGGACGTCAGCATTTTGATGTGCTGCTCACCGACCTCATGATGCCCAAGGTGTCGGGCGCCGAGCTGGCAGCGGCCCTCCGGAAGGAGCGCCCTTCACTGCCGGTGGTGTTCATGTCGGGCTACGCCGACGAGATCATTCAGCGGCAGCTTGGCGAGGACGGAACGCTGCCGGCGGTGCTCGCCAAGCCGTACACCATGGACGCGCTGCGCACTGCCGTTCGTGAGGCGCTCGCCAAGCGTGATGCGATCGCGTGATGCGATCGCGTGATGCGCTCGCATGATTTGCTCGCATGGCGCGATCGTTTGACGCCAATGCCTGCCGCCGCGCCTCAGCGCAGCGGCAGCACCACCAGACGCGTGCCGGCCGAGCTGGACTGAACCTGCAGCTGCGGACGGGGGCCCGAGGTCTGCAGGAGACGCCGCAGGGTCGCAACGTCGCGCACGGCCGTGCCATTCACGCTGCGCAGCACCTCACCGGCGCGCAGGCCGGCTTCGGCGGCGGGCGTGCCGGGCGGCACCTTGAGAATCAGCACACCGGGCTCGAGTCCGAGCGTCTGCGTGAACTCCTCGTCCACGTTGCTGAACTGCGCCCCCGCAAGCACCAGCGAGCCGGTCGGCATGGCATAGCTGCCACCAACCGGAGCCGGCCCCTGCGGTGAACGCAGGAAGATCATGCCACGCACCGGCTCTTCCACCGTGCGGGGCGCCACGGTCACGTTCACATCGCGCGCCTTGCCGCTCTTCACCACACGCACGCGCACGGATTCGCCCGGCACGAGCATGGCGGGATAGTTGATGGCCAGCTTGGTCAGATCGCGGCCGTTGTACGAGAGCAACGTGTCGCCGGCCGCAAGCCCGGCGCGCGCTGCCGGCGAGCCCACGTCCACCGTCTCCACCATCGGATACTCGCAGTGGCTGGTCATCACTCCGTCGGGCGTGACCACACGCAGCTGGGCCCCGCTCAGCGTGATGCCCATGTAGCCAACGCCGCCCGCATGGTTGCGCATGACACGCGCCTCGGCCTCACTGGCGAGCGCCGCCACCTGCGGCTGCAGATAGCGGATGACGCTGGGCACATCGGGCCCGAACATGCGCACGGTCATCGTGCGCTGCTCGCTGCCGTCCGCATTGCGCTCGATCACCACGCGCACCAGCGAATCCACGCCGCGCTGCATCTGCACAATGCGCTGCAACTGCTCGCGCTCCATCGGCTCCGACATCTCGAAGGTGAAGGCGGCACTCTCCAGCTCCCGCTTGAGACGGAGCAGTGCGAAGCCCTCCGGCGCCCCCACCAATGCCGACGGCTGGGCCATCAGCTCGGCGCAGGCGTTGGGCGCCGCCGGTGTCCCGGCTGCGCGCGGCACACTGCGCGGCGCCGAACGCACGGTCACAGTCTGCGCGCCGACGGGCAGCACCGCCACCGCGCTCAGCAACCACGCGGCGCGGCGCATCAGGCGAGAAACGTTCACGTCCGACATCATCAGTAGCGCTCGATCGTCTTGTTCACGGGCAGCGTTCCCATGAGCTGCTGCAACGTGGCCTCACGCGCCGTGTAGGCGGCGAGATAGTACTGGTTGAGCACGGGATCCTGCGGCGCATCCCGCAGCGCGGCGCGCGACGCCGCCATCATCTGGTCCAGGGCCGCCAGTCGTGCGCGGAAGACCTCGGAGTCATGCTGCGCCGTGTCGTTGGCCGCCAGCCACAGGGACGCGCGCTCGTAATCGCGCTGCGCCCGGTCGAGCACCGTAGAGGCCTCCTCCACACTGGCGAAGCCTCCCGCGTTGCTCACAGGCAGCACACCGGCCGAGAGCCCGAGGGACTCAGCCACCGCCTCCTGCGAGGCACGCGCCAGCGACAGCCCGTTGGACGACGGACCCGTGAGGCGACCGAGGGCGGCACCGACGGAGACGAGCAACGCGGCCGCTGCGGCGAACTGCAAACGGCGGAACAGCAAACTGCGAGAGCCTGCAACTCGGGAGCGCTGTTCCGGAAGCGCTGCCACGGAAGCCGCGTGCGCCGCGGCGGAAGAAGCGGCCGCTGGAGCGGGCAGCGCGTCGAGCGTGCCGTCTTGCCTCGCGTCCCGCGCCAGCCCCGCCGCGATCTGCTCCCAGGCCACCAGCCGCGGCGCCGTCTGGCCCTCGGCCTCTGCGGCGGCCTCCGCCACCAGCACACCATGCGCCAGATCCACCAGACGCGTCATGGCGTCCTGCTCGGCGCGACACGCCGCACAGGACGTCAGGTGCGCCAACTCGGCGTCGGTGAACGGCTCGTGATCGAACGCGGCCAGGCGTTCAGCATCGAGATGCGGCGTTGAATGCGTCATGTCCGGATACTCGTGCGGATACTCAGGGTGCGGCATAGCTGCGATCCAGTCCAGTGGGCGGCGCCATCGTGTCCATCAGCGGCGCGAGCAGGCGGCGCAACTTCGCACGCGCCTTGAAGAGCTGTGACTTGCTGCCACCCGGCGTGATGCCGAGCTGCTCGGCGATCTCTTCGTGGGTGAAGCCTTCCACGTCGTGCAGATAGAACACCGTGCGCGCGCCGGGCGAGAGCTGCGCGGCCGCGGCCTCGATGTTCTGCGCCAACATGCGCCGCTCGGCGTCCTGTTCCACGATCACGGAGTGCTCCTCGATTTCCGATTCCACCGCGGCCGTGCGTTTCACCGGCCTCAGCGCGTTCAAGGTGCGGTTGATGGCCACCCGGTGGATCCACGTGCTGAACTTCGCGTCCCCCCGCCAGGACGGGAGGGCGCGAAAAATCTGGATCCAGACCTCCTGCGCGATGTCCTGCGCGAGATCGGGATCACCGGCAAGTCGACGGACGCCAGCCTCCACGTGCGGCGCGTGCTGGTTCCACAGCAGCCGCATGGCGCGTTCGTCACCGTCGATCGCCCGTCGGACGATGGCAGCGTCGGTCTCCATGGGTTCCATCGAATCTGTCACCGGCGCCGCCCGAAATGGTTGCCTGTCACGGGGATGAGCCGTCCGGGGTATTGACGGGTATCACTTTTGGCCTTAGATGCCGAAGGGCACCTGATGGGGTCGCTGTCGTCCCCCGCCCTCCGGCCCGTTCTCCTCTCGCCCTACGGACGGCATCGCGTCGTGTTCCTGCTGACCACCCTCCTGACCTTTGCGGCCGCCGACGTCACGCACGTGGCACGGCCCGGCAGCTGGTTTGGCGGCGGGCTCCCCGAACGGGAGCCGGCGGCTGTGGGCATGTCGGCTGAACGACTCGGCACCATTGACCGCGTCGTACAGCGCGGCGTGGAGGCCGGCGGATATCCCGGCGCCGCCGTGGTGGTGGGCCGCAAGGGCTACGCGGTCTGGTCGCGGGGCTTCGGCACGCTGGACTGGACAAAAAAGACCCGCGTCAGCGCCCAGGAAAGCGTGTACGACGTGGCCAGCCTGACCAAGGTCGTGGCCACCACCACCGCCATCATGATCCTGGTCGACCAGGGCAGGGTGGACATCAGCGCGCCAGTATCGCGCTATCTTCCCGACTTTTCCGGTGGCCTGAAGGACAAGGTCACCGTCGAGCATCTGCTCACGCACCACTCCGGCCTGCCGGCGGGGCGTGAGCTGTGGCGCATTGCCGACACGCCCGCCGAGGCCCGCGCCGCCGTACTGGCCGCGCCCGTCCAGTGTGCGCCGGGTCGCTGCTACGCCTATTCCGATCTGGGGGCCGACCTGCTGGGCTTCATTGCCGAAGCCGCCAGCGGCCAGCCGCTCGACAGCTTCCTCGACCGCCAGGTGTTCTCCCGCCTCGGCATGAGCGACACCCGCTTCCGGGTGGGCGCCGCTGACGTGGGCCGCACGGCGCCCACCGAAATCGCGCCGCCGCGCGGCTATCCGTTGCGCGGTGAGGTGCACGATGAAAACGCCTTTGCCCTCGGCGGCGTGGCAGGCCATGCGGGGCTCTTCAGCACGGCCGCCGACCTGTCGGTGTTTGCGCAAATGATGCTCGACGGCGGCACCTACAACGGCGTGCGCATCGTCAGCGAGGCCACCGTGGACCGCTTCACGCGGCGCACGGCCGGTCATCGCGCCCTGGGCTGGGACACCTGCGACGGCGGCGCCGGCTGCGGGCAGTTCATGTCCACCCGGGCCTATGGTCACACGGGGTTTACGGGCACCTCGCTCTGGATCGACCCGGACCGCAACATGTTTGTCATCCTCCTGACCAACCGGGTGCACGCGGCCAAGGCACGGCGCCCGAGTCAGGTCATTGCCGACGTGCGCAACGATCTGGCTGACGCGGCGGTGCTGGCGGTGATGGACGACCCCGACGGGGTCCGCGCGATGCCGGTGAGTTTCCGTGCCGACGTGGCCAAGGACTGGAATCGTCCGGTGCGTACGCGGGCCTCTTCGGCGGCGGCCCGCAGGCGGGCGGCGGCGGCGCGGGCGGCGGCTGCAAAGAAAGCAAAAGCGAAGAGCGGGAGCGCCAAGGCCGGAAGCAAGTCGTCCGGAAGCGCGAAGTCGACGAGCGCGGCCAAGAAGACCAGCACCACCAAGAAGTCGACCGCCAAGAAGCCGGTCGCCAAGAAGGCGTCCACCAGCAAGTAGACCGGCGCCGGGTACCGCCCCCGCGAACCTCCGGGGCCCGGTCCTGCTATTATTCGGCATGGACATTCAGGCCGACAACGGCGCGGACAGCAGCGCCGACAGCACCGCGGATACCGCAACCGACAGCACCACGGCTGGCACCGCGGACAGCAGCACCGGCGCCGTTTCCGCCGATCAGGCGCGCATTGCGCTGCGGCGGGTCAAGGACCCCGAGCTCAACCTCAACATCGTGGACCTCGGTCTCATCTACGAGGTCACGGTGGACGGATCGACCGTGCGCGTGGACATGAGCCTCACCTCGCCGGGGTGCCCGTCGGGCCCCGAAATCATGTCAGAAGCCGAGCAGCAGCTGCGCGGCCTGCCCGGCGTGAGCGACGTGGTGATGAATCTGGTCTGGTCGCCGCCCTGGACGCCTGAGCGTATCGAGCCGCGCGTCCGCGCTTACATGGGGTTCTGAGGCAGAACACGCAGCTGCGCCGCGCGCTCTTCGCGCACCAGGCGCAGCAGCGTGAGCGCCACCGGGGCGAGCATCAGGGCGCCGCCCCAGAGGAAGAGGTCGGCCACATTGGCCACCATGGTCGAATCGGCCGACAGACGCACGGCAATGAAGTCGGCCACGCCCGGCGGGCCCGCCACGATGCTGGCCAGATTGCCCAGCGCACCGCCCGTCACCAGGCCCAGCGCCATCGTGGCGCGCGCATCCACCTGGGCCATGGGCCGCACCACGATCAGCACCAGCCACAGTGCCATGACCGTGACCAGCACATTGAGCGAGGCCGTGAACGGCCCCACGGACACGCCACCGGTGACGCCCGTGTTCCACACCAGGAAGAACGCCAGGCGCTCGGTCAGGTCCACGTAACCCGAGGACCCCAGGAGCCGCACCGCCAGCTCCTTGGTGCACAGATCGGCCAGCATCGACAGACCGGCCACCGCGACAAAGCGGTGCACGATGCGATCGCGCCAGAACGTCGGATGGGTCGGGACAGCGGTGGGAGCGGACATGGGGCCTGGGGCTGAAGAGTCAGGTCTGCTGCCCGTCTCTCTTGCACCGACCGTGCCGGAACCTCGCGCCGCGTGCCAGTCACCTTCCAAACCGTGATGGCCTGGTAAAACCTCTGCGCGACAAGCACTTACGATGCCTGAATGGATGAGATCATTTCGTTTACTGGAAAGACACTTTGCCCGAACACAATCGTGATGACCCGCCTGTCCTACACCAACGTGGCGTCGGTGCCGCACTACCCCCCACGACCCGCCAGGTTCACTCCGGCTTGTACGGCGAGTCGTCGTCGGCCGACGCGGAGACCGTGGCGCGTGTAGCGGCCTGAGCGGGCGCCGCCTGAGCGGGCGCCGCCTGAGCGGACGCCGCGGGACTGGAAGAAGTCGGCAGCGGGGACGTGGACGCACCGCCCGACGCACCAAGGGTCTTCACGAACGCGTCGGCCAGGACTTCCACCTGCCAGCGACGCAGCTCGGGATTGGCCTCGAACTCCTCCACATGCCGCGGCTTGCGACGGGCCACCGCCTCCATGCGATCACGCGAGCAGAGCACGCCGGGGTCGAGCTCGAGTTCGGCAGCCACCCGGTCACGCACGGTCTTGAGACGCGCCACACGTTCGTCGAACTCGGGGTCCTTGTCCCAGCGCGGCGCCTTGGGAAAACGCGGCAGTTCGTGATCGGGCACGGCGTTGCCACGCGCCACGGCAGCCAGCGCGTCCTGCACCCGCGCGTCATTCATGCCGCGCGGAAATCCCTTGGTGGCAAACAGCGCCTCACGTGTGCCGGGCGCCGAGCGCGCGAGATCGAGCAGCACCTCGTTGCTGGCCACGCGGAATGTGGCGCGGTCGAGCTCCGCTGCGATACCGTCGCGCCATTGCACGAGTTCACGCAGACGCGCGAGTTCACGACGCGTCAGATCGCGTGCGCCCTTGAGCTTGAGGAAGGCCTGCTCCGACCCATCACTCTCCCAGCGTGTGCCCTCGGCGCGCGTGAACTCTTCCTGCGCCCAGTGCCAGCGGCCCTTTTTCACGAGTTCGCGATGCAGCCGATCGCGCAGCCCGAGCAGATGCCGTGTATCCTGCGCTGCGTAGTCGAGCATGTCCGCCGTGAGCGGACGCATGCTCCAGTCGGCGCGCTGATGCTTCTTGTCGAGCTTCACACCAAAGAACTGCTCGAGCAGCGCCGCAAGTCCGAAGGCCTTGATGCCCAGCAACTGCGCAGCCACGCGCGTGTCGAACAGATGCCGCACCTGCCAGCCATAGTCCTGATGCAGCAGACGCAGATCGTAGTCGGCGTCATGCAGCACGACCTCCACCTTCGGATCCTCGATGAGCGCACCGAGGCGCGCCGGCGTGCCGATGGGCAGCGGATCGATGACGGCTTCGTGATGCGCCGTGGAGAGCTGCAACAGGTAGATGCGATCGACGAAGCGATGGAAGCTGGCCCCTTCGGTGTCGAGCGCGATGGCCGACACGCCCGCCAAACCGCTGAGAAAGCGGTCCACGGCATCGGGCGTATCGAGATAAAGTGGGGCGGTTGCGGACATGTGTGACATAAGGTACACCAGAGGGCGGGGCCGAGGGCACCCGCAACCCACCACCTGACGCTACCTTGGTCACATGGCGCCTCCCGACGAATCCCTGCTGCCGTCCCCCCTGCCCCCTGAGCGCCGCGGGTGGCGATCGGGGGACCTCGTGCGCGCCGCCACCATCGCGTTGGCGGTCTGGTTCGGCCTGCAGCTGCTCTGGTCCGTTCGTTCGCTCGTCATCCTGGTCTTTCTGGCCACACTGTTCGGACTGGCCGTGGGC
>JACVCT010000158.1 GCA_016741895.1 Gemmatimonadaceae bacterium | reverse complement strand
GAGTAGCGCCGCGAAATCAGGATGGAGTGAAACGGCAGGTCGAGAATGGCGGCCACCGCCGCACCGGGCACCACGCCAGCGGTGGCGACACCCACCACGAGTTCGGGCATCCATTCGCGCGCCACACGCAGGGCCAATGCGCGCGCCAATTCGCCGAACAGCGGCCAATCGACGATGAGAACCCCTTTGTTGGGATCGGGGGCGTACGGCATTGGTCCTGACATCGTCGGCTCCGGAGGGGGATGGGGGGAGTCTAGCCCCGGAAGGGGGCACCGGCAACGCAGTCTCACACGTGCTGTGCCATGAGCTTGTAGCCACGGGGACGCACCGATAGGTTAGCACAGCACGATTCGGCGTGCCGATTCTCTTCTTCTCTTCCCTCACGACACTCCGCGAGCGCATGACTTGGTGGCGCCGTCTCGTGGGCGGCTCGTCCGGGCGCGATCCGCGCCAACCGGATTTTCTCGCTGAAGCGCTCGATCTCGAATCGCGCGGCGACTACGCGAACGCCCTCACGTCGTACCGGCTCGCTCTGCGTGAGCATCCGGACGATCTGCGTGTGCTGCAGAACATCGCCATTGCCTTTTCCAAGACCGGTCAGCCGGAAGAGGCCATCCGCACGTATCGTCGCGCGCTGCAACTCGACGCCGATCTGCCGGGCGCGCACTACGGGCTGGCCTTTCTGCTGCTCAAGCGTGGTGACACGGCGCACGCGGGCATGCATCTCGAGGCCTTTCTGCGTGTGACCCGCGCCGATGACGCCGACTCGGCCAGATTCCGCGCCCATGCCGAGCGCACCCTCGCGCAGCTGCAGGGCGGCGGCTTCGCCGAGCACGCCGATGCGGCAGCCGGCGAGGGCTTCCACGAGTCGGTCCATGACGAGTCCGTCGGCGATGGCTGGTCGGACGACCGCGCGCGTGAGGGCTGACGTGGGCCGCGTGCTTTCGATCGTCAGTCAGAAGGGCGGAGTGGGCAAGACCACCACGGCGGTCAATCTCGCCGTGGCCTTCGCCCGTCGTGGACTCAAGACCCTGCTCGTGGATGCCGACCCGCAGGGCGCGGTGCGCTATGGCGTGGGGCTGCGCCGCGGTCATCCCACTGTGGGCTTTGACGACTATCTGCGCGGCGAGCGCAGTCTGCGCGAGGTCATTCGGCCGACGGCGTTGCCCTGGCTGCGTGTGATTCTGGCCGGCACCGTGTCGGATTCGGCGGATCACACAGCGTTCCAGCGCTCCGTGGGCGAGACCGCCGTGCTGGGGGAGTTGCTGGCCATGGCGCGTGAGCGTTGTCACGTGGTGGTGGTGGACACCCCGCCGGGGCTCGGCGCCATTACGCGTCGGGTTCTGGCGGCCAGTCAGCATGTGGTGGTACCGCTGCAATGCGAACCACTCGCGCTGCAGACCACACCGCAGATACTGCGCGCCATTCAGGACGTCATTGGCGAGAACGACGAGCTGACGCTCGAGGGCATCCTGCTCACGATGTTCGAAGAAGGGAACCCGGCCACCGAACGCGTGGTACGCTACGTACGCGAGCACCTGCCGCAGCATCTCGTGTTCGACACCCCGGTGCCGCGTACGCCGGCCACGGCCGACGCCTTCTCCGCGGGGCAGCCGGTCGTGCTGCGCGCGCCCGCCGATCCCGCCAGCCAAGCCTACATCAACATCGCCACGCGCCTCGCGGAGCGTTTCGCGTAATGCCCGTTCTGACAAACCGGGCGCGTCGTGTGCTCGGGGTTCTGGTGGTCCTTCCGACCACCGTGCTCGGCGTCGGCGCCGCCTGCGCTGAAATCGGCACCGGCCCCGATCGCCCGGCCGCCATCGAACTCGAACCCTTCCCGTCGCCGTCCGTCGTGCTCGGCGACACGCTGCGGAATTTCGAGGGCGTGGCGTCACCCATCCGCGCCATCGTCCGCAACGTATCAGGCGACGCCATTGCCGACGCGCCGGTGCGCTACCTGTACGCCGACTTCAATCGCGATTCGGCGCTGCAGGTGGACTCCGCCACCGGCGTGGTGGTTGCGGCCAAGCCGACCAGCGGCGGCGAGGCCCGTCTCGCGGCGCGCGTCGGAGGAACGTTGCAGGTCCTGCGTCCCATCCTGGTGACCATTCGGCCGGACACCATGGAAGGCACTTCGCCCACACAGACGCTGAACGTGTTCCCGCGCGACACGGCAGCCAACGTGACCGCGGCGTTTCGCGTGGTGCTGCAGAACACGGAGACCGCCACCAAGCGGCCGGTGAACGGCTGGGTGGTGCGCTATCGACTGCTGTCACCGGCCAATCCGTCCAATGACACCACGCAGGCCGCGTGGCTGGTCCGCGACGGCAACCGGCCTTCGACGACGGACACCACCGGTATCCAGGGTGATGCGGACCGGCAGGTGCGGGTTCGTGCGGGCGCCTTCCCCGCAGCGGGAACGGTGGACAGCGTGGTGGTGGAGGTGCAGGCCTTCTACCGCGGGCAGCCGATCAAGGGCGCTCCCCTCCGTCTTCGGGCCATCGTCGCCGACACCGTTCGCCGTTGACGCAAGCGCCGGTCGCCATGGCGACCTGGCGGCGTGGTGACGGTGCCGTGCGGACCGCTGGTGTCAGCGCCGTGGCGCCCGGACGCACAGTGCGCCAATTTGCGGGTACCCTCCTGAACTTCCTGGCCGACTCCCTCCCTACGGCCCTTCGCTGGAGCGTGCGTGATGACTTCCCTTGCGGCCTCTGCCGTGCCTTCGCTGCACAACACGCTGTCTGGCATTCCGTCGCCCACAGTCGCGACGGCCGGCGGCCCACGTCCGGCACCGGGTACGCTCATGCGTCTGTTCTTCGACGCGGTGGAGCGCTACGACCGACCTGACGCCCTGCTCTACAAGGTGAACGGCGTGTGGCAGCCCACAAGCCATCGCCAGATTCTCGAACAGGTGCGGCATCTGGCGCTCGGACTCGAAGACCTTGGCATCACGGCGCAGGATCGTGTGGCCATTCTGTCGGAGAACAGACCCGAGTGGCTGCTCACCGACTACGCCTGCATGTGCAGCGGCATCACCAACGTGCCGATCTACGCCACACTGCCGGCGGAGCAGATTCCGTATCTGCTCAATGACTCCGGTGCCCGCGCCGTGATCGTGTCCACGACGGACCAGGCCCGGAAGCTGGCAAGCATTCGCGCCGAAACGCCGGGACTGCAGTGGGTCATCGGCATGACAGCGACCAAGGCCGACGGCTGCGACCTCACGTTTGCCGAGCTGCTGGCGCGCGGCGCCGCGCGCGACAATGCGGAACGCGCCACGGCCTTCAAGGAGCGCGCGCTGCAGATCACGCCGGACACCCTGCTGACCCTCATCTACACCTCGGGGACAACAGGAAATCCGAAGGGAGTGATGCTGACCCAGGACAACGTGCACTCCAACGTGATCGCCTGTCAGCAGGTGTTTCAGTCATCCGTGACCGACACGGCACTGAGCTTCCTGCCGCTCAGCCACATTTTTGAGCGCACCGGCGCGTACTTCCTGTTTGCCAGCGGCGTCCGCATTGCCTACGCCGAGTCCGTGGACACCGTGCCGGTGAACATGAGCGAGATCAAGCCCTCGCTCATGCTGTCGGTGCCGCGCCTGTACGAAAAGATCTACGCCCGCGTACTCGAAAACGCCGTCAGTTCGGGCGGGCTCAAGAAGCGCATCTTCTTCTGGGCCAAGGCCGTCGGTGAGCGCTGTGCCGACGAACGCCTGGCCGGTCGCGACGCCGGGGGATTGCTGGGCCTCCAGTACGGAATCGCGCAGAAGCTGGTGTTCTCCAAGTTGCGCGAACGCACCGGCGGCAACGTGCGCTTCTTCATCTCGGGCGGCGCGCCCCTGTCGCCCGAGATTGCCAAGTTCTTCTACTCGGCAGGTCTCATCATTCTCGAGGGCTACGGGCTGACGGAGACCTCACCGGTCATCACCGCCAACACGCTCGAACACTATCGCCTCGGCAGTGTGGGTCGCCCGATTGCCGGCGTGGAAGTGCGCATTGCCGCCGACGGCGAAATCCTCTCGCGCGGTCCGCACATCATGCAGGGCTACTACAACAACCCCGAGGCCACGCGCGAAACCATCGACGAGGATGGCTGGTTTCACACCGGCGACATCGGCAGTCTGGAAGACGGCTTCCTGCGCATCACCGACCGCAAGAAGGACATCATCGTCACGGCCGGCGGCAAGAACATCGCACCGCAGCCCATCGAGAACCTGCTCAAGACCAACAAGTACGTCTCGCAGGCGGTGATGCTGGGCGACAAGCGCAAGTTCCCCATCGTGCTCATCGTGCCCAACTGGGATCAGCTCGAGAAGTGGGCGGCGCGTCAGCAGATCGTCTGGACGGCGCGGGCCGACCTGCTGGCCATGCCCACCATCCAGTCGAAGATGGAGAAGGAAGTGAAAGAGACGCTCAAGGGGCTGGCCAGCTTCGAGACCCCCAAGAAGGTCGGTCTGCTCGAGCATGACTTCTCCATTGAGCGGGGTGAGCTCACGCCCAAGATGAGCGTGAAGCGCCGCGTCGTGGAGAAGTCCTACAAGGCCATCATCGACCAGCTCTACGACGGCACCGACTGACGTCGCGCCGTCACGGCGGCGTCAGACGTCCGGTGTGACCTGACGCCGCAGTTCCACGAGGCCGCTGGCCTGCGCCATCACCTCGCCCACCCACTCGTGCTCATCGCGGGCGAGTTCCCGCACTCCGTCCGGCAGCGGCAGATGACGCGGCGCCACCAGTCGCCCCTTGGCGCGAATGGCGCGCACGACGGATGCGACGAATGTGGGATCATGGTGTGCCGCATCGAGCGCCGCGGCATCGAGTGTGGCCACACCGAGCGGCAGCCGTGTGCCGACGCGCAGCACGGAGATGGTGGCCCCACCGCCGGACTCCGGCGCGACATGGGAATTGACCAGCACCTGCGGCACCGGCAGCAATGCGCGCAAGGCTTCCGACATCGAGGCGGCCGCTCCCGCCAGCAGCACGGGCCGCGACATCGGTCCCGCATCGGGAGACAGGCCAAGCAGCGCGGCGAGCCGCAGCGCATCGGGCGTGGACGGCGCGGTGGCGCGCGGCACCTCGAGTGACGTTTCCTGCGCCACTTCCTGTGTCACGGCGTTGCGCGTGTCATCGAAGCGGAAATCCGCCACGCCGCCCCGCACCGTGAATTCCCGCTGGCACTGCGGACAGGCCAGATCGACCTCACGCAGCGCCGGTCCCTCCGCGCGATGCACCACGGCCACCAGCCACGACTCCTCGTGCGGCGCGGGACAGCGCAGTGCATCCAGCAGGTCGCGGTGCATGGCGCGTCAGGCGCGGCCGAGCCGCACCTCGTCGATGTTCACGTGCGCCGGTCGTGTCACGGCCCACAGCACCGCGTCAGCCACATCCTCAGGCCGCAGCATGGCGGCGCGCGGCGGCAATCCCGGCGTGTGATCGGGATCGATGGGGTCCCAGATGGGCGTGTCCGTGGCCGAGGGCGCCACCAGCGTGGCACGAACACCGCTGCCCGAGGTTTCTTCACGCAGCACCTCGTGCAGAGCCCGGGCGCCAAACTTGCTCGCCGCATAGGCCGCATTGCCGCCAAAGGTGCGGCGATCGGCAACCGAACCGATCGTGACCACATGCCCGCGTCCCGCCTCGCGCATGGGCCGCAGCAGCGTGTGCAGCACACGAAACGGCGCCACGAGATTGCTGTCGATGGTGGACGCAAAGGTCTCGGGGGCCGTGTCCACGATGGGCGCGAGCGGAAACACCCCGGCGTTGTTGACGAGCACCGTGTGCCGCTGCGACACCGCCGCCACCACCGGAACCAGCATGGCCGCGACCTGTGCGGCATCCCGCAGGTCACAGACGACGGCGTGCACACGTCCCGGTGCAGATCGCTCGAGCGCGGCGACCGAGAGCTCGGCCACCAGCTGTTCGAGATCGGCACGCCCGCGCGCCACTGCGTACACCTCAGCGCCGGCCAGCACGAGGGCCCGCGCCACGGCGCGCCCGATGCCGCGGGACGCGCCCGTGACGAGCGCCTGCGTGCCGGCCAGCGGGTGCATGCGACTAGATGGACGTGGGCGCGTGCGCGAGCCGCAGGAATTCGCTGCGCGTCTTCGGATCGTCGCGGAAAAGGCCGCGCAGCGACGAGGTGATGGTGCGCGAGTTCTGCTTCTCGACACCGCGCATCATCATGCAGAGATGCACCGCCTCGATGACCACGCCAACGCCCTTGGGACGCAGCGTTTCCTCGAGCGCGTCGGCAATCTGCTCTCCCAGCCGCTCCTGCACCTGCAGCCGCCGCGCAAACACTTCCACGACGCGCGGAATCTTGGAGAGGCCCACGATGCGCCCGCTGGGCACGTAGGCCACATGCACCTTGCCGAAGAAGGGCAGCATGTGATGCTCGCACATCGAATACATTTCGATGTCGCGCACCATGACCATGTTCTCGTGATTCTCCTCGAACAGCGCGTCGCCGATGACCTCGGCCGCGGTCTGCTGATAGCCGCGCGTGAGCCACATCATGGCCTTGGCCACACGACTGGGCGTCTTGAGCAGGCCGTCGCGCGTGGGGTCCTCGCCCACCAGCTGCAACTGGCGATGCACCAGGTTCTCGAATTCGGCCAGATCGCCGTCCACGGCGAAGTCATCAGGATCGCTGATGTGGACGTGGGGGCGTCCGCCCGTGACGATGGCGCTCACGGCGCTACTCGCCTTCGTAGTCGACATAGTTGTTCTCGGTTTCCCAGAGCCGCAGGCGAATCAGGCGCGCCGGTGCGACGGCCGGAAAGAGGACCCGCCACATCTGCACGACGACGTTCTCCGTGGTCGGGTTGATGCCCGCCATATACGGCACGTCGATGTTGAAGTTGCGGTGATCGGTCTGGTTGATGACTTCGCGCTCCACCACGTCGCGCAACTGTCCCAGATCAATCACATAGCCCGTCGTTTCGTTCACCGGGCCGCGCACCGACACCTCGAGCACATAGTTGTGCCCGTGCCAGTTCGGGTTGTTGCACTTGCCGAACAGGCGGGTGTTGTCCTCGTCGGACAGCGCAGGGTTGTGGACGCGGTGCGCCGCATTGAAGCGCAGTCGCCGGGTCACGGTCACGATGGGCATGTCCGGAGAACCGTCGGAATGGGGGAGAAGTTCCTTCGGGTACCTCAGAGGCCCCAGGCAGTCAATGTGGCCGAAAGACAACGGCCCCGCCACTGGGACGGGGCCGCTGCCATGATCACGGATACGGAGAGGGGTTCTTGAAGCCCAAAGAAAAGGATTGAGACTCTCACCGCGCTTCCGCCTTCCCCGCACTGGGGCCTGACGTTCACACCGTTGTCGAGTCCTCTCTGAGGACTTATCGGCTCAAGAAGTAAAGTCTCTCCGCTCCGCGACCAGTTCGTTCTGTTGGCGTACTGCTGTCTGACGCGTACTCTACGGGGAGGTCACGGGCCGCGCAAGACAAGCGCGTGACGGCGCAACCCGCTAGATTTGGGAGATGGACCTGACGCTGCTTGCCGGAATCGTGATGCTGGTGGTCTGGGGGGCTCTCACCTTCACCACCGAGGCCCCGGGCTGGGTGCACCTGCTGCTGACCGCCGGTGTGTTTCTCATTATTTGGCGCATGGTCGTGCGCGACACGCCCTCGGGACCGACCCGCAAGTAAACGCCACCCGGTGGGCCCAGGCGGCGCCGGGATCAGATCTCCCAGTTCGACAGCACGAGGCCGTCTGCGGACGGTGTCTCGCTGAAGCCGTGCAGGCTCATGCGGAGATCGGTCCAGCGCACGCGCGCGCCGAGTGACACCATCGTGCGAAAGGCGTCGGGACAATCCCCCTGCATGCGCACGGCGAGTCGCCGCGTTCCCAGTCGGCGGGCGAGATCACTCAGCGCCCCCAGCAGGCTTGGCAGGTCGCCACGCTGCGCAAGCACCAGCTTGAGCACCCGCAGTTCGTCGCGCGGTCGTCCCTCCACCAGCGGCGCGCTGTGGCACAGCGCGAAGCCGCGCGGATCGGACAGGGGCCCCAGTATCAGCGTATCCCCAAGTGCGAGGGTATCCGTGATCTCCAGCTCGCGCGTGAAGTCATAGCCCGGCGCCACCCGATCCGTCAGGCGGCGACAGGCCTCCAGCGCGTCGTCGCGCTCGAGACCATGCAGCTGTGACAACAGACGCGGGCTGCGGTCGCCAAGCGCCGCGTCGAGGGTGAGCGTGACGGTGAGATGCCCGGGCACGAAGCCCAGCGCCGCATAGAAGCCGATGTTGTCCATCGTGCGCGGCATGGTCTCGAGCCCGATCACCCGAGTGTGCTGCTGCCGGAGCCAGCGCATGCCGCTTTGCACGATGCGCTTGCCCAGTCCCGAACCCTGGTGATCGGGACGCACGCACAGGGGGCCCATCCAGCCTTCGGCGCCCGACACATGGGCCATGTTGAACGCCACGATGCGCCCGCGCTCATCGCGCCAGCAGAGCGCCCCGTCGCCCGCATCATCGATGGCATAGCGCCAGATGGCCGGGTTGAGTGGCGGCACCCGCACGCCGTGCATGCCGTCCTTGCGATAGCGTTCGGTGAACGCCTCGGTGAACACTTCGTTCAACTGCACAATGTCGTCGTGCGTGGCCACAAAGGGCCCTTCGACGGGACGCAGCGGACGGTGCGGACGCGAGGAGACGGCCATCTCAGCCCACCAACTGCGGCACGGAGTCGCTGGTCACCACGCTGCTCCCGGTGGCATCGTCGTAGCGCACCTGCAGCAGGCGATCGAGTCCCTCACGCACCTGCTCGATATGCGTGATGACGATGACCTGTTCGAAGCGATCATGCAGCCGGCGCAGCAGTTCCATGACGTTGGCCCGTCGCATCTCATCGAGGGATCCGAATACTTCGTCGAGAATGAGCAGCGAGAAATGTTGCCCCGCCCGTTCGGCGATCATCTGCGAAATGGCCAGACGCAGCACCAGATTGCAGAGGTCCTCCTCACCGCCGGAGAGTACGGGCTTGGGCTCCCCGTCTTCCCGGACGACCACCCGATACTCCTCGTCCAGCTCGAGCTTCGGGTAGCGGCCATCGGTGAGGTCGGACAGGAAATCGCTGGCCACATCCGCGAGCTCCGGACGCAGCTGGAAGTTGAGGTCCGTGCGCACATCGGTAAAGGCGCGGTCGAGCTCCTCATGCAGCCGCCGTTCAGCGTCGAGGCGGTCGAGGGTCTCCTGGAGGCGGGCCAGCTCGCGCCGCCCCTGCTCTGCCGACTCGAGCGCCGCGCGGGCGCGCTCGGCGTCGCCCTGGGCTGCCAGGGCCTCGTAACTGGCGCGCTGGGCCGCCGCAGTGGCGCGCTCGAAGGCTTCGCGCATGGCCAGGTACGCCGCGTCATCCATGCCCGCGCGCGCCTGCTGCGCCTCGAGATCGAGCAATCGCGTCCGGGCCGCCTCACGCAGGCCGGCCACCCGGCTGCGCTCCGTCCTCGTCACCAGCTCACGGTCCACCAAGGCGCCGAGGTGCGCGGCCTCACGCTCGAGCACCTGACGACGCAGCGTCTCTTCGCGCAGCCGGGACAGCTCGGCCGCATCAAAGCCCGAGGGCAACTCCGCCAACGCGCTGCGCGCGGCGTCGAGCTGCGCGGCCACCAGCTCACGCTGCCTCGCATTGTCAGCGGCCTCACCCATCGCACCCTGAATGCGCCCCAGTCGCTTCTCGGCCGCCTGCAGATCCTGCCGCAGCTGCGACCGCCTGGCTTCGCCCTCCTCCACCACCACCGGCGTGGCGCTCAGTTGCTCACTGCGTTGCCGGTAGTAGTTGCCATCCACCCGCACGGTTTCCATCTGCTCGTGCAACTGATCGAGCA
>JACVCT010000157.1 GCA_016741895.1 Gemmatimonadaceae bacterium | reverse complement strand
GGGCCCCACCCGCCAGACCACTGTCGGCCTGACTGAAGGTGCCGTCGTTGTCGCGGTCGAGATAGACGCGAATGTTCACGTCGGCCGACCGACCCGGAGGCGCCACGGCCTCGTCGCAGGCCGCCAGCAGCATCGCGGCGGCACCGCACAGGCCCGGGAGGAGCGCCCGTCCGCGCCAGCGCGCAACGGGGACTCCAACGGGAGAGTTCAAGAAGGGCATGCGAAGGTTGGAAAGAGCGGCGTACGTTCCAGCGGATGAGCGCACCCGACTGCGTGAGGTCACTGGCGTGAAATCACTCTGAGTGAAATCGCCAAAGCGGGATATCCGATCCGGGGAAAACAAACAGCCGGGCGAGCAGGCCCGGGGCGCAGGGTGTCACAACGGCGTAACGGCCTACAATATGAACGCGAAGTCGTCCCAATGGGTGCCGTCCTACGGTTCGCAGCCGAACGACCGACCACCCATCTCCTCATCGCCCTCCTATGCCGACCACAGTCTTCGCCTGGTGGCTGGTGCTCGCCGCCCACCTGGTCGGGCCCGCCCAGCCACCGGCGCTCCAGCCACCGGCGATCCAGCCGCCACAGCCGCGCATGCCCCCGGGTGTCATTCCGCACGCCAGCTGGCAGGCGCAGCCCCCGCTGGGTCACCCGGCCGACGCCATGCGGCGCAATCGCCGAGCTGGGGAGTCGCTGCAATTCCGCGACCTCACGGTGACCGTGCTGCGGGTGGCGACCGACTCCAGCGGCCAGGCCCCGGCGGATCAGGCGCTGCTGCGGCTCGACGCGGACGGTCAGCGCCATGAGCGACTGGTGCGCGAGGGCGAAGCCTTCAATTGGAATGGTCGCCATCTCGCCGTAGTGGCCATCTACGGTCCGGGTGAGCTGGGCGCGGGGCTGGTGGCCCTCGAAGTGGCCACCCTGTCCTCGCTGCCCGCATCCATTGCGGGCGCCACCACTGCCGGCGGCGCGGAGCAACGCCTGCGCATTCCGCATGTCATCACCCACGTCACGCTGCATCACACCGGCGACGCGCGCGCGCTTCGCGCCGACGAGGACCCGGCGCAGCGCCTCCGCAATCTGCAGGCCTGGGGCGCGCGTGAGCGAAACTGGTGGGATGTCCCCTACCACTTCCTGCTCGACCTGGAAGGCGACGTGTACGAAGGACGCGACTGGCGCTTCATGGGGGAGACCAACACCACCTACGACCCGTCAGGCCACTTCCTCATCAGCATGATCGGCAACTACGACCAGCAGGAGCCGTCAGCGCAGCAGTTGGCGGCCATTGCCGATCTCATGGCCTGGGCGCTGCGCGTCAACAACCTGCCGGTCGATCGCATTGGCGGGCACTACCACTATGCACAGACGGGCTGTCCGGGTGTGCACCTGAGGCGCTATCTCGAAGACGGCACGCTGCGCCGCATGGTGACCGAGCGTCTCACGCGCGCCGCGGGCGGCTGAGCAGGCCCGCGGAAATCAGCACCGCCAGCAGCCCCACGGGCAGCGGCTCGAGAAACGTGAAACCGATGTTCACCAGCGGGTTCTTGTACATCTCGGCGAACTGCGCCATCTCCGCCTGTGTTGCCGCCACCTCGGCTTCGCTGGCGCCGGCCGCGCGCATCTTCCGCACCTGATAGTCGCCGTACACCTCGGCGAAATCCGGCTTGAACTTGTAGTAGATGACTTCCCAGGTGGCCACGTAGCAGCAGGTGGCCACCAGCATGATGAGTGCGCCCACCCTGGCCGCGGGCCAGAAGGCAATGCGGCCGCCAGCCTCGACATCTCGGTAGCGGCGCACGCCGACATACACCAGCAGAAACGCCATCACCATGCCGGTGTAGCCGAAGTAGGCGCCATACTCCATCCAGAAGTCCCCGTCGAAGGGGACGAGGACGAGCATCATGGCGGACATGATGGCCCCGGCAATGAGGCCAAAGGTGACGACGATCTTGCGCATGCAGACTCCGGGTTGGGGTTCGCCGGCCAAGTTGGAAGTCGGGGCCCGGATCGTCAGTCGCCCGAACGGGTGATTTTGCCGGCAAACGGCGGAAAATCACCCGAACGGGTGACGGATGGTCGGCCGAACGGGGATGGTCTCGTGAAAGCCGAAGCAGCGCGGCGCTTGGCGGAGCCGCGTCAGGGAATGAGCCGGAGTTGCTGACCACGCTGCACCGCCTGCGTGCGCCGCCGCACCTCGAGCTTTTCGAAGAGGCGACTCGCGTGGGTCTTGACGGTATTCTCGCTGACGAACAGGCGCTCGGCGATTTCGCGATTGCTGAGGCCTTCGGCCAGGAGCCCCAGAATTTCCAGTTCGCGTGGAGTCACGCCGAGCGCCGCGACCTGGTTGTCGTCACGGCTGAAGTCCGCCGCCGGCGCATGAGTGACCGCGCCCGGCACCACACGCAGCACGATGCGCTCTTCGACCACCACCTTGGGGGTGGTAAGCCGCAGGCCCACCCAGATGCCGACCGCGGCAAAGATGATGGCCAAGAGCGCGCCGTAGATTTCAAACGAGTGGGTGAGCACCAGCCATCGGTACTCCACCAATCGGAGGAGGACGATGAGCAGGCCGGCGGCCAGACCATACCAGAGCACGTGACGGCGCATGCGGTAAGTTGGACCAGCCGATCGCGCTACAGCAACCTCGAGCCCAGTGGCACGTCCTGTTCGGGGATGCACAGCGCGACATGGCCGTCGGCGTTGTGAAATCCGGTGACGAGACACTCGGACATGAAGGGGCCGATCTGCTTGCGCGGGAAGTTCACCACCGCCACCACCAGCCGGCCCACCAGGTCCTCGGCACGGTACAGCACCGTGATCTGCGCACTCGACTTGCGGATTCCGATCTCGGGACCGAAATCCACCTGAAGCTTGTACGCCGGTTTGCGGGCTTCGGGAAACGGCTCGACCGCCAGCACGCGGCCCACGCGCAGTTCCACCCGCATGAAGTCGTCCCAGGTGATCTCCGCTGAGACGACGTCCTTGGCAGTCACATGCATCGAGCTCTCCATTCTGTGTTCATGGCTGAACGGCCAGCGGAGAAACTAATCGTGCGCTGCGCTGTCACCAATTCAGACCTTGGGCAGGTCCTTCCTGAAGGGCGGGGATGCGGTCTCCTGCTGAGGCACGGCCTCACGTGACGATTCGCGACGCCCCGTGACAACAAACGGCGGTACATCCAGGCTGATGCCCGGCAAGTGCAGGGCCACGGTGCCGCGCAGTTCGTCGCCAACGATCAGCACGCGCCAGTCACTGTATGCGGTCATGGGCATTTGCTGACCGTCGGCGTTGACCTGCGACTCAACCGTCTGTGTGAACACCAGCGTATCCCCTCGCCACTGCCCCGGAAAAGTCTGCACGGTGCTGCTTGGCTGACCGTCGGCACGCTGCGTCATCTCGATCCGGATGATCGCCGAGTCAGCATGGGTTGCTATCACGAGGATTCCTTTTGCCTCTCCGCTGATGCGAACAGGCCCCTCGGTGGGGGCAGGCTTCCAGACGACAGTGAATCGACCGTTGCGTGCTGGCGCATCCTTCTGTGCGAGACTGGTAGCAGGCGCTATCGCGATCAGCATCGCGAGACCGAGGCCGAGGCCGGTGAAGCGGCTTGCGATGCAGATATGCGCGTAGTGAAGACGAGACATGGATGACGCCTTGAACGAAGTGTGAGCCCGTGCGGTTAGCATCCAATCAGGCACCATGCGCTCGTGACGCGTTGCCACTCGTGGTGAACGGCCGCTCAGTCGTGACGGACCGACCCAAGCGCAAAGCGAATGGGGCGACATGCGGAGCCCGCCTGTCGTCAATCGCTGACGCCGACGTACCGACATCGTGACCTGATCGTCGCGAGTCGGCCGGGGGACTCGGGCAGCTTGCGAGTCACGCATGACTCCGTGCGCTGTTCGCAACTTCTGCCCCGACCGCCGTGCCTGCATCACTTCCGACTCCGATCTCCGACGCGCGCCGTGCCGTGACTGCGCCAATCCGGCGACCACAGCCCACCAGATCACCGATCGCCGTCACCACGCTCGCGTTGTTGTTGGCCGGCTCGTGCGCAGCCACGCTGCCCGCGCAGGATGCGGGCAGCACTCGCGCCGGCTCGGTGAGTGGCGCGATTACACTCAGCGGCCTCGTGCGCGATGAAACCGGTGCGCCAGTCAGCAACGCACAGGTCCGCACGCTCGACGGTTTGCGACTCACGCAGACCGATGAACGCGGTCGGTTTTCACTCACTGGCCTGCCGACAGGCAAGGTAACCATCGAAGTTCGTCGCATCGGTTTCACCCCCGCCCGCGTTGAGCAGACGGTGCAGGCAGGCGGCAACACGGTCACCGTGTCGCTGTCGCGGTCCGCGCTCTCGCTCGACAACGTCGTGGTGACCGGCCAGGGCGGCGAGATCGAGAAGAAGCGCTTGAGCACGACGATCGACGTAATTCCGCGCGAAGTCATCGACGACGCGCCTGTGACCCGTCTCGATCAGTTGCTGCAGGCAAAGTTGCCCAGCGCGCAGATCCGTCTCACCTCGGGCCAGCCAGGCACGACGTCGCTGATCCGTACGCGCGGTCTGAATTCGGTGTCCACCAACTCCACGCCGGTCATCTATGTGGACGGTGTGCGCGTGGACAACCTCAACACGCCGGCTGCCCTCGGCATGAACCTCGGCGGCAGCGCGCATCAGGGGAACGCCACCAGTGCCCTGGCCGATCTGCCGCTCGAGAACATCGAGCGTATCGAGTACGTGCCTGGAGGTGCTGCGACAACGCTGTATGGTTCGGACGCGGCCAATGGCGTCATCCAGATCTTCACTCGCAAGGGCGCTGCCGGCGCAACCCGCGCGTCGCTTTCCGTGCAGACCGGCGTAGAGACGCCGCAGACGCAGTGGCACTTCTTCGATCGTACACGGGATCTGCTGTATCAAACCGGATTCACGCAGCAATACAGCGGCAGCGTGGAAGGAGGAAACGGCGGGTTCACCTATAGTCTTTCAGGCAGCGCACGCGCCGCAGAAAGCCACCGAGTCGAATCGGAGAATACGGCCCTAGGCTTCCGCAGCGGCGTGGCGGCCGAAGTGGGCCGCGGTGGCCGATATACTGGTTCGTTGAGCTACAACCAGGACCAATACCCACGCTTCCGCAACGGCAATAGTGGAGGCTACAACTCCCTGTGGTTCGTGGAAGGGGGTCGTTCCAATGCGTTTGGGTTCAATCCCAACATCGATGAACTGGGCGATTCGGCATGGACCGCGCTGCGACAGTTCGTGAGCCGAGCAGAGGCCTTGCAGGACAATACCGTCCGCGTGCGACGATTCACCACCGCGCACGGCCTCACCTGGCAACTCGGGGATGGTCTGACGCTCAAGGGCAACATCGGACTCGATCAGCGTGCCACGCGCGAACGCTCCATCACCACGAACGAGTATCTGATTCACATTCGGAGCTTCCCCGCCGGCACGTCGGATCGCGGCAGTCTGCAGACCTTCGATCGCACCTTCGTTGGCCTGACGGCAGAACTGACCGCGCAGCACCGCCTTGATCGCGGCCCCTGGTCGTTGGTGTCCGTTGCAGGCGGTCAACTGTTCCGCAACGACGACGAGCAGGTTGCCTTCTCCGCGACCAATGTGCGCGACGGCGCGCAGACGGTGACGGGCGCCGGCGTCACCGCCAGCCAGGACGCCACCTTCCGCGTCGCAAACTACGGCCTGTTCGCCCAAAGCAATATCGGTCTGCTCGATCGCTACTTCCTCGAACTCGGTGTGCGGGCAGACCAGAACACGGCGTTTGGTTCGACAGTGGGAGCGCAGGTCTATCCGAAAGTCGGTGCCGTATATGCGCTGTCCGATGAACGCTGGTTCCGCGACCTCGTGCCGGCTTCGCTGGTGCCGACACTACGACTGCGCGGCAACTATGGGGTCGCAGGCAACTTCCCGCGTCCTTTCGCCAACGACCAGACCGTCGCCTTCAACTCGCTCGGCGGACAACTGGCCGCAACCTTTGGTCAGCCTGGGAACTCTGATCTGCGCCCCGAGCGCACCACCACCATTGAAGCCGGTTTCGATCTTGGCCTCACAGCTGACCGTGCCACGATCGGCTTCACCCGCTATCAGGCGCGCACCAATGATGCGCTGCTCAATGCCCCCTCGCCTCCGTCCACCGGCCAACCCGCGCAGCTCCGGAATGTCGGCGTGATCGACAACCGCGGTATTGAGCTGCGTGCGACTGTTGTACCGCTCGCCACCTCGGCCGCCCGACTCACGCTGACCGGCTCCTACAACACGCTGCGCAATCGCATGCTGGAGACGGGTGGGACACCGGTGTTCAACCTCGGCGGCCTGTCGGAGCGGACGATCCAGGCGGTCGTGGAAGCGGGACAGCCGGTGGGCTATCTGCGCGGTTCGCGCACGCTCTTCAACGCAGACGGCACCATTCGCGAAACCCAACTGCTGCAGTATCTGGGCAAGCCGCACCCGGACGCCTTCGGTGCGTTCTCGGCGTCATTGCAGATCGGCAGCCGACTCACCGTCGCTGCGGACGCCGACTATCAGTTCGGAGCGTCGTCGCATTCGTTTGATCGCCACTTTCGCTTCCTCTACGGCCTGCCCGAGACGATCGTCCCCGCCGCTGCCCTGCAGCAGCGCGGCAATAGCCCGAACAACATCTGGCTTGACGTTTTCGACCTGTTCGTCGAGAAGACGGACTACGTGAAGATGCGCACACTTTCGGTGGACTACCGCCTGCCGGAACGCCTGGTCCCGCGTGGCGCCCGTTCGGCGCGAGTCGGCTTTGCCATGACCAACCCGTGGGCGTGGTCGGCCTCGAGCTTCGATCCGGAAGTCGATCTCTCCGGTGCCATCGGCCAAGGTGCCGCTGCCGTCGGCGGATTCAACTACTCCACCGATTCGGCCGCGCGTTCCTTCCTGCTTTCCTTCAGCCTCGGTTTCTGACCATGACCGCCCCAGCAACGACAGGTCGACGCGGTCGCCGGTTCGCCGCCGCCCTCTCTGCCGCCCTGCTCATCTCCGCCTGCTCGCAGTTCGATGTGACCGCCGTGGAGAATCCCAACGTCACCTCGGACGCGTTTCTCCGCACGCCGGATGCGGCGCGCACCTGGGTGCGTGGCACCGAACGCGCCTATCTCCAGGCCATCAACGCCATGATGGAGAACGTGGAGATCTCCACGGACAACTACTTCAACAACTACACCACGCAGAGCAAGGTCTTCGATATCCCGCGCTTCGACAATCAGGATCTCGACGTGCGCACAATGTTCACCGCCCTCGCGCGGCTCCGGGAGAGCGCCACGTATGGGATAGACGTCGTCATCAAGGCGGACACGCTGGCGCAGGTGCGCAACGAGGCCTCGCTCCGCTACTACCGCGCCATCGGATCCATTCTTGTCGGAGAACATTTCACCGGCATGCCAGCCGAGGCGCTCGGGACGTTTGTTGACTGGCGCGGCCATCTGGCGTTGGCCATCGAGGACCTGCGACGCGCTCGCACCTTGTCGAGCGACGCGGCCTTCCGCAACGCCTGCACCGCGGCGCTTGCCCGCGCGTATCACCGACTGGGACAGCGCAGTGAGGCGGTCACCGAGGCCACGGCCTTGCTCTCGGCGGCGCCCAGCTTCCTGCACAACGCGGTCTTCGATGCGGTCAACGGGCCCTCCAATGTGTTTCAGGGGCTCATTTCCAGCGCCACCAACAATTATCAGGTGTTGCCGCGCATGGATTTCCTCGACCCGAAGTATCCGGTGCGTGGGGCACAACAAACCAGTCCGCTGGCTCTGCACAAGGCCGAGGAAGCACATTTGATCCTGGCTGAAGCCCTGCTGGCCGGGAACGATCTGGTCGGCGCGCGCACGCAGCTCAAGAGTCTGCTCACCTTGGTGCAGTCGCGTGCAACGGAGTTGGTGGATTCACGTACCCAGCAACGTGGACGCGCCGGTGGCCTGGTGATCTACCCCGACAGCAGCGACTATCGCGTGGCATTCGCCACCGATCAACCCTTGCTGAGCGGGCTGGTGTTGTTCCGCCGCACTGCCACGGTGCGTGTTCCCACCATCTCGGGGACATCGGTAACGGCGGCGCGGATCGACGCCATCAGCTCGTTGGATGACGCCTACTACGTGTTGTATCTCATGCGACAGGAGATCTTCCTGGCCGAGGGTCGGCGCATGGCCGATCTTGGCATGCGGTATCCAGTGCCCCTCGCCGAGGCCCAGACGAACAGCAATCTCGACGTGTCCGCCGACTACATGACGGCCGTACTGCCTTCGTTTCTGCCAGGTGACACGCAGATGGACGCGTTCACGCTCAACACCGCGGCGCGCACCGTGATCATTCGGCATGATCTCAACCGCGTGCTGGCTGCCAACCGCAGCTCCCCCCTCGTTGTGCCATTCGCCAACTGACCAGGCGCCTACGTGACTGATTCTCGCTTCTCTCGCCGCGACTTCGTCCGCGATGCACTTCGGGGCGCCGCCGCGGCGGGCGCAGCGCTCGTGGTCCCTCCCCGTGCGCTGTGGACGCCCGCTCACGGGGCGCCAGCGATTGTTCCCAGCGAGCGGCTTCGGCCGCAGTGGCCCAGTGGGGTACAGTCCGGTGACCCGCTGACCGACCGTGCCGTGCTGTGGGCGCGCACCGACCGACCAGCGCGCCTTGATGTGGAGTGGGATACCACCGACCGATTTCGCAACGTGCGTCGTGTTCGGAGTGCCGTGACTGCGGAGTCCTCCGCCTACACCACGCACCTCGACCTTACGGAGTTGCCGGCTGGCCAGGACATCTGGTATCGCCTTCGCTTCGAAAGCGACACCTCACCGGGCGTCTTCAGCGAACCGCTGATTGGCTCGCTGCGCACCGCACCGGATCGCGCTCGGCGGGTGCGCATCGCTTGGTCGGGCGACATGGTGGGCCAGGGTTGGGGCATCGACACCGCGCGGGGCGGCATTCGCATGTACGATGCGCTGCGCCGCGCGGAGCCCGACGTGTTTGTGCACTCCGGAGACAACATTTATGCCGATCAGCCCTTGCTGCCCGAAGTTGCACTCGACGACGGCAGTATCTGGCGCAATCTCGTCACGGAGGCAAAGGCCAAGGTGGCCGAATCGCTTGACGAGTATCGCGGGGCGTTTGCTTACAATCTGCTCGACGAGCACGCCCGCCGTTTCGGAGCGAGTGTGCCGATCATTGCGCAATGGGACGATCATGAGGTCGTGGACAATTGGTTTCATGACCTCGTGCTGGCCAATGACGCGCGGTATTCGGAGAAGCGCGTGCGGGTATTGGCGGAGCGCGCCAAGCAGGCCTTCTTTGAGTTTCTCCCCATTCGCCGGCATCCTACCGATGCCGGCCGCGTGTACCGGCAGTTCCGATATGGTCCGCTGCTCGAGGTGTTTGTGGTGGACCTGCGAAGCTACCGGGGGGCTAACTCCGGCAACCGGCAGCCCACGGGTTCGGATGCCGCGTCCATCTTCGGTTCCGAACAGTTGACGTGGCTGCGCAACGCGCTGCGCTCGAGTACCGCGGTGTGGAAGGTCATTGCGAGCGACATGCCCATCGGGCTCGTGGTCCCGGATCGCATGCGCAACGGCGAACGGAATTTCGAAGGGATCGCCAACGCCGAGCCCGGCGCGCCGCTGGGCCGAGAGCTGGAGGTCGCCGATCTGCTGCGCGACCTGCAGCAGGCACAGGTGCAGAATGTGGTGTGGATTACCGCCGACGTGCACTATGCCGCGGCCCATCATTACGCCCCAGAACGCGCACAGTTTACACAGTTCGATGCCTTCTCGGGGTTCGTGGCCGGACCAATGCACGCCGGCACTTTCGGACCGAACGCCCTCGACCCGACGTTTGGTCCCGAGGTCCGCTTTGCCAGCCCCGCTCCCCGCCCCAATCGCCCTCCCAGCGACAACCTGCAATTCTACGGCACGCTTGACGTTGCGCCCGAGACTCGCGCGCTGACGGCGGCGCTCTGGGACGTGACGGGCCGCCGACTGTGGTCGATCGACCTGGCAC
>JACVCT010000156.1 GCA_016741895.1 Gemmatimonadaceae bacterium | reverse complement strand
CCGGACCACGGCTCCGGGGGGGACACGGGGCGGGGCCCCGCGTATGGGCTCGTGACATCGCGGCAGCGGGGCACGCTGCGATGGGGCCCGCTCGGGCGTACCAGTGTTAGCTGGGCGGTACGCTGTCCAGTGACGCCGCGCCTGTCGGGGACGCCCTGCGCCCACGCACGAACTTCCTGGTGGACTTGGACGAGATTCCCGCCGAGGTGATGGCGCGCACGCGGGTGCTGTACCTCAACTATGCCAACAACCCCACGGCGGCCATTGCGCCGCGAGACTATCTCGAGCGCGTCGTGCGCACCTGTCGGGAACGTGACATCCTGCTGGTGTATGACAATGCGTATTCCGAGATGGGCTTCGACGGCTACGTACCGCCCAGCATCTTCGAAATCGATGGCGCGCGCGACGTGGCCATCGAGTTCCATTCGCTGTCCAAGACCTACAACATGACCGGCTGGCGCTGCGGCTGGGCGGTGGCCTCACCGGCCATCGCGGGCGCGCTCACCAAGGTCAAGTCGTTTACCGACACGGGGCAGTACATGGGCATTCAGGCGGCAGGTGTGGCAGCCATCGAGTGTTGGGCGGAGTTCGTGCCGGCCAACCTCGCGGTGTTTGCCGCGCGTCGTGATGCCGCAGTGGCCGCGTTTGCTGCCGAGGGCTTTGCCTGCGAGGTGCCCAGGGCCACCATGTATCTGTGGATTCCGCTGCCGGAGGGCATTGCCAGTGCGGCGTTTGCCGACAGGCTGCGTGAAGAGCAGGGCGTCATCGTGATGCCGGGGTCGGGTTTTGGCGCCGGCGGTGAAGGTTTCTTCCGGGTGTCGTTCATCCAGTCGCCCGAGCGCATTGCCGAAGCGGCGCGTCGTGCGGGTGTGGTGTTGCGGGCGATGACGGCGGATATGACGGCGGATATGACGGCGGATGTGATGCAGGAGCGTGGGGCATCGTGAGGTTGCCGCGCCTGTGGTCCGGCCACCGCGCATTCGCGCTCGCGATCGGTCTCGGTATGGGACTCGGCGCGTGTGGTGGCGGTCCTGTGCCCAACCCGCCGGCGCCGGAGTTGCAAGCGCGTCCGTCGACGAGTGCGTCGCCCGATGGCGATGCTGCGGCAAAGCGGGAGACCGAGGGAGAGAACAGCTCCAGCACCACGCGCGGCAATGCAACGCGTGCGCCGCGCCGCGCTGCTACAGGACCAGCGTCGGCGCCGAGCGCAGCCGCCGTGCCCGCCGAGGCACCGCCCGTGCCTCGTGAGTTCCGCGGGGTGTGGGTGGCCACCGTGGGCAACATGGATTGGCCGTCGAAGCGTGGGCTGAGCACGGCCGAGGCACAGGCCGAGTTGATTGCGCTGCTCGATCGTGCGGTGGCCCTCAAGCTCAATGCCGTGATCTTCCAGGTGCGTCCCGCAGCTGACGCGCTGTATGCGTCGAGCATCGAGCCGTGGTCGGAGTATCTCACCGGCACACAGGGCAAGAGGCCCGATCCGTTCTGGGATCCGCTGTCGTTCGTGATTGCGGAGTCGCACAAGCGAGGCCTGGAGCTGCACGCCTGGTTCAATCCGTATCGTGCGCGGTTTACCGGCAGCAAGTCGCCGCTCGCGCGCAATCATATTGCGCGCACCAGTCCGTCGTTGGTGAAGACATACGGCGGCTACCTGTGGATGGATCCGGGTGAGCCGCTGGTGCGTGCGCGCACGCTGCGCGTGGTGATGGACGTGGTCAAGCGCTACGACGTGGATGGTGTGCACATCGACGACTACTTCTATCCGTATCCGGTGACGCGGCGTGGCAAGCGTGTGGACTTTCCGGACACACGCAGTTGGCAGAAGTATCGCGCCGCCGGTGGCAAGCTCGCGCGCGACGACTGGCGCCGTGACAATGTGAATCAGTTGGTCAAGGCGCTGCACGACAGTGTGCACAAGGCCAAGCCCTGGGTGCGCTTTGGCGTGAGCCCGTTCGGCATCTGGCGGCCGGGCTATCCCGAGTCGGTGCGCGGCTTTGATGCGTATCAGCAGCTCTATGCCGATGCGCGCAAGTGGCTGCGTGAGGGCTGGCTGGATTACTTCACGCCGCAGCTCTACTGGCCCACCACACGTCCGCAGCAGTCGTATCCGGTGCTGCTGGACTGGTGGGCCAGCGAGAACGTGCATGGGCGGCACCTCTGGCCGGGCAACTTCACCTCGCAGGCGGGAGGGCGGGGCAGTGGCTCATTCCCGGTGAGTGAGCTCATGGAGCAGATCCGCATCACGCGGGTCAATCCGGGCGCCACCGGCAACGTGCACTTCAGCATGAAGTCCTTCCTGAGCAATCAGGCGGGCATGAACGACACGCTGCGGATTGGCCCGTACGCGCAGCCGGCCCTGCCGCCGGCGTCGCCGTGGCTGGCGGTGGCCAAGCCGCCCGTGCCGACCCTGGCCGCCACCCCGGTGGCCGACGGCTGGCAGCTTGACCTGCAGGCGGCCGGCCCACAGGCAACAGCCAAGCCTTGGCAGTGGGTGGTCCGGCTGCGCACCGACAGCGCATGGGTTACCATGATAGTGCCGGGCGGCACCAGCCGGCTGCCGGTGTCCCGGGCACTCGGGGCCACGGCGGCCACCGTTTCGGCGCTCAACCGGGTGGGCGTGGAAAGCCCATCGGTCACGCTGCCGCTCTCGGCACGTCCGGCCCCACGCCGTGGGGCGGGGGCCGCATCGGGCGGCGGCGGGTCTGGCAATCCAGAAATCCCCTGACGACGTTTTTCGGCGATTCCCGCGTACTGCAGATGTCCACGTCCCGCGTTCCGTTCTACTACCGCCTCACGTCCGGCATTCGCATCACGGTGCGGCCCACGTATCTCGTCGAGCGCTCCAATCCGCTGCTCGGTCAGTTCGTGTTCGGCTATCACATCCGCATCGAGAACGTGAGTGAGCAGGCCGCGCAACTGCGCTCACGCCGCTGGCTCATTCACGACGACGCCGTGGGTGACACCGTCGTAGAGGGCGAGGGCGTGGTGGGCGAGCAGCCGCATCTCCTGCCCGGTCAGGTGCACGAGTATCGTTCGTTCTGCGTGCTCAAGTCGCCGACGGGCTGGATGGAAGGCAGCTACCGTTTTGTGCGCGACGACGGCTCGAGTTTTCAGGCGGCCATTCCGCGCTTCGTGCTGGCGGCCGAGCCGCGCGCGGATACTGTGAGTTAGCGCCAACAGGGGGCGCGGACCGCCGCGCCCTGCAAGGTGTGCACGGCAACGATTTCGCCGGGCTGTCAGCGCTACGGGCCTATCAGTTCGAGAATGCGGATTACGGGGACACCGTCCTCGTCGACAGTCTTGCCATACAGACGGCCATTGCGAACGTCGTTCAATCGAAACGACGCGGGCAGGGATACCGTGTAGAGCAACTGCGCCCTTGGAGAAAACACCGTCCATCGTACGGTCCGACCAGCAGGAGCACCACCAATCCACAGGTTGCCGGTGGCATCGAATAGGGCGTGCGTCGCGAGTGAACGCTGCGTGGGAGCGTCCGTGAGAACCAGTCGAGTCGACGGGTCACGCTTCTTGTAGCTCGCTTCAAGTCGGACGCGTACGGAATCAAAATCGGCGCGGGCCAACGGAGCTGCAGGGCCTGGCAACATCGCCGTTTGCGCGACGCGCGGCCCGTTCTCCGACAGCGTGATCCACCTGACGCGTCCCGAAAATCCATCCGCGTGTGCGAGCAGTGTATCTGAACGGACGGCCCAGGCGCCTCCGTCTCCGAACGCGGTTGCCGCAAAGGACGGATGGGAGGAGTTGCGCTGTTGTACCGTGAAGGTGAAGAGTCCCGCCGGAATCACGGCGATTGTGTCGGAACGGCCGGCTTGGCGAAACAGCACGCGTGAGAACAAGTCCGCCTGAAAGTTGACGGAGCCGGGCGTGGTGACCTCGATTTGCCCACCGCGCATCGGTATGGCAGTGACCGGACCTGATGAACTCCCCGTGTTGCTGGCCTGCATGGCTGACACTGTGCGAACGTGACGGCCATCCAATCCGAACACGACCAGGCGCCGCGCTGACAGATCGGAGATCAACAGCAGGGAGTCCTGCAGTTGCATGGCGAGTGCCTGTCCGGACAATTCACCCGGCCCGCTGCCACGTCGGCCGATCGTACGCTTGTATCGACCGAGCGTGTCGAGCACGATTACATGGGCCTCGCTTCGGTCCAAAATGAAGAGCTCGCTGGACGATGAGACCTTCAAGGCGCTGATGTCCGAAAGCACGTACCGTCCACCGCCATGGGCATCCGAGACGTCTCGTACCACTCGCGTGGAGCGCTGCGCCGGAGCGGTCTGGCCAACTGCCACCATGGGGGCTGCGCTGTATAGCAGTAGGCCGAGTGCGAGAGCGTGAAAGGCGACACCCAATCGATCCGTTCTGCGACTCGCCTGCCGAAGGGGACACGTCATCAAAAGCTCCTCACTCAAAGACATCAGCAACCCGCCTTCTGTCAGGAAATACTACGGCAGTTTCCCTGCCGCGCCAGCTTGGTCAGTTCGCCCTCACTCGGGCGGACGCCAGCCCGGCAGCACGTCTGCAAATGGCGCGAGCAGTGTGCGCCGCTGCTCAATGTTCAGCAGGTCCTGCGCGAGTAGCGTGAGCAGCGCGGCCAAGGCCGCCTCGGCCACGTCGTCGAGTTCCGGCGCTTCGTCTTGTGCGCTGTTTGCTTCAGCGGCGGGTGCTGCGCGACGCACCAGCTGCAGGAGCGGACCGGCCAGTGCCTGCTGCGCGGACTCGCGGCCGCTGGCCACGATGACACGCCCGAGTTCGCGTTCGGCCTGCTGCCACGCGGCGCTTTCGAACAACTGTGTGTAGCGCGACACCACGTCCGCGCGATCAGTCTGGCTGAGGCCCGCAAAGTCCACCAGGAAGCGACGGACGGCCGGCGTGTTGGGGCCGTAGGGCATCTGGCTCATTTGCCGCTCCCTGTCGCATCATCAGGGTGCTGCACCACATGCCCCAGCGCAGCAAGTCCATGGAGCACCGTGGGCATGCGCGGCTGCCAACCCGCTGCGAGCAGCGCGGCGGCGGACACCCGCTGATTGGATGTGCGCATCGCACCTGACACGCCGGCCTCTGGAGGCTCAGGCCACACGCCGTGCAGGGCCCGCACGATATCGCCTGCGCGCATGGAGTGGCCGTCGCTGCAGTTGTAGCAGCCACGCGCACCGGCGGGGGCCACAAAGCCAACCTGCTCGATGGCCGCAATGACATCGTCACGCCATGCGAAGTTGGTCCAGCGTTCGGGGTCGGCGAGTGCTGGCGTGTAGCGACGCGCCGGATCGCGGCCCGGCCCATAGAGCCCCGATGCGCGCAGAATGGTTACGGCCAGGGTCGAGTCATCGTGTGCCATGAGCGCCTGCTCGGCCTCCCACAGTGTGCGCACGCGTTCACTGGCCTCGGCGTGTATGGGCGTGGACTCGTCCACCAGAGACCCATCGTGACGGTCGTAGATGCCGGTGCTAGAAATCCAGGTCAGGTGGCCGGCGCCGAGGGCGGTTGCGAGGGACGCGGCGGCGGCCGCCGTGGACGCATAGCTACGCCCACCGGCGGTGGCGGCAGAAGGCGGCACGGCCACCACCAGTTGGTCAATACGGCGCGGCCAGTCTGCCGACGGCTGCGGCTGGGACAGGTCGCCTACCAGGCCAATACATCCCGACGGGGCGGGGCCGCTGCTTCGTCTGAGGGTCCACACCTGGTGACCGGCCTCTGCCCACTGCTCGGCCGCCGCGCCACCCAGCCACCCTGGCCCTGCCACCATGATCTGCTGCGTCACGTCCTGTCCCCAGTGAACGGGCCGCTGGCCACGTCCACAAAACGTCGTAGATTTTTGCGCACCGGGCTGGCGCGACCCCCGTGCCGGCGAGACCATGCTGACACACCGCCACTGAATCTACCCATGGGGAAGCAGGACGCGATCGAGCTCGAAGGAACCGTCACGGAAGTGCTGCCAAGTGCCACGTTTCGCGTGACCGTGCCGAGCGGACACGAGGTGCTCACCACGCTGGCGGGCAATATGCGCCGCAATCGCATTCGTGTATTGGCCGGCGATCGCGTGACGGTGGAAGTGTCGCCTTATGATCTCACGCGTGGTCGAATCACGTTTCGGCACAAGAGCTAATCGCGAGAAGGTGCGTGCGAATAGTGCGGATCCCGCGCTTTCCAAGGGGTCAACTGCGAAGTGTTGTTGAGGTGTATGGACGCTTCGACCAGCACGAACTGCACGTGCTTACTGAACCGCGGCGGGCTTGGCGTGTGGCGACCACTTCGTGCAGAATGGCGTCTGGTTTGAGCATTGCAGCGGCGCTGTCAAACTGCGTCGGTTAAAGCATCGTCCAGCGCAGGGAGAATCTACAGCCCAGTCTGCTAGATTGTTGACGTAACCGTCTAGTCTTGTGTCACTTGGGGGACGGGGCGCAGAGGCCCGATTGGTCTGCTATGTTGGTGGGGTTTACCGCGTTAAGCTTCGCGCGCAGTGAGTCCTCACAGGCCGTGTCTCGTTAGGTGAAACAAAGCCATGTCACTTTAGTCGATGTAGCCCTGTGAGTCCTCTTGTCGTTGCGCCAGTGCACAGTCAAGGCTCCTAGCAACGCAAGCCGAACCGCAGCTGGATCGCGTCCCTCAGAGGTGGCCTCCTTAGGCTGATGATGGAAGGAGTAGTGCATTACGCTTCTCACCCAAGCAATTACTGGGCCCACGTGGCAATCTTATGCTGCTGCTCACATCATCATCTCAACGAACGAGGGCTGGACTATGAAGACGGCACGCATCTACTGCGAGTTCAAATCATGGTTTCAGTGTACAAGGAACAAGATCATCAGTTCTTGGGAGACCCACCTCCCGTCCAGGCTCTCAACCCGCCGATGAGTCTGTGCAAGCCAGACGAAACGGACAGGAAGCGACCGTTCGACTCTCCAGTGTCCAGTCGCCTACTGGCAGGAATTCACCATGTCTGATCACACCCATCTCGATGATGCTGGCCGTGAGTGGAGCGTGCACAGGATTGGTGCCCGTGGCTTCGGAACTCGTGCAGGTAACGACGCGCATCCCGAGCCATCAGAGGAAACTTTTCGTTTCACGTCGGGTGAGCGGATACGACTTCGGGTAGCACCGATTGGACTTGCGCGCACCGAGGCAATGCGTCGCGCGTTTTCCGTGTCTAAGCCATCCAGCTATCGACGCTTGCTGCAGTCGGGCGCGTTTGGAAGCGCGCTGCGCGCGCAACTTGTATTCGCACCCTCTGCAGATGCTGGCTTTAGCGAGAGTCATCGTCACATGTGGTCTGACAATCTCAATTTCACGCGACAAGGAGGACAGCAGGATGGCCACAGAACCGGACTACGAACGGTATCGCTTCAGTATCACGGTGAAAACAGCCGATCGAGCGGTGCTGGCGTGCCTGCGCGCGTTGTGCCAGGATGCCGAGACCGCAGCCAAAAAGCAAATTGGGTGGGGTGGGACCGGAATCAGCGCGTGGGTGAAGAACGGCAATCAAGTAACGCTGCGCTTTACTTCCTCAGAGAACCGAAAGGACTTCACTGCCAACGCGTTGCGCCTACTCCTACCACATTTCGAGATCGTCGAAAAGTCGGACAACAACCCAGCGACGCGACAGCGCTCGTAGGCGGGACATCCTTTGCTCACTAATTCCCACATGGGATCTAATCCACGCAGCGGGTTGGGACTATTGGCCGATCGCGTAGCGGCCCTCCGTGAGCCAGGTCCCTACGAGCACAAGCAAACTCTTCTCGCGGACGCTCTCGCGGCGGTTCGCCCGCTCCTCGCGAATCCCGAACGGGACGAAGATGCGGTTCGCTTGGTGATCGAATATGTGCGGTGGATTCCCTGGGCACTGCTCGTCGCGGAACGGCAGCACGACATCCTGAACAAGGATAAGTGGTACAATCGCTATCTGCCTCTATCCCGAAGGCTGCGGAGGCTGATTGGTGACCCCGAAGCTTCCGCGCAGGAGTGGTATGAAATGATCTTGACACGGCAAACGCAGCTTTTGGGCCACACTAACCCGGCTGAGCTTAGCGTCGCCATTCAACCGTTTGCCGTATTGGAAGACACGTTCCCTGATGTTGCAAGGAAGCGCGTTGTCATCCGAACAACCGGTGCTATACAGAGTTTAAGCGAGTTTGCTCCCATAAGAATCTCCCACCGTATATCGATCTTGGCGCCGAGCGAATGCTACATCGTAAGCCTGAACCCCGATACCCGAGTAGAAGACTCTGGAATATACGAACAAACTAGCAGCGCTTCGCTCACCGCCACGGCAAAGCACAGTACCGAAAAGAATGTTGGTGCAAAAGTGGACGTCGCGTTCGTCACCGGAAAGGCCGGTATGAATGTATCGACGACCAAGGCGCGCGAAGAGCATCTGAGCACGGCAGCAGAACAATCTGAACGGCGAGCGACCACAGTTCACGAGCCAAGTGTCATAGCCACGGGCATTGGCGGATTGGCCCAGTGGGACCTGTATAGGACGTCAGCGCAGCTCTTGCTCGGAAGTCGCGAGTTTTCGGCCTCCGTTCTTGTTCCACTCGAAGCCGAGGCAGTCGAAATCAGTGTTGTTCACAGCGGCCTACTCGAAGCATGGGGTCCAGTTCAAGCTACAGTGTCTCGACGCCTGCCAATACATTCGCCTGCCGGCGGCTAGTCATGCGCGGGAGGGTGGCAGATCGACGTGACCCGCGAAATCTAATTCAGGCCGCATGTTAGTCCCAGCCAGAGGGGGGCGCATGCGGAAGAGTCGGTTTACGGAGGCCAAGATCTTGGCGGTGCTGCACGAGTGGGAGGCGGGGGCGAAGACGGCCGAGCTGGTGCGGCGACACGGCGTGACGGAGCAAACGCTGTATCGCTGGAAGAAGAATTACGGGAGAATGCAGGTCGTGGAGGCGAAGCGGCTCAAGGCACTTGAAGAGGAGAATCGGCAGCTCAAGCGGCTGGTGGCCGACCACGCGCTGAATATCCACGTGGTCAAGGACTTGCTGGGAAGAAGGTGGTGACGCCCGAGCAGCGGCGGACGGTCGTCGAGCACGCGACGCAATCCGCCGGTCTTTCGGAGCGACAGGCGTGCCGCTATACGGGCTTTGCGCGCTCGTCTCAGCGCTACCAGTCCCGCCCGGCCGCTGTCGCGCCGCCGGTGCCGGGATCGTCCGCCGATTACAGCGAGGGCAGGGTGGCGATGAGCATGCCGCCGCGGCCCTATCCACAGCCGCAGCCGCAATCGGGCATCCTGACCGCGGGCGAGCATGACGATCTGCTCAATCCCGAACTCTATGCGAGCTACGTCAATCGCAGCGGCAATATGGGGCAGGAAATCCGCAGCCTGCCGCGCGTCGACACGATGCGCGTCGTGACGGTAAAGGTGAACGACCGCAGCGGTCAGCCGATCCCGTTCGCCGACGTCGTCGTGACGTGCAGCGACGGGAACAGCATCACCATGGCGACGCAGGCCGACGGCAGCGCGGTCTTCTTCCCCGGCCTCGACCGGCTGAGCGAACGGATCACCGTCTCTGCAAGGAAGGGCGGGCGGACGATCGCCGATGCGCGTCCAGTGCTCGTCGCAAATGCGCCCGGCGGCCAGACGGTCGGCCTGACCGCGAGCCAGGCGGCGGCGAAGGTGACGAAGCTCGACCTGATGCTCGTCGTCGATACGACGGGCAGCATGGGCGACGAGATCCGTTACCTGCAGTCCGAAATGCGCTCGATCATCGCGTCGATCACGGCGAAGCACCGCGATCTCGACATCCGCATCGGCTTCGTGTTCTACCGCGATCTAGGTGACGATTATGTCACGCGCACCGTGACGTTCGATCGCGACATCGGACCCGTACAAGGCGCTCTGGCGCGGCAGGAGGCCAATGGCGGCGGCGATTATCCCGAGGCGATGGATCAGGCGCTGATCCGCGCGGTCGGGCAGGAATGGCGCCCCGATGCGGTGAAGTCGCTGCTGCTCGTTGCCGACGCGCCGCCGCATGACGAGCTGTTCGGGCGGACGTGGAAGGCCGCCGAGGCTGCGCGCGCCAAGCGCATCCACATCACCCCGGTCGCCGCGTCGGGCGTTGCCGACAAGGCCGAATATGCAATGCGTGCGATGGCCGCGGCAACCCAGTCGCGTTACTTG
>JACVCT010000155.1 GCA_016741895.1 Gemmatimonadaceae bacterium | reverse complement strand
GCGGGGGTCGCACGGCGGGCGGCTCTTGTGGCGCCGCGCGCTCGGGGGGTGGGGGCGCGACCTTTCACGGCGCGGGGGCGGGGGCGGGCGCGCCGTGCCCCTCCCAGGCCCGGCGCCGGCGTCGGCCCGAGCCTCCCTCGTCCTCCCGGCGCAGCGCCGCAGCCCGGGCCGGGGCGCGGCCGGGGCCCGCCGGTACCCGCGCGACAGGCCGCGCGGCCGCCACACCGGGTATGGTGGCGGGACTGCTTGAAGCGCACGCGAAGTGGGGCAAGCTCACGCGCGCCCAGGTCATGGCCCCCGCCATGCGACTCGCACGCGAGGGGTTCATTGTGTCGCCGCTGCTTGCGCGCACCATTGCCAGCTCGCGCGCCAAGCTGCAGGCCGACCCGGAGGCCGCTGCACTGCTCCTGCCCAACGGACAGCCGCTGCGGCCCGGGGATCTGCTGGTGCAGCCGCAACTCGCTGCGACTTTCGAGCAGATTCTCGCGTCGGGTCGCGACGGGTTCTATCGCGGGCAGGTGGCGGAAGCACTGGCCAACAAGGTGCAGTCGCTCGGTGGGCTGATCAGTGTGAACGACATGGCGACGTATCCCGTGGCGAGCATGCGTCCACTCTGCGCACCCTGGCGCAACTACACCGTGCTCGGCGCGCCGCCGCCGATGGGTGGCGCCGTCGTGCTGCAGATGCTGCAGATGGCCGAAGAGAGCGGCGTGGCGCGGGCCGGCGGCTTCACCAACGCGCCCGATGCCGTGGTGCGCCTGGCAGACATCATGCGTCTGGGCAATGCCGACGGCTATCGCTGGCGCGGTGATCCGTTTGCGCTGCGCGTGCCCGCACGCGGCATGACACACCCCAACTACGCGCAGGAGCGTGCGCAGCAGGTCGGCGCCGCACTCGCGGATACGGCGCGCGCCGGCAACGCGCTCGCGCAGGACTCCGCCAATGTGCCGGCCGCCTGTCAGCGGCACGAACCCTATCCCGCGTCGGTGGCCAGCGCCGTGACGCCAAACGACGCGTCGCTTGACGCGACCGCACCGGAGCGTGGCGCGGCAGAGGCCGAGAGCTTCACGTCGCATCTGGCGGTCGTGGACGCCGACGGCAACGCCGTGTCGGCGACGACCACGGTTGGTGTGCTCTTCGGCTCCGGCGTGTACACCGGCGGATTCTTCCTCAACTCCTCGGCCAGCAACTTCGACGCCCGCACACGGGGCGTGAATCGCTATGCCAACAGCACCATGTCGCCCACCGTGATTCTCGAGGGCGACAAGGTGCGACTGGTCATCGGTGCGGCGGGTTCACAGTACATCCAGCCGGCCATCACGCAGGTGACGCTGCGCACGCTGGCCTTTGGCGAAGACCCGTTCGTGGCCATTGCGGCCCCGCGCATTCATGCCAGCGCCAACAGCACCGATGTGGAAGTGGAGCCGGGGTTCACTTCGGCCGTCTATCAGGCGCTGGTGGCGCGCGGTTACACGCCGGTGAGCCGGATCGCCGACATCAGCTTTGGCGGTGTGCACGGCGTGTATGTGGCGCCCAATGGGCAGCGTATTGGCATTGCCGATCCGCGTCGTGACGGTGTAGCCGTCGGCAACTGACGGGGCGTGGCGCCGACGTCGGGCCTGTGTATGGGGCCGGCGTCGGCGTCTGCGCCTGAGTTGGTCAGCGGTCGGATGGGGTCAGCAAGTCATGCAACCCATGCAACCCATGTTCTCTGGCCAGATCACCCAGGCCGGTGCGATCGCGCACACCCACCTTGCCGAACACATTGGCGAGATGCGTGCCGGCCGTGCGCGCAGTGATGCCGAGGGCCGCGCCGATTTCCTTGTTGGACAGGCGACGGGCCACAAGACGCACGATGTCGAGTTCCCGCGCGGTGAGTGCCGCAAAGGGTGAGTCCACCCGCCCCCCTCCAGCGGGAGGTGGGGCAGGCAAGGAAGTCAGAGAGGCCGCCACACGCGTGCTGTCGACGTGCACAACCGTGCGCACGCCCAATTCCTCGAGCAGTTGGCGCGCTGCGGCGGCTGCGGGAGCCGCCTCGAGTGATTCGAATACAGTCAGGGCGGCCCGTGCCTCGAGCACCGCTTCCGCAGTGGCGCCGCGGGTGCGGTGCATGGCGGCGAGGCGCAGACGTGCACTGGCGGCGTCAAACGGATAGGGGACGGCCTCGAGCTGATCGATGGCGTGATGCATGGCCGCGATGGCCTCGGTGCTGCGACCATCCTGCATGGCCAGTTCGCCATCGATGACACGCACCCAGGCCGTGCCCACGGCATGCGACAAGCGGGAGGCATCGGTGGCGAGACGGTCCCGCAGGCGCCGAAGGGTGGCATAGTCGCGCAGCTCGAGCGCGACCATGGCCATGGTGGGCAGCAGCCGGTGCACGGCCCACGCGATGTATCCCGTACGATCGGCCAGCATGAGCGCGCGTTCTCCGAGCGCAAGCGCTTCACGATGTGCGCCGCGTGCATGCAGCAGACGGGTGCGCGCCACAAAGGCGGGCAGAATGCCGTGCACCTCGAACGGCCGATCGGCATCGGCGAGCGCTGCGCCGGAGACCTCCCAGGCCTCGTCCACCAGACGCGCGGCGTCATCGAGCTGACCGCGCTGCAGCAGCATGCCGCTCACCCAGTGGGCCATGCGGGCCACAATGGTGGACTGTTCGAGTACCCGCGCCAGCGCGAGCCCCCGATCGCCGTCCGTGAGCGCGCGCTGCCACTCCCCGGTGCCGGCGCGGTACTCCAGCATCACTTCGAGTGTGCGGAGTTCAAGCAGCGGTGAGGCGAGCTGTCTCGCCAACTGCTCGGCCGCAGCAAGATGCTGACCGAGCGCGGTGGTGTTGGAGGTGAGCCCCGCCAGCACAGCCGCAGCCCAGTGTGCCGACCACTGCAGGTTGGGTTCGCCCGTGGCTTCGGCGTGCTGCACCGCGGCGCGGGCGTGCGTCCAGGCACGATGCGCCGGCCCCGTCCAGATGTGCAGCATGAGCTGCATGCGGTGCGCCCGGGTGAGCAGCAGCATGTCGCCGCTGGCTTCGGCCGCCGCCAGTGCGTCACGCACGTCACTCTTGGCCGCTTCCACCAGCCCCAGCGCCTGCCGGCAGTCGCTGCGCGCCAGCAGGGCGCGGCCATGCAACACCCGGTCCCCGGTGTCTGCGGCCAGCGCACAGGCGATGTCGAAGTGTCCGAGGGCTTCTTCCCGGCGCGCGAGTCCCTGCAGTGACAATCCGATCCGGCGCTCCGACATGGCACGGCCTCGGGTGTCGCCGCGGGCGGCGGCCAGATCACGGGCGCGCATGTTGAGCTGCACCGCGCCCTGATAGTCGGCCAGTCGCCGGTACACGCGCGCGAGGTCGTCCACGAGCGCGGCCAGCGTTTCGGGCGTGGTGGCGAGCGGGTCGCTATCGGCGCGGTCGAGCGCCGCCTGCAGGAAGACTGCGCCCTCCTGCCGCGCGCGACGGGCGATGGCACGCAGGCCGGCATCGATGAGCCAGGGAATGGCCCGGGCCGAATCACGATCGGGGTCGGCGTGCAGCCAATGGGCGGCCACGGCTTCCGCGTCCGGCGTCGGCAGACTTTCGAGCGTGCGCGCAATGAGGGCATGCCATCGACGGGCCTGCACCAGGCCGATGCGCTGCCGCAGCGCCAACTGCAGCAACGGATGGGCAAATTCATAACTCACGTCACGACCCTGCACGCGATCGAGCACGAGGCGTTCGTGTCGCAGCCGATCGAGTGTGGACTCCGAGTGTGCCTCCTCCCAGCCCAGTACCTCACGTGTGCAGGCGAGCACCAGGTCGTGCGTGGCGCTGCTGCCCGCCACCGACAGCAGTTCGGCCAACTGACGCGCCTCGGCGTCCAGCCGCGCCAGTCTCGCCTCCATGACACCATGCAGTGATGGAGGCAGCTCCACGTGCGCCGCGTGCCACCCCACCCATTCCCCCGACTGCTGACGCAGTGCGTGGCGACGCGTGAGTTCCTCGAGCATCTGCTCGACGAAGAAGGGGTTGCCGCCGGCCACTGCGTGGATGCGCTCCACGAGTGGTGCACAGGTGGCGCTGCTGACCGCGAAGTGCCGGGCCACCATGTCGCGCACGGCCGTCGCCGCCAGGGGCGGCAGGGTGAGTTCGAGCACCGATTGCTGCGAGCGCAGCGAACGCAGCGCTGTGCGCAGCCCGTCGGGCAGGGGCACATCGGTTTCGTTCCAGCTTGCCACCAGCATCACCGGCAGCGTGTGAATCTGACGCCCGAGATAGTGCAGCAATTCGAGCGTCGCGTGGTCGGCCCATTGCAGATTCTCGAGGGTGAGCAGCAGCGGCTGCCGATCGCCGAGCGCCTTGAGGCAGGCCAGCACACTGGCGTGCAGCCGCACGCGCTGTTCGGCGGCCGGTGTGTAGTCGAGCGTCAGATTGCCGCTGGCATCGCCGCGCGTGAGCAACGCGGGCGCAAGCGCCGACAGCACGGCATGATTGCCCCGGGTCAGTCGGGTGACGACGGCGGCGTCGAGCGCAGCGAGCACCGGCGTGAGCGCGTCCGCAAAGGGCGCGTACGGGATGGCCGTCTCGAGCGGATAGGCGCGCCCCATGGCGCAGCAGATGCCCTGCTGCGACGCATGCTGCTGCACCTCCTGCATGAGGCGCGTCTTGCCTACGCCGCCGTCGCCCGAGAGAAACACCAGGCGACCCTGACCACTCGTCAGTTCACGAATGGCCGTCTGCAGCAGACCAAGTTCGGTGTCCCGGCCAACAAAGGGCAGCGTGTGCATGGATCAGAAGGCCTGGTTGAAGCCGATGTACAGCCCCGAAGCGCCACTTCGCCCACGGCCATAGTCTACACGGATCGCGGTGCGCTGCACGGCGTCGAGCTGATAGCGGAGACCGGCGCCCACCGTCGGGAGCGGCAGGGCACGGCGCAGGGCCGGCATATCACGGCCAACGGCCCCGAGGCCGGTGAAGACCACCGCTCCAACGCGCTTTCTGATGGGTGAGCGGTACTCCAGCTGTCCGGCCATGAGCCATTCTTCACGAAAGCGACCGCGCGCATAGCCGCGCAGGATGTCGGCGCCGCCTGCGAGCGCCAACTGATCGAAGGGTGCACCCGGCGACGTGCCCAACAGCAGCGCGTGCAGCGCGAGCACCTGACCACGGCCAAGCGGGATATAGCGTCGTGTGTCCACGCGCAGCCGCTCATAGTCGAACGACGCGCCCGGAGCAGACGTCGTGACACTCAGTTGCGTGAGCCCACCCGACATGGGCGCAAAGAGTCCGTCGCGTGAGTCGTGCTGCATGCCCACGGTGGTCTCCACGATCGTTCCGCCGTCGGTGCCCAGCGGCTGCGGGGCGGCGACCAGTGTGCGAACGTCGGCGCCATTGCGAATGCGTTGCTGCATCCAGCGCGCGCCCGCCGTGGCATACCAGGCGCCGCGCACGCGACGCTGGGCCGTGAAAACCACTTCCATGCTGCGCGAGGCGTACTGCATGCCGGAGTCACTGGTGGTCCGGTCGCCGATACCATGGTACGGCATGGGGAAGCGCTGCCACGCAAGCAGCCCATGCCAACGCCACCGGTTGTCCGCAGTCCAATGCTCGCCTTCCGCACTGGCACGCATCTGTCCGCGCGTCGAACGCAGCACGCTGGCAACGAGGGCGGTGGGCCGGGCCCGCATGGACGGCGGAGGTTCGTGTACGGCCAGCAGCGTGGCCCCAAGCTGCAGGCCGGTTTCGGGTGACGAGCCGATGGCCGGCAGCGGCTGCAGGCGACGTCGCCCTGTAACAGAGTCCTCCACTGCCTGGGCGCCGAGGCCAAGGGGGAGCGCAGTCAGGGCACAGATCACGGACCCTGAGGCGTGGCGGCGGGCGTTGAACATGGTCGGCTGGGCTGGGGATGTGTGTCGCCAGCATGCTGCGGCCATTCGTCCGTTCTGTCCCTACGTCGGTTGACGTAGGTCGCCATTTCGGACACCACGCGTGGCCGGTCGGTGTCCGATCGGAAGCCGGTCTTGCCTCAATCTTTAGGCGAGACTAAATATTGGCCATGCAGCAGACGAATCGTGGAACTCCACAGGATGTTGACCCCGCGTCCCCTCTGACGCCGGTCCCGCCCCAGCCGGACCCGGGCTGGCGCCGGGCGCGTCTGGCGCCGTCGTTGTCCGAGGTGCACCGCTCCGTGGAGGTGCATGGCGCCACCTGGTTCCGCAAACTGCTGGCCTTTGCCGGCCCCGGGTATCTGGTGGCGGTGGGCTACATGGACCCCGGCAACTGGGCCACCGACCTCGCGGGTGGATCACGCTTCGGCTACGCCCTGCTGTCGGTCATCCTGCTGTCCAACCTGATGGCCGTGTTGCTGCAGGGGCTCGCGTCCAAGCTGGGAATCGTGACAGGGCGCGATCTCGCGCAGGCCTGCCGCGATCACTACTCGCCGCGCGTGGCCTTCGCGCTCTGGGTGCTCTGTGAGCTGGCCATTGCGGCCTGTGATCTCGCGGAGGTCATCGGCACCGCCATTGCACTCAATCTGCTCTTCGACATTCCGCTGCCCTGGGGCATCGCCATCACGGCCTTCGACGTGATGATCGTGCTCTGGCTGCAGAATCGCGGCTTCCGGCTGCTGGAGGCGCTGGTCATTGCCCTGGTCGCGGTGGTCGGCGGCTGCTTCATCTTCGAGCTCTTCATTGCCCGTCCGGACCTCGGCGAGGTGGCCCGCGGCTTCGTGCCGTCCACCGACATCGTGCGAAATCCCGAGATGCTGTACATCGCCATCGGCATTCTTGGGGCGACCGTCATGCCGCACAATCTCTACCTGCACTCGTCCATCGTGCAGACGCGCAAGTACGAGGAAAGTGCCGAGGGCAAGCGCGAGGCCGTGCGTTTCGCGTTTCTCGATTCGACCATCGCGCTCACCTTCGCGCTGTTCATCAACGCGGCCATCCTCATCGTGGCGGCGGCCACCTTCCACACCTCGGGCAATACGCAGGTCGCCGAGATCCAGGACGCCTATCAGCTGCTGACCCCCCTCCTCGGTGTGGCGGGGGCCAGCACGGTCTTCGCCCTCGCCCTGCTGGCCAGTGGTCAGAACTCCACGCTCACCGGCACGCTGGCGGGGCAGATCGTGATGGAGGGCTTTCTCGACCTGCGCATCCGGCCCTGGCTGCGCCGCCTCATCACGCGCGCCATTGCCATCGTGCCGGCGGCCATCGTGGCGATACTTTACGGAGAGAGCGGCACCGCCAAATTGCTGGTGTTCAGCCAGGTGGTGCTCTCGCTGCAACTGTCCTTCGCGGTGTTTCCGCTCGTCCGCTTCACGTCCGACCGGGTCAAGATGGGTGAGTTCGTGAATTCCCCGGTGCTCCGCATCACGGCCTACGTGGTGGCCACCGTCATTGCCTCACTCAACGTGTGGCTGCTGGTGCAGACCGTGACGGAGTGGCTGGCCTGATGTACACGCGCATTCTCGTGCCTCTCGAGCACTCGAGCTACGACGGGGTCATCGTGGACCATGTGCGACGTCTGGCGGCCCTCTGTCAGTCGTCGCTGGTGCTCATTCACGTGGCCGACGGTTGGGCGGCGCGCCATCAGCGTTCGCTGCAGCTGCGCGAGTCGGAGGAGATGCGGGCCGACCGCGACTATCTCGAGCAGTGGTGTGCCACCCTTCGCGCCGAGGGCTTCGAGGCGGAGTCCATTCTCGCCGGTGGCGATCCGGCCACGGAAATCGCGTCCGCAGCCGAGCGCGAGGCCTGTGACCTCATTGCCATGGCCGTGCACGGTCACAAGGGGCTGCAGGACGTGTTCTACGGCACCACCGCCAACGGCGTCCGTCACAAGACCATGGTGCCCGTGCTGATGGTGCGGGGTCCCGCTGGCGGCCGTCCGCGCTGATCTTTCGCTGATGCCTGCCCGCCCCACGCCACCTGCCGCGCCTCCACCGCTCACCGAGCCGGTCGAGGACTACCTCAAGGCCATCTACGAGTTGGAGACGCGCTCCGGCGCTGCGGCCACGTCCGATGTGGCGCAGGCCCTGCGCGTGGCGCCGGCTTCGGTGACCGGCATGATCCGTCGATTGGCCACACAGGGCTTGCTGGATCACGTGCCGTATCGCGGCGTGCAGCTCACCGATCTCGGGCGCCGCGCGGCCCTGCGCACCATTCGCCGGCATCGCATTCTCGAGACGTATCTCACGCAGGTGCTGGGCTACGCCTGGGACCGTGTGCATGACGAGGCCGAGCGACTCGAGCACGCGGCCAGCGACGATCTGATCGAACGCATGTCGGCCGCGCTGGGGCATCCCACCGCCGATCCGCATGGCGCCCCGATTCCCACCGCGGATGGGCGGGTGGATGAACGCACGCATCGCACCATTGCCGATCTGGCCGTGGGCGAGACGGTGCGCATGCTGCGCGTGAGCGACAAGGATCCGGAGTTGCTGCGCTATCTCGCGGGCATTGCGCTGCAGCCGGGTGTCGAAATCACGCTGCTGAGTCGTGCTCCATTCGACGGACCACTGACACTTCGCGTGGCGGACGGCGAACCGGTGGTGGGCAGCACGCTGGCGGCGCAGGTTCTCATTGAGCCATTGCCTGCGCGCAATGCGCAGAGGGCGGTCACGCCAACTGGAGACCGCAACACGACGACCGACGCGAGGCCCCGTTCAGCGCGCAAGAGCGCGCGCTGAACGGAACGCTCGACTCGCGGCTCAGCGCGCGCGGGTACTGACGTACTCGCGGGTCGCCGCCGACAGCTTGGCCGTCTTGAGCAGATGGCGCAGCCGCGATCCATCGGCACGAGCCTGGGCGCGCTGTCCTGCTTCCATGTTGAGCCACAGGGCATCCGCAAGCGCCATCGCCTCCGTGTCCACGTCGCCCGCCTGCGAGGCCTCTTCGGCGAGACGATTCATCACGATGGCCGCCTCGCGTGTGTAGGACAGCGAGTACAGCGAATGCGCCAGACCGAACACGGCGTCCTTCGGCAGACGGCCCGCGTCGCGTTCAAGCGCCGCGGCAATGACGAACTCGCGACGCGCGAGATCGAAGTCACCAGTCTCGAGCGCCTTGCGCGCCTTGAGCATGTGTTCGTTGTCATCCGACACGCTGCGAAGCGTCTCGGCAATGGGAGCCGCCGGGCGCGCCACATCGACGGCGCGCAGCTGGGCGGGAGCAGTAACGACAAGGGCGGCAGCGAGCATGAGGTTCAGCATAAGGCGATCTCCTCGATCAAGCCGTGGTGAAGACTGCAACAGGCCGGGCAACCGCGGGGCCTGTAGTCATTCGAACGGATCTTTCGTGTCCGGGTTTTACCTGCGGGTCCGCACGCCATCGGCTGTGACGAAGCGCCTGCCTGCTGCGCCCACGCGCATACCGGACCGATCCGTTGGCGGTAGCTCACTACTGAGCGGGCGACAAGCGTCTATCTTTGACACATGACACCGGCCGCGCCCAACGCCACCTCGTCCGATCTTGCCGTCTCCGCTCCTCGCGTGGCCTACGATGCCTCGCGATTTCGCCCGACGTTGGGCGACGTGGACCTGCATCTCTTCAACGAGGGACGGCACCTCCGCCTCTGGGAGAAGCTGGGCGCACACCCCTGTCGCGTCGATGGTGAAACCGGCACCGCCTTCGCCGTCTGGGCCCCCAATGCCGCGCAGGTCAGTGTCATTGGCGACTTCAACGAGTGGCGCGCCGGAGCGCATCCTCTGCGTCGTCTGGGTGGCAGCGGCGTGTTCGAGGGTTTCATTCCCGGTGTCGGCCCCGGTGCGCTCTACAAATACGCGATTGATACACGGCGTGGCGACCTGCGTGTGAAGACCGACCCCTTCGCCGCAAAAATGGAGCAGGCTCCGGGCTTTGCCTCCATTGTGCAGGCGCGCAGCGACTACGCGTGGCAGGACGGCGCCTGGCTGGCCCAACGCGCCGATGCCGATCCATTGCGCGAGCCCATGCTGGTGTACGAAGTGCACCTCGGCTCCTGGATGCGCGGGCCGGACGGTGAGCCGCTCGGCTATCGCGAGATCGCACCGCGACTCGCCGACCACGTACGGCGATTGGGCTTCACGCACGTGGAACTGCTGCCGGTGCAGGAGCACCCGTTCGGCGGGTCTTGGGGCTATCAGGTTGGCGGGTACTTCGCGCCCACGGCACGCTACGGCTCGCCCGGTTATTTCCGGTACTTCGTTGACCTGGTTGACCCACA
>JACVCT010000154.1 GCA_016741895.1 Gemmatimonadaceae bacterium | reverse complement strand
CCGCCGGCGGCGGCCTGAGTTCCATGGCGCGCGAGGTCTCACCAAAGAGCTGCAGCGCGAGCGTGCGATAGCCCTCGATGGGTTGCAGCACGGCCGCCAGTCCCTCGGGCAGGCCCGCCACCTTCTCGAGACCGCTCACCACGGCCGCACTCACGAGAAACAGGGCCAGCGTGGCCGCCGTGGCGTACGCGCGCCGCGCCGTGAGGCTCGACAGCAGGGCACTCACGCTGGCCAGCACCCAGCCCGTGCACGTGGCCAGCAGCAGCACCGGGCCGATCTTGCCGCGCATGTTGGCAAAGGTGGCCGCGGGATCCTTCGCGATGCCGATCTCGCCCAGATAGAGCAGCAGCAGCGGCGCGAGCGCGATGGCAAACATCACCGTGAACAGCGCCAGCCAGCGCGCCGCCACATACCGATCGCGCGTGAGATCACGCGTGAACAGCAGTGGCAGCACGCGATGCTGCACATCGCGGCTGAAGAGCTCCGGCGCCTGCGCAGCGGCCATGAGCACGAACATGAGCAGCTGCGGTGCCACCAGTGCGCCGTAGCGCACCGGCATCTGCCCACCCGAGGCCCCGGCGGCGGCCAGCGACGCCAGCGCCGGCAACATCGTCACCACCGCAACAAACACCGGCACCGCCTTGGCCTTGAGCGGCCGGCCAATGCCGAGCAGGGTGCGAATGCCCTGCCAGGTGAGCGCATGAAACGCGCCTCGCGCCCCATCCCGCGCGCCCTCATAGCGGCGATAGCCCAGGTCATGAATGACGGACGCCTCGGCGCCGCCACCGGCCTGCGCTGCGGTCATGCCGGTTTCATTGGCCATGGAAGAGCTCCGCGAGCTGACCGCGTCGCCGTTCGAGACGCAGAATGCCGGCATCCATGCTCAGCGCCACATCACGCACGGCGTCATACACGGCGTACTCGGCCGGCACATGGTGACCGGTCGGAACCGTACCATCGTGTGCCGGCACATCACCCGTCGGCACATCACCCGCAGACACATCACCCGCCGGCACCTCCACCAGCACGTGGTGACGCTCGAGCCGCGCCGTCAGGCCACGGGCACTGAGCAGCTCCGCAAAGTGCTGCAACGTCGCGGCATCACGATCGAGCTCCACGACCAGTGTGCCGGTGGCTTCGGTGAGACTGCCCACGCTGGCTACGCGGCGCAGACGGCCCTGCTCAATGAGCACGATGCGCTCGCAGATGCGCTCGAGCTCTCCCAGGAGATGCGACGACACCAGCACCGAAATGCCGAACTCGTGTCCCGTGCGCGCCACCAGCGCGAGCATCTCGTCGCGGCCCGCCGGATCGAGCCCGTTGGTGGGTTCGTCGAGAATGAGAATGCGCGGGTCGTGCACCAGCGCCTGCGCCAGCTTGACGCGCTGCGCCATGCCGGTGGAGTAGCCGCCCATGGGGCGATAGCGCTCCTCGAACAGCCCCACATGACGCAGCACTTCGGCGGCCCGCTCACGTGCCGCCGTCGCCGGCAGCCCACTGCATCGGGCGAGAAAGGCCACGAACTCGGTGGCACTCATGTCGGGCGGCAGGCAGTCGTGTTCGGGCATGTAACCCACCAGCGCACGAATCTGCGCGCGGCCCTGCACGACATTGTGGCCCATTACTGATGCGGAACCGCTGGACGGCGACACCAGACCCAGCAGGATCTTGGCCAGCGTGCTCTTTCCTGCACCATTGGCGCCCACCAATCCGGTGATGCCGGGCTCGATGACCACCGAGAGCGCATCGAGCGCGGTCACGGCGCCGTAGCGTCGTGTCAGCTCGGACGTTTGAATGAGGGGGGGAGACATGTGGGGAGCCCAACGGGGGGAGCCGTTCGGTGGTTTCACTGCTCCAGTATAGCCCCAACGGCAGTCCGCGACCGCAGAGGCCGCGTAACCGTCAGGCGACCTTCCGAAGCCCCCGCGCTTCCACCAGGCGCGGATACGCCTCCCCCGGTCCAACCCGCAGGTCCGGCCGCACACCCGTGCTGTACACGCCACCGGCCCTGCCCTCCGCCGACGCCACCTCTGCGCGCGGCAGCCGCGCCCAGCCCGGCACCTCCCGCTTGCGCGGCGCACCAGCCAGTCGCCGCCACACGCCCAGCCGGTCCGCCGTGCCACTCACCACCTTGCCGTGATTCTCGTAGGCATGCGTGAAGATCTTGGCAATCAGCACCCGCTGCGTGACTGCATCCAGCTCCTCGAACTGCGCGCCCAACCCCACCTCGCCGATGTGCCGCGTCACCACGGCCGGCAGAGCGCCCACATCCGACAGGTGCAGCACGATACTCGTGCCAATGGCCGGCCGCGCAATGCCCCAGGCCATCGCCACGCCGGTGGTGCTGACATCGATCACCTCCACCCGATGCCGCGCCCCGTCCACGCTGGCCTCGTGCATCTCACGCACCTCGAAGCGTTCCTCACCGCGGCGACGATCGAATTCGAAGGACATCAGGAGACAGGCGAACATCACCACCACCGTCATTGTCCCCCAGAACAGACTCGGCGTCAGAAACGCATCAGGTGGCACGCGCTCGAAACTCGGCAGCTGATTCACCACCATGCCGCTCACCATGCCGCCAATCACACCCAGGGAAATCAGCACCGCACGACCGTCCACCTGCATGCCCTGCGCCAGCTTGCCCTTGGGCGTGACCTTGAAACCCACGGCAAAGGGGCGAACGAGACTGTGCACCACCGCCGGCGTGAGACGGAAGGTGGCAAACACCGTGCTCGCCAGCGCAATGATGGTGTTGCGATGCACCGTGGCCAGACGACGCGTGCCACCCCACATGGCAATCAGCATGGGCACCTGGAACTGCAGCAGGTCGGCACCAATGGCCGACGGCACAGCCACCAACCCGAGCCACAGAAACAGCAGCGGCCCCAGAATCATCAGCGGCAGACAGAGATTTGTGGCCACCCACGAAATGGGCAGGAAGAACAGCCGCTGGATGAAAGTCAGGCCCGGGGCAAACAGCGGCCCATTCTTGAGGAACAGCAGCTGGATGCCTCCGCGCGCCCAGCGTGCGCGCTGCGTATACATGGCGGCCAGCCCCTCCGGCGCGAGACCGCGCGCCAATCGCTCATTCAGGTACACAGTCTGCCAGCCGCGCTGCAGCAGCACGATGCTCGTGAGGATGTCCTCGGTGATGGAATCGGTGGGAATGCCTCCCACTGCCTCGAGGGCCGTGCGCCGTGCCAGGCTGTTGCTGCCGCACGAGAACGCCACGCCCCAACCATCGCGGCAGGCCATGATGTCCGTGAAGAAGAACTCCTGATCGTCGGCATGCTTCTGGAACACGCCAAGATTCGCCTGCACCGGGTCGGTGTTGAAGAAATGGTGCGGCACCTGCACCAGCCCCACGCGCTCGTCACGGAAGAAGCCGACCGTGCGCTGCAGGAAATCCCGCTGGGCCACGAAGTCGGCGTCGAACACCAGCACGAGATCACCATGTGTGTGACGCAGCGCATGGTTGATGTTGCCGGCCTTGGCATGCGCACGGTCGGGGCGACGCAGATACTGCACATTGAGCGCCCGGCACTCCTCGGCCAGCCAGTCACGCGCGCCGTCGTCCAGCACGTACACCGTGATGTTGGGATAGTCGAGCGCCAGTGCTCCCACCAGCGTCTTCTGCAGCACATCCCAGCCTTCGTTGTACGTCGGCACCAGCACATCCACCGAGGGAAGGGTGGCCGCGGTCTGTTCGCGGTACCAGCGCTGATTGTCGTCGGCTTCCGCATGCCGGTCGCGGCGGCGGGCCACCATCAGCAGATATACCGTGCCTTCGAACAGCAGCAGCATTTCGGCCGCCCAGAACAGCCAGACCCAGGCGTTCTGCAGACTGCCGTCCCATGGCACCGGCACCACCGTCTCCATGGTGCGCCAGATGGCATAGCGCAGCGCAAACACCATGGCCAGCGCCGCCACACCGGCGCGCAGCAGGGGGCGGCGCATGCTCACCATGGGCGCCAGCCCCACGAAGATCAGCACGGCAAGCGCCGAGGGCAGCCAGGTCGGCAGCGGCGCCGTGTCGAACATGACGGGCGACCCGGACGTTATCTAGTGAAACAGCTTGTTTGCCTGACGGCTCGCGAACTGCAGCGGCCGCAGCGGTGCGCGGTCGTCGAAGAACACCTTCGCGTGGCGGCCCACCTGACAGAAGTTGGCCGCCGACTGGGGCAGCAACGTCAGGTCCACATCGATGATCACGCGGCTGTCAGCGCGCCGATCCTGATAGCGCAGTTCCGCCGCTGACGCATTCTCCAATCGCAAACCGCCGCCGCGCACCGTGCGCACCGTACCGCGCGCCTCCTCGATGGTGCCCGCCAGGCGCACGATCACCGGCTTGGTCACATCGATCTTGTCGGCATCACGCGGCGAGACGCTCGCCTCGAGGTACACCCGCGAGCAGTCCACCACGGTGGCCAGCGGGGCACCACGCAGCACCCGCTCACCGGGCACGGCCGAAAGCTGCCAAACCGCACCCTGGGCCGGGGCCCGCACGGCCACCATGCCCAGACTGTCCGTTGGGATCGTGGCCACACCATCCATGATCGTGCGCGCCTCGCTGCGCAGCGCGTCGCGCTCCGCGCGCAGGCGCGCAATATCCACGGTCAGCTGATCGATGCGCTGACGCGAATAGGGTACATCCTGACCACTCTGATCAGACAATACATTGGCCCTGGCCGCTCGCAGTGTGGTGTGCAGACGCGCCAGATCCGACTCGGCCTCCAGCAGTGCGGCGCGCGCCCGCACCACATCCAGCTTGCTGCTGCCGTTTGCACCCACCAATGCATCGGTCTGCTCCGCCACCAGACGACGCTCGGCCAGCCGTCCTTCCGCCGCGCGCAGCTCGGCCTGCAGACGTTCGATGAGCGTGGCGCGGAACTGCGTCTCGCGCCGCACCAGCGACTCCTGCAGCGCAATGAGTGTCTCGAGTTCGCTGCCGATGATGTCGGCGCGGCTTGCCAGCAGCGCGGAACGCGTGGCCAGTGACTGCGATCCTTCGGCGTTCAGTCCATCGCGGCGAATACGCACCAGCACGGCGCCCGGCGATACGAAGGCGCCAAGTGCGCCACCCACCGAATCCACCACACCTTCGATGGGGGCCACCAGTTCCACACGTGGCGCATTCACCACCGCTTCAATGGACGTGGAGTAGAGCGCGCGCTCCATGAACACGGCTCCCACCGCCAGTACGATGACGGCGGTCAACAGGAGCCTCGGCGCTCTTGAGTCGAGTCGTTTCAGGAACATGTGTGGTGGTCGGCTTGGGAGTCTCTCTCCAAAGCGTCGGACGCACGCGTCCTATACTTGAGACAGCCACCAGCCCTCGCTCCGCTTTCCGACCAGACGTGACACGGGGGCCGAGTGGATCGTCCACCCGGCCCCCGCAGAACAAAGACGCCGCGCTACTCCAGGTGACTGCGCAGCATCCAAGCGTTCTTCTCGTGCACCTGCGCGCGACGTACGCCGAGGTCTGCGCTCACCTGATCCCGGGTTTGCTCGGCCGCCTCGATGAGTCGCTTGGCCGACAGGGCAACCTTGCCCTGGTCAGCCACCAGCTGCTCGACCATGGCCGTGGCCGCCGGACGACCGCTGGCCTCCTCCACCGTGCTGAGCGCCAGAAACTCGGAGTAGCTGCCCGGCGCGTAGGCCCCCACGGCCCGCATCCGCTCGGCGATTTCGTCGACCGCCAGAGCCAGCTCGGTGTACTGCGTCTCGAACAGCGTGTGAAGGGTCGTGAACATCGGCCCCGTCACATTCCAATGATAGTTGTGGGTCTTGAGATAGAGCGTGTAGCTGTCGGCGAGCAGCTGGGCCAGCGCGTCGACGACAGTGGGCTTCGGTTGGGACATTGGCAAGGTCTCCCGATCAACGGTACGAGGAAACGGGGGCTGACATCTTCCCCCAGGACTGAGCATGACACCTACCACATGTCATACCCCCAAAGGAGTGCTTTGGCCCGCCGCACGGAGAGTCCTTTGGCGACGGCAGGTCCCGGAGTGATGCCTGCGGCACTCCCCTCCTCCCCACCCTGTGTGACGGAGGTCCCTCAAGTCGTCGTCACGTCGCGAGTCTCTCGGCCGGCTTGGCGTGCTGCCAAGTGACACGACCGGCAGAACTTGACGCCATTACGCTCGATCAGCTCATGGCACGAGGTGGCATTGCACTGGCCTGTAGTCGGGCCGGCGCGTCGATTGGAGAACCGTGGGGAAGCCCCGTGTCAGTTGGTCTTCCTCACCGGCGACACCCCGTAGTTCCGAAACGCCGTAACGGCATCCCGCTTCACCCACAGCCCCACGCGGCCCGGCACCGGCGATTCCAGGGCATGCGTCAGCGTCAGCTCGGGGTGCCCCGCCACGCTCACCTGCACCTCCCGGCCGCGCACCCGCACCTCGAGCCGGTGCCAGACCCCGAGCGGCAGTTGCTTCTCACCCGTGCCCTTGGCCAGCACGCGACGCTCGCCGTTGGCAAAGGTCCAGATGGCCACGTTGCCGTCCTTGGTGTTGTACCGGCCGGCGTAGTACTCACCGCGTGCGCTGAGCCCAAACATGATGCCGGCAAACTGGTCGCTCTTTCCACCATCAAGGCGGAAGTCCACGGCCAGCACCCCGTCACCAAAGGACGTCGTGGCCTCATGCACCGCGAACGGGAAGGCACCGTTCGACATGGCATTGGCCACAAAACTGCTGTCGGCCGCGCCGAACCATTTGCGCGCCAGTGCCGCAATTTGTGCGGCATCACTGCGCCCGTTCCAACGCTCGCCATCGGCGGAGATGCCGGCCTCCATGCCACCCGCAGCGTTGCGCACGCCCGCGGTCCAATGGCCCACAGCCGCGGTCAGACCGCCGGTGGACGGTGCCGCCTGCGCACCGAGTGCAGAGTTCGCGCTCGCTGCCGTCAGCAGGAGGACCAGCGCCGAGCCGCGGCGCGCCATGCGCAAGAGGGAGTGTGTCATCATGCCCTACGCTACGCACCGGTTGCACCAACCGCTACCGGCGTGCACTCAGCGGCCGCGTGTTATGCGGTACACGCCCACCCGGCTCGTCCCCTCGTCGGCATTGGGCTCGGCAAACACCACTACGTCTGGCCCCAGGAAGCCCAGTGGCAGCGAGCGGCCATAAGCCGTGCCCACATAGCCACCGCGCGCGTCGAATACATCGGTACGCGGTGTGTCGCCCTCGAAGGTGTATCGCTCCACCCACAGGCTGCCATCCGGCGACCAGGCCAAACCCTGCACCAACGGAACGGTGGGCGCCATGCCCAGCTTCTCGGCCAGTTCGTGCGCCGGCACAACGCACTCCTTCGAACCGCCAAACTGCACACGCATGCCGTCCGGGTAGAGCTTTGACGCGTCATCCATGGTGGTCGGCACCGGCGTGATGGCGCGTCGCAGGCTGCGAACGCGCCGACCATCGCGGTAGACATCCACCGTGTATTGCGACTGGGAGGTGAGCGCGAGCCCGCTGTCACTCGCGGCAAAATGCAGCGCACCCTCCAGCAACGGCGGGATGGCCAGCCCGACGCAACTGAATCGGACCATGGGCTTGCGCACATGCACGAGAGAATCCAGGCCAAGCGTATCATTCGGAGTCCAGCGCTCCATCACCTGCATGCCGTGCAGGCTGTCCGACCGAGCCATGACCGTATACACGGTGTCGGCACGCACCAGTGTCTTGCTCCAGATCCGTCCGCGCCCCTCGAACCCGCGCAGCTCCGGCAACACCGCGCCGTCCGCAGCCCAGCGCACAATGGCGGCCTTCGAACGATCATACACGCTCACGGTGCCGACGGCGTCCATGTACACCGCATCGGCGGATTGCACTTCACCTGGCCCGCCACCACGCGCCCCCATGGTACGCAGATGACGGCCCAGCGAGTCGAACACCTGCACGCGGTTGCCGTTGTCCCGATCAAACACGACAATGCGTCCGCGCCCATCGGTGGACACGTTGTACCATCCCACCTGATCGAAGGCCTGCACGCCGCTGTCCGCGCCACCGATCTGGGCCATGCGCTCAAATTGCCACGGCAGTGAATCATCAGCGGCGTGATTCTCCACGATCTGCACACCCGCTGAGTCGGTGGCAGTGTAGGTGGAGCGACGCGCGTCCCCTGGGCTGCAGGCTGCGGCTGCAACAATTGCGCACAGTACAAGCGGGAGCGCGGCCGTTGGCACACGGAGAGACGACGGAAACCACTGAGGCATTGAATAGACCGGTTGGGGAAATCCCTACGCATGCGAGTGCGGGAACAGTTGGTGGCGCGCCAGAACTTACCTTATGGACATGATGGCCACCACATCGCCTCTGCAATCGCTCGTGGCGCAGCGCGACCCCGCGGCACTGGGTCCCGTCGTCGGCGCCCAGACCTGGCGCGACCTTCTCTTTCTGCACTGGGCCGTCGACGCCGATGCGGTGCAGCGCCTGCTTCCGCCGGGCCTCACCGCACACACCTTTGCTGGACGGGCCTATGTGGGCATCGTGCCCTTTGCCATGGCCCGTGTGCGGCCTCGTTTCCTGCCGCCGCTGCCCTGGCTGTCGTGGTTTCTCGAGCTCAATGTGCGCACCTATGTGCACGACGCCGATGGGGTGCCCGGCGTGTGGTTTCATTCGCTCGACTGCAACCAGCCCATTGCCGTCGAGATCGCGAGGCGCGCTTTCCACCTGCCCTACGAGCACGCCATCATGCGCGCCGAGCGACAGGGTCACGCGCTGCGCTATGCCTGCCAGCGACAGGGGCAGCAGGGCCCGGCCTGGCGCTACGCATGGGACACCGCAGGCCCCGGCAGTCCAGCTTCCCCTGGCTCACTCGAGGAGTTCCTCGTGGAGCGCTACGTGCTCTACAGCGTGGACCGCGCCGGACAGCTGTATCGGGGACGGGTTTCACACACGCCATATCGTGTGCATGTGCCGCGTGTCGACCAGCTCGACATCGGCCCCGCCACGCTCGCCGGCTACGCGCTGGATGGACCGCCAGTCTCAGTGCTCGCCGCGGAGCCGGTGAACGTTTCGATTCATCCGCTGCGGCGGCTTGGTACCCTGTAGCGGGCTTCGTTGCCGGCGGCTGGACCTGCAACAGCTCACGCAGAGGAATGGAGGGCGCAGAGGGCGCGGAGGAGAGGCCTGAGTGCTTCTTGACCTTGCCCCGGTTTAGTGGACACCGGGGAAAGGTCACTTCTCTTCTCCTTCATCCGTGCTGTTTCCGCTCCATCCGCGTCATCCGCGACAATGCGGTTCAACCCCGACTGCTGTTCTCTGCGCCCTCTGCGCCCTCCATTCCTTCTATGAGAAGGGTCTTGTAGTCAAGGGCGACGTGGCGCCCGTGCGGCTGGTCGATGTCCGTGGCGTCGTGCGGGCGTGTGGTCTGGGGAAGTTCCGTGTGTTGGGTGCGACCGAATCCCAGCGACCCCCATACCACTCTTCTATCCGCACTCTCCGTCAGGACGGGGTGCATGCTGAGGTCCGATGGGTGGGCGTTGGATGCTGCCAACTCTGCGACGCTCTGATTCGAGCAAGAGATGGACCGCAGTCATCCGGGACGCGGGCTGGGATCGCGAAACACGGGGCGATTACGCGGCGTGCCGCACCGGCTGATAGTCGGTGCCGGTGCGCCAGAGGGCATGGAGCAGGACGGCGAGTTTGCGGGCCACGGCGACGACGGCGCGCTTCTTCGCATTGGGCCCGCCGCGCACCATCAAGGCTTCGCCGAACCGGCGCAGGTCACACGGCGGACCAAACGGGCCGAGGAGGTATTGCGCGGCACTCACCAGATAGCGGCGCGCCATCGGATCGCCGCGCTTGGTGATGCGCAGTTGCGGCGACGATTGACTGCTCTCGTCCAGCCTCGGCACGAGGCCGAAATACGCACCGAGCTGGCGACTGCTCGCAAAGCGCGCGGAATCCTCCACGAGCAACACGAAGGCCAGGGCGGTGAGGGGGCCCACCCCGGGAATCTGGCGGAGCCGCTGCGTCACGGGATAGTGCGTGGCCCCCAACCGCTCCAGCCGGCGATCATACGCGTGGATCTGCGTCGTCAGCGTCGCAATCATCGTGAGCAGCGGCGTGAGCGCCCCGGTCAACGCCACGGGGGGGGGGGCCGCCGCCTGCGGGACGCGGGGCACGGGCGGCCCGCGCCCGGGGGCGGGGGGGCCGAGCCCGCAGCCACAGAGAGTGGTGCACCAGCCACGCGAG
>JACVCT010000153.1 GCA_016741895.1 Gemmatimonadaceae bacterium | reverse complement strand
CGGCGCAGCCCGGTGGCGGTGGCCCTCGCCGGCTTTCCGGAGGCCCGGGGGGCCTTTGCAGAGACCCCCCGGCTCACGCCGCGGAGCCCCGGAGCGGGAGCCGGCGTCGTGGCCATGCGGGCGGGGCAGCGTGTGCAGCTGGGGGTGGAGGTCGCATGAGCCGGTTGCGACCTGCCAGCCGTCTGTTGCGCTGGTTTCCCGTGCTGGTCCTGCAGTTCACGCTGATCGTGTTGCACGTTGCCCTGCCAACCGCGCTGCGTGCGCAGACAGCCGCATCACAGGTCACCACCGGTGTCATCGTGGGACGCATTGTGGAGGCGCTCACTGAAGCACCGATTGCCGGCGCCACCGTGCGGGTGCTGGATCAGGATGTGGCGGTGCAGAGCGACGCGGCCGGACGCTTCCCGCTGCGTGGGGTGCGGCAGGGCATCGTCACGCTCGACATCCGCCGCCTTGGCTATGCGCCCGTGCGCCGCGGTGACATTGCCGTGTCACCGGCCAAACCGGCCGAGGTGACCATCACGCTGCAGCCCATCGATCAGCAGCTCGAACAGGTCACGGTGCGCCCGGAGGCCTTCCCGGCGCTGCGGCCCTCGTCCACGCCCGTGTCCACGCAGACCTACGACGCCGAAGAGGTGCGGCGGCAGCCGGGCGCACAGGAGGATGTGCTGCGCGCCGTGAGCATTGCGCCCGGTGTGGGCGTGACCAGCGCGGCCCGCAATGACCTCGTGGTGCGCGGGGGTGCGCCGTTCGAGAACCTGTTCGTGGTGGACAACATCGAAGTGCCGAACATCAATCACTTCGGTTCGCAGGGCTCGACGGGCGGTCCCATCTCGCTCATCAACATTCGATTTGTCGAGTCGGCGGCACTGTCGGCCGGCGGCTTTGGTGCCCGCTATGGCGACCGCACCTCGTCAGCCACCACCATCACGCTTCGCGAGGGCAACACCGAGCGTCTGGCGGGCGAGGTCAACGTGGCCGCCACGCAGTTTGGCGCGGTGCTCGAGGGACCCATTGGCCGCAAGGCGTCCTTTTTTGCCAATGTGCGGCAGAGCTATCTCGACCTGCTGTTCAAGGCCATCGGGCTCTCGTTCATTCCGGCCTACACCGACGCCACGGCCAAGGCCGTGTGGCGTCCCACATCGCGCGACGCCTTCAGTGTGCTCACCATTGGTGCGCGCGGCACGGTGAGCTTCGACAACAGCACCGACTCGGCCCGCGTGAACAATTCGCAGGTGCTGGCGCCGGTGCAGGACCAGTACTTCAGCGGACTCACCTGGAAGCGCCTGCTGCCGCGCGGCGTGGTTACCACCACACTGGGCCGCACCTGGACACGCTTCGTGACGGCGCAGCGTGACAGTCTGCTGCAACCCATCTTCGAGAATCGCAGTACGGAAGGCGAGAACAGTCTGCGCAGTGACCTCACCTGGGTGATGCGGCGTGGTCTCGAGCTGGAGGCCGGCAGCCAGCTGCGTTATGCAAGCACGCTGCGCTACGATGCCACGCTGGCCGGCTTCACGCGACGTGACGAGGGCGGTGTGCCGCAGCCGCTGCGGGTGGACACGGCGTTCACCGCGTGGCGACAGGCCAACTACGCGCAGGCCAGTTGGCAGGCGTTGCCCAGGCTGCGTGTTTCGGGCGGATTGCGCAGCGACTGGTACGGATTCCTGAACAATGCCTGGCGTCTGTCGCCGCGCGGCAACGTGGCCTATCGCGCGAGCGAGTCCACCACGCTGACACTGGCGGGCGGGCGATACTGGCAGGCCCCGAGCTATATCTGGCTCGTGGGGGATGCGGGCAATGCCGAGCGCTTGCAGCCATTCCGTGCGGATCAGCTGGTGGCCGGTGTCACGCGCGTGGTGGGCAGCGATCTCAAGCTGCAGTTCGAGGTGTACGGCAAGCGCTACGCGGACTTTCCGGCCCGGCTGTATCGGCCGCAGGCGGTGCTGTCGCCGAGCGGATTCGATGATGCCACCACGGACATTCCGTTCGGTCTCGAGCCGCTGACCTCGCGGGGCACGGGGCAGGTGTTCGGCGCCGAGGCGTTTGCGCAGAAAAAGTTTGGCGCGACGCCGTGGTATGGGCAGGCCAGGGGGAGTTGGAATCGCACGTCGTTCACCGGCCTCGATGGCGTTGATCGTCCGGGCGCGTTCGACACGCCGGTGCTTGCCAACGTGGTGCTGGGTTGGCGACCCAATGCCAGGTGGGAAGTGGCCACCCGTGTGCGTGCAGCATCGGGGCTGCGCTACACACCGTTCCGTGAAAGTGGTACGTTGGCGGGAACGCTGGACTTCACACAGTACCTGTCCGACCGTTTGCCGACGTTCTTTGCGGCCGATTTGCGCATCGATCGCCGGTTCATTCTCGGCAACCGCCAGCTGATTGCGTTTCTCGATCTGCAGAACGTGAGCAATCGCAACAACGTGGGGGCTCCGCAGTGGAATCCGCGCCGTCGGGTGGCGGAATTCAACGAGGGGGCCGGATTGCTGCCATCCATCGGTTTGAACTTCGAATTCTGAGCCTGTCGCGACGCTGCCACCATGCTCGATCGTCTCTTTACTCCTCGCTCCCAGGCGGCTGTGAACGCCCGCTTCGAAGAATTCACGCTGCCGTCCATCGACGGCGGGCAACTGGCCATGCGCGACTACGCCGGCAAGGTGGTCTTGCTGGTCAATGTCGCCAGCCAGTGCGGCTTCACGCCGCAGTACGCGGGACTGGAGGCCCTGTGGCGGCGATACAAGGATCGTGGTCTCGTGATCATTGGCTCACCCTGCGATCAGTTCGGCAACCAGGAGCCGGGCAACGAGGCCGAGATTGCGTCGTTCTGCCAGCTGAACTACGACGTGACCTTCCCGCTGAGTGCGAAGCTGGATGTGAACGGCGATCAGGCACACCCGTTGTGGCGTTGGCTGCGCGTGTCGGCGCCGGGAGTGCTCAAGACCGAGGGCATCAAGTGGAACTTCACCAAGTTCCTGGTCGATCGCCGCGGGCAGGTGCTCAACCGCTATGCGTCCACCGCGACGCCGGAGTCGCTGGTGCCTGACATCGAGCGGGCGTTGTCGGAAACGGTGTAGGGCACAGCCCCAGAGGCTCGCGGCGTGCCGACACGTCGGAGTCTCTGGTGGGGGGAGCAGCGCTGATTGGTTGCCAGCAGCGCCTGCGGGAGTGAGAATCAGGGACGCCCGCCATGTCCGGCGGCGCCTCCCCCTCACCGGAGTTCGTGTGTCCCTCCCGAACCGCTCCCGGGTTCGCGTGCTGCCCAAGGGCCGCTCCGCAGCCCTCTCAGCCGTGCTCGCGCTGGCCCTCTCGCCCGTTCAGCCTGTCGCCGGAGCAGGGTCGCTTGGTGCACAGGCCGCACCACGCGCCGGCGCGCCTGCCGCCCGGCCGTTGCCGCTCGAGGCCACCCGACGCTATCCGCTCGACACACGTGAAGGCACCTGGCTGTCAGTCGATGTGAGCCCCGATGGGCAGTCCATTGTCTTCGACATGCTGGGCGATCTGTATCTGATGCCCTTCGCCGGCGGCGATGCGACACAGCTCTCGAGCGGACTGGCCTTTGACACACAGCCGCGCTTCAGTCCCGATGGCAAGTCCATCGTGTTCATCTCCGACCGGCAGGGCGCGGACAACGTGCACGTGCTCGACGTGGCCACGAAAGAGGTCAAGGAAATCACGCGCGGCCGCGCGAATGTGTATCTCTCGCCGGAGTATTCGCCCGACGGTCAGTACATCGTGGCCAGTCGCGGTGGATTCCGCGGCAGTCTGCCCACGCTGTGGATGTATCACGTGAAGGGCGGCAACGGCGTGTCGCTGTACACGCCGCCGCCAAATCCGGCACCGGGTACCGCCGTGCAGCAGGCCGGAGCGGCATTCAGTGCCGACGGACGCTTTCTGTACTACACGCAGCGCGCCAGTGCCTGGCACTACAACGCGCAGTTCCCGCAGTACCAGATCTGGTCGTACGATCGCGAAACCGGCGAACGGGAGCCACTCTCTTCGCGCTACGGCTCCGCGGTGCGCCCCACCGTGAGCCCCGATGGCAAATGGCTGGTGTACGGCTCTCGCTTCGAAGACAAGACGGGTTTGCGTGTGCGCGAACTGGCCACCGGCGAGGAGCGCTGGCTGGCCTATCCGACACAGCGCGACGAGATGGAATCGCGAGCGCCCATGGATGCGCTGCCGGGCATGAGCTTCACGCCCGACAGCAAACAGCTCGTGGCCAACTACGGCAACAAGCTCTGGCGTGTGGCGATTGACGGCAGCGGGCAGGTGGAGATTCCGTTCCGCGTGCAGGCGCAGGTCGAAGTGGGCCCGGAAGTGGCCTTCCGCTATCCCATCACCGATAGCGAGCAGTTCAACGCGCGGCAGATCCGCGACGGTGTGCCCAGCCCCGATGGCAAGCTCCTCGCGTTTGTGGCCATGGACCGCCTGTACGTGATGGACTGGCCAGGTGGGACGCCTCGACGTGTGTCCACGCTCGACGCCATCGAAGCCGAACCGGCGTGGTCACCGGATGGTCGTACCCTCGCGTGGGTCACGTGGACGCCTTCGGGCGGTGCGCTGCAGAAGGCCAGCATGACGAACGGACGCGCTGCACGTGTGGTCACCATCAGTCGCGGCAAGGCCACCTTGCGTCAGCCGGCGTTCTCGCTGAACGGTGCGCGCATCGTGGCGCTGCGTACCCCGGCGCAGGGGCGGCGTGATCAGACCGGTGTGACGGGTACGACCCAGTTGGTGTGGTTCGACGCTGCGGCCACGTCGCCGGTTGACGCCACGGTCATTGCGCGCAGCGCCGGTCGCAGCAAGCCGCATTTTGCGCGCGACACGACCCGCATCTACCTGTCGTCCAATGCCGGACTCGTGTCCATCCGCTGGGATGGCACCGACGAACAGCGTCACTTGCGTGTGGTGGGTGGCGGCGGTGCCGGCGCCATTGATGACGATCACGGGCACGGCGATCATGGCGACCTGACGCTGTCGGAGCTCGAGCTGGCGCGCACGCCCGAGGAGCCCGACTCGCCGGGCGCTCCCGCGCAGCTCACGCTCATGTCGCCAAGCGGTGACATGGCGTTGGCGCAGATCAACAGCGACTTCTACACCGTCGTGGTGCCGCCCCGTGGCACGCAGGCCACCGTGAACGTGAGCGATCCCAACACCGCGGCCTTCCCGGTGCGGCGGCTCACCGACATTGGCGGGCAGTTCCCCGCCTGGTCGCGCGACGGGCGCACGATACACTGGTCCATCGGCAACGCGCACGTGATGTACAATCTCGACAGCGCGGCCGTGCGCGAGGCGGCCGCGACGGCTCGGCGTGACTCGGCGGCGGCGCCTGGTGCTGCTCCACCGGCTGCTCCGGCCGCCGCGGGCCAGGGTGCTCAGAGGGCGCCAGCCTATCAGCCCGTCGAAACGCGTGTGCTGGTGCCGGTGGTGCGCGACATGCCAAACGGCACCGTTGTGCTGCGCAACGCCAAGCTCGTCACCATGAAGGGCGACGAAATCATTGCCCGCGGCGACGTGGTGGTGCGCAACAATCGCATTGCAGCGGTTGGTGCGTCGGGCACGGTGGCGGTGCCGGCCGGTGCGCGCGAGATGGACCTGGCTGGTGCCACGGTGGTGCCGGGTTTTGTGGACACGCATGCGCATCTGCGCGCCGAGCGCGGCACCATTCATGAGACGCAGCCCTGGGCCTATCTGGCCAACCTCGCGTATGGTGTGACCACCACCCGTGATCCGCAGACGGCCACCACCGACGTGCTGACCTACCAGGACATGGTCGAGGCCGGGCAGATCATCGGACCGCGCATCTACTCCACGGGACCGGGCGTGTTCAACACGGACGTGATCCGCGATCAGGAGCAGGCGCGCAACATGCTCAAGCGCTACAGCAGCTACTACGACACCAAGACCATCAAGATGTACGTGGCGGGTGTGCGGCAGGTGCGGCAGTGGATCATCACGGCGGCGCGCGAGCAGCAGCTCATGCCCACCACCGAAGGCTCACTCGACGTCAAGCTCAATCTCACGGAAACGCTGGACGGTTACCCGGGCCTCGAGCACAGCATGGGCATCACGCCGCTCGGCGCCGACGTGACGGGCTTCATGGCCTGGAGCAAGCGCGCCTACACGCCCACGCTGCTGGTCAACTATGGCGGGCCGTGGGGCGAGAACTGGTTCTACACGAAAGAGAATCCGTACGGCGACCCCAAGCTGCAGCGCTTCACGGCCTACGAGGAGCTCGCGCTCAAGACGCGGCGGCGCATGGCCACGATGCCGGGTGGGAGCACGGCCGGCGGTTGGTTCCGCGACGAAGAGTATGTGTTTCCGCAGCTCGCGTCCGATGCCACCAAGATTCTGCGCAGTGGGGGCCGGCTGGGCGTCGGCAGTCACGGACAGTTGCAGGGCCTCGGCTATCACTGGGAGCTCTGGGCCATGGCGAGCGGCGGCATGACGGCACACGAGGCGCTGCGTGTGGCCACGATCATGGGCGCCGATGACATCGGCCTGTCGGGCGACCTGGGATCGATCGAGCCGGGCAAGCTGGCCGACCTGGTCATTCTGGATCGTGATCCGCTGACGGATTTGCGGAACACCAACAGCATTCGCTACGTGATGAAGAACGGGCGGTTGTATGATGGCAACACGCTGGCGGAGTTGCATCCGACGCGGCGGGAGGGGCCGGAGGTGAGGAATCGGGCGGTTCGTCCTGAGACGAAAGCGGGGGTAGGGAAATAGTGTGAACTGCGGCTGGCGATCCACAGCTGTGAGTTCTGGGCTGTGGGTTCTGGGTGTGGGTGGTGTGTAGGCGGCACCACGCCGTCCGGAAGTCGGGTTGGAACAGCGGCGGCGGGACTGCGGTAGGCGGTCCCGCCGCTGCTTGCGTTGCCGGAGCGGTGCGATGCGTTCGGGGACGGCGCGCATGGCGGCCTGGAGGCCGTTACCGAGAGCGCCGAAGATGTTGGAGCCCCAGCACCAGGTCTGCGATTCGCTGTCGATAGCGCAGGCGTGTCGAGCACCGGCGGTGACGCTGCGATAGCTGCGGGCAATCGAGATCGGAGCGGGGGTATCGCGGATGCCGGTTGGGGTGCCTTCGCCGCGGCCGAGTTGGCCGTATCGATTGTTGCCCCAGCAGTTGATCGAACCGCCAACGGTGAGCGCGCAGGTGAAGCTTGCTCCTGCAGCAACTTGAGAGTACCCGTTGCCGACCAACGTCGGCGTGTTGCGCTGTGCCGTGCCACCTACGCCCAACTGGCCAAAGGCATTGCCGCCCCAGCAGTAAAGCGCGTTGCTCTCCGTCACGGCGCAGGTGTGGGTGCTATCGGCGCTAATCTGGCGAAAGCGCTCGTCTGATTGCACGCGGCGCGGACGCTGGCGTACTTCCGTCGTACCATCTCCTCGCTGGCCGGACGATCCATCACCCCAGCACCACGCCGTCCCAGTACCGGCCTCCACGCCACAGGTGTGTGAGCCTCCGGCGGCGATGCTGCTAAAGCGGAGGCGCGTTGCCATCAGACCGTCTGGACCAACAACCGGAATTGGCGTGGTGCTGTTCACGAGGAGAGTGTCGCCGAGTTGGCCAAAGTCGTCTCGGCCCCAGCAATACGCAAAGCCCTGCGTTGTTAGGGCACACATGTGGTCACCGCCGCCATCCAGAGACTCGAAGCGCTCCGAAAGCACAGTCGCAGGAACAGGAGCAAAGTAGGCAGTTGCAAGCGTGCCATTGCCGACCGTGCCCCACTGGCTTGACCCCCAGCAGAATAGCAATCGCTGAGAGTTGATTCCACATCCAGTTGATTCCCCTGTTGCGATCTGTAAGAACTCAGTTGATGAAGCACTCGATCGGAGTGCCTGAATGGCGCAGGCCTGTGACGCCTCCATTGGAATCTCGCCAAAGCAAAGGGAATCAGCTTGATTCGCAAGTTGGCCGATAGATCCAGCCCCCCAGCAGTAAAGTCGACCTAGCCGAGCGATCCCACAGGAGAAGTTCCTCCCGTTGCTCACCGCCGTCAGCTCTCGACCGAGCGCCGTGATACTCACCGTAGCGGTTCGATACGTGCTGCTCGCCGTGATAGTCGCCGATCCAGTAGAAACGAAGATGACGCGCCCGGTACTGTCTACGCTCGCGATCGAAGGATTCGAGGTTTGCCACCGTACGGTTCGCGTGATTGGCTGCCCAGCATAGTTGGTCGCAACGGTTGTGAGCACCACGGTGTCGCCAGCCAGCACCTGTGCTGGCGATGGCCCAATCCGCAGCTCACGAATGGACGGCAGGACCTGTATCGTGCGCTGCCCCTGCACACCGGCCGAGGTGACGGCCGCAGTGACAACGGCCGCACCCGGGGCGAGCGCACGGAGCACGCCTGTGGAGTCGATGCTGGCCACACTGCTCGGCGATACACTCCACGCGACACGAGAGCCTGTCACGGTCTGGCCAGCCTCGTTGACGGTGCGTGCGTTCAATTGCAGGCGTGCGTTCGCAGCGACCACAGGCTCATCGATCAGAATTGTATCGGTAACAGAAGCGATCTCCACCCGCCGCGTGGCCGGCGCGACCACCACCGTGGCCTTGCCGATGCGCGTAGCGCTGGCCGAGATCTCCACGGTGCCGAACCGGCGCGGCGTGACCACGCCGAAGCTGTCCACGACGGCTATGCTGCTGTCCGATGTGCCCCATACGAAGCGTCCGACGGGCAAGCGCTGCGAACCGACACCGTAGGCTGCGGCCTGCAGGACCAGGCGATCGCTGGCGCGGATGGTGTCGGATACAAATACAGTGTCCACACCAGGCGTGACTTCCACCCACCGGATGTCGAAGCCGGGCACGCCGCTCACGTTCGGCCCGTACTCGTCTTTACAGGCGCCAAGCAGCACGCCCACCATCAACCCCGCCGCTAGCTTCGTCGCTGCGCGCAATCGCATGAGTACTCCCGGCCCTTGCCGTGTCGTGTTGCACTTGCTGCATGAAGCACGCTTCACATAGACAAAGCGCGCCGTCCCAAACGTCCCCTACACTCGGACGCACCAGCGCCGCCGTCAAGCCAATTCACGCAGGGCGACTTGTGTCTCTGCCCTCGACGTACCCCGCTCAACGCAGCGACGCGGCCAACTCCAGCAACCACCTGTCACGTCCTCGGCCTGCGAGCAGCGACACACCCATTGGCAGGCCGTCACGCTCGGCCATCGGCATCGAAATCTGCGGCAAGCCACCCAGACCTGCCGAACACAGCAGCTGCAATGCCTGCTCACGCACCGCCACGGTCTCGGCGGGTGGCAGGGCCAACCTGGGCGCAACATCGGGCACCGTGGGCAGCACCAGTACGGTGTCGCCGGCAAGCAGTGAATCAAGCCGCGCAACAATGTGCAGCCGCGCCTGATCGGCGTCGCGCAATTCATCGGCGGTCACGCGTGACGCGGCTTCGAAACGCGGGGCGATCTGCGGACCAAAGGTCGGCCGTACGCGCTCCACCCATGCGCCGTGGGTGCGCCAGATGTCCGCCCACTGCAGCACACGAAACACATCGTACCATGCGCGCAGGCCCTCGGGGGCGAGGGTGACGGTTTCCACGCTTGCCTGCGAGGCCAGCTGCGACGCCACACGCTGCACCGCCTCTTCCAGCATGGGCCGCGATTCCGGCACCACCAATGCCAGCGCATCCTGCGCCACCAGCACGCGCGCGGGACGCACGTCATGCTCCTCCGGCGCAACCCCTGCCGCATCACACAGCACTGTGCCCACGCGAGCGAGCATGTGCGCATCACGCGCAAACCATCCCACCGTGTCAAACATCGGCGCCAGCGGACAGGCCCCCGCGAGCGGCAGCAGGCCGCCGATCGCGGTCGCGGACGTCAGCAGGATCGGGAGGAAGCGCACCTCGACGGCCTTCTCGATCGCCTCCTGCAGCGGCACGCCTTCCTCGCGCAGCTGGTTCGTGAAGTCCACGAGCAGGATCGAGTTCTTTATCTCGATGCCGACGAGCGCGATCATCCCGATGATCGCCGTGAACGACAGCGTGTTGCCGGTGATCAGCAGCGCGAGCAGCGCACCCGTGATGCCGAGCGGCACGACGCCCGCGACGATCAGCGTCGAGCGGAAGCTGCCGAACTCGAGGACGAGCACCGCGAGGATGCCGAAGATCGCGACGAGCACCGCGGGCAGGATGCCTCCGAAGCTCTCAGCCTGCGCTTCCGCCTGGCCGGAGACGGCGAAGCGATAGCCAGGCGGGAACGCCACCTTTCCGACCGCG
>JACVCT010000152.1 GCA_016741895.1 Gemmatimonadaceae bacterium | reverse complement strand
GAACTGCCCCGCGGGAATGGTGAGGGAGACATCCTCGAGCACGTCCGGGCCGTCCGGGTCGTACGCGAAGTGCACGTGGCGGAGTTCGATGTGCCCGGTGAGCGGCCCCGGGTCGGGACGCGCGTCGGCGGTCTCCGGGACGGCGTGCAGCACCGGCGCCGCCCGCTCCCATTCCGGCAGCAGTTTTAGCAGCGAGAGGAGGGTGGCCGCGATCGACAGTACCGCCGCGCGAAACGTCCCCTCCGCCGCCGCAAAGGCCACAAAGGCGCCGGTGGAGAGCGGTGCGCGCTGCTCGAACCACAGCCACGCATAGCTGCCGAAGAGCACCAGGCGCGAGAGCACGTCCAGCATGGACAGCAGCGCGGTGTGGTGCACCGCCAGCCGGTCGACCGAGAACGCGGCCTGCTGCTGCCGGCGGAACAGCTCCGACCAACGCACCACGAGCCGCGACTCGGCCGCGGCCACACGCAGCTTGGCCATTCCGCGCAGCGTCTCGAGCATGAGCGCGGAAAGCTCGCCGCTTGCCCGTTGTCGATCGCGCGCGTGCGGCATGGACCGGCGTGCAACGAACACGGAGAGCACGACGTTCACCGCGAGCAGCACCACGCTCAGCAGCGCCAGCGGCACGCTGTACCAGAAGAGCAGTACGAGCGCCGCGCTGCCCGCGATGCCGGCGAGCAGCGTGGACAGCGTCGCCTGGCCGAGCGTCTCGCCGATGGTCATGATTCCCATCGCACGCCGCCCGAGGTCGCCGGCTGCGAAGCGCCGGAAGAACGCGACCGGCAGACGCAGCAGCCGATCGAACACGGCAAGCTGCAGGTCGTGCACGGCACGCACGTGCAGGCGCAGCACCGCGACGGCGCGCACCCAGTCGCAGAGCAGTCCCGACGCGCTCGCGACGAGCAATGCGATCAGCACCGCCGTGAGCCCGCCGCTGTCCGCCGCCGAAATGACCTGGTCGAAGAGCACACGCGTGAGCAGTGGTGGCGCGAAGCCGAGCAGCGCCGCAGCGGCGCCCGCGGTAACGAGGGCCCGCGTGTCACCACGCACGCTGTGTGCGAGGAAGCGCCATACGGCTGACGCACGCACCGGTGTCGCGGGCAGTGGGCGGTAGAACTGCAGCGCGTGCTTTGCGAGACCGGCCGCCAGCGTGGCATTCGCGCGCACCCGCGCGCCGGAGGCCGGATCCACGAGGTCGCAGCCGCCGCGCTGCGCGGGGAGCAGCACCACCGGCCGTTCACGGGCGGCGGTCGCTTCTCCGGCAGTCGTTTCACCGGCAGTCGCGTCGCCCGTCGCCTTCATGAACGCGAGCAGCGGCCCCACATCACGCAGCCACCAGCCTGCTTCGAGCCGCACCGTGCGACATCCCACCGATGAACGGAGTGCGATGTGCCGCGCACACTCGGCGAGGTCGGAGGCCGGCGGAACCACGGCTGCCCGTTCGAAGGTGACGCCCTCCGTCGATCCGATCAGCTGCAGGGCATCGTGCAGCGCCGCACCCGTGCTGCCACCCGCTGCGGTGTGGCCACGAGCGAAGAGCGACGTGATGGACGCCAGCGCCTGTGTCTCCGCCTTCGCGTCGGCCACACGCCGCGCCTCGAGGCGTGCCATGCGCACAGTGTCGCGCTCGTGCACGCGCTGCACGGCATGATGTCGAACCGCCGCATGCATCGCATCGAGCGCCGACCAGGGCGCAGGACCATCGACGGACTCACGATCGAACACGACGCCGTCAAGTGCGTCAATGTCTGACCCCGCCGGCCACAGCGCATCGCGCACGCGCCCAACGTATGCGGACAGCTGGATCCTGACCGTGTCAGGCGCTTCAGCGAGCGCCACCACGAGGTCGTCGCGCGTCACCGGTGCGACGATCGTGTCGACATCGCCCACCGCGATCACGGCGAGCGCTGTCGCATCATCCCGCAACGCGTGATCGCCCGCATCGCGACCGCCGACGCCGAAGCACAGCGAGCCCGCCTCGATGTGGTACAGGAACTCGCGCGCCCCGTCGCCCGTCTCCCCATTCACCGGTACGGCGAACACGTGCAGCGCGCCACACACCACCAGCCACGCATCCTCGCTCCCGTCGAGTCGGAGCGGCGTGTTGCCACCGGCCGATCGCACGGCCCCGACCGGCAGTCCGTGCATGCGCGACGCGCTCGCGGCGCGGGCTTCGACGCTAGGCGACATGCGCGAGGCGCTCCGCCGAGCGTCCGTGCACGTCGAGCAGGCGCACATAGTGTCCCTCGCGCTCGCGGATGAGCGCGTCGTGCGTGCCGCGCTGCACCACGACGCCCTGGTCCAGCACCAGGATCTCGTCGCAGTCGCGCACGGTGCTCAACCGGTGCGCCACGATCAGACAGGTGCAGCCGCGGCGGCGCAGCGCACGATCGATCGCGGCCTCCGTCACCGTGTCGAGCGCGCTGGTGGCCTCGTCGAGCACGAGCAGGCGTGGCGACGTGGCAAGCGCGCGCGCGAGGTCGAGCCGCTGTCGCTGGCCGCCGCTCAGATTCGCACCGCCCTCTGCGAGGAACGCGTCGTAGCCACCGGGTCGCGCCATGATCACGTCGTGCACCTGCGCGTCCTTCGCCGCCTGCACCACCTGCGCGTCGGGAATCGTCGGGTCCCACAGCGTGATGCTCTCGCGGATCGTGCCCGAGAAGAGCTGTAGTTCCTGGTCCACGAACGCCACGGATGCACTGAACACGTCGCGGTCGATCGTATGCGCCGGCACGCCGTCGAAGAGAATCTCCCCGTCCCATGGTTCGTACAGGCGACAGAGGAGCTTGCCCACCGTGGACTTGCCGGAGCCCGACGCCCCCACGAGCGCCACCCGCGCGCCCGGCGCGAGTGTGAGGTTGAAGTCGCTGATCAGCGGCGGCGCAAGACGCGAGTAGCCGAACGTCACGCCACGGAGCTCAACGCGACCCGTCAGCAGGCGCGATGGTTGCTGCGCCGTCACCGATGACCGGGTTACCGTGATTGGCGTCGCCGAGGAGGTGAACGTGACGGCCGGCGCGGGCGCGGCGCCCATCACCGGATCCACCGGATGCTGCAGCACGTCGTCGAGGCGCCCGATCTCCCCCACCGCCTCCTGCAGCTGCGCACCCAGTGACACGAGGTTGCGCACCGGCTCGAAGAGACTCGCCTGCAGCGACTGCAGCGCGACCAGCGTGCCGAGGGTCAGGGTCCCCGCCATCACGTGCAGGCCGCCCAACCCGAGCACGAGCGCGGCGCCGACCGTCGCGAGCAGCCCCGGCACGAGCGAGAGGGCGAGCGACTGGCGCGCCAATTCCTGCGACGTGTTCGCGAGCCGCGCCTGGTGCCCGGCGAACGCCGCGAACAGGTCCGCCTCGCGGCTTGTCGCCTTCACCGTCTCGATCGTCGTGAGCCCGCCCATCAGCGCGCCCTGGTAGCGTCCCTGCTCCTGCAGCAGGCGCCGGCTCGCGTCCACGCGGCGGCGCGTGATCACGCGCATCAGCACCAGATCCACCGCGACCACGCCCACCGACAGCAGCGTGATCTGCCAGTCGTAGAGCAGCATCAGCCCCACGTAACAGGCCAGCAGTGCGACGTCGATTGCCGCCGCTGCCACACGCCCGGTGAGGAGTTGCGCGATGCGGTCGTTCAAGGCGACGCGCGCGGCAAGGTCGCCCGGCGTGCGCTGCTGGTAGAACGCCATCGGCAACCGCAGCAGATGGCGCAGGAAGCGCTGCGAGTCGCGCACCGCAAGCCGAAGCCCGAGTCGGCGCAATACGTATTCGCGCAACCACATGCTCGCAGCGCGCAGCACCGACGCGAGCAGCATGCCGGCCAGCAGCGGCCCCACCCAGCTTCGCATCTGCTGCACCAGCACCTGGTCCACGAAGACGCGCGTGAACGCGGGGAGCACGAGCCCGGGCACCACCAGCGCGAGTCCCGCCAGCACCGCAAACGCCACGGCATCACCGGCGCCACGCAGCCGCTGTCGCAGCGCCGGCACGAGCGCGGGCTCCGCGCCGGCCCGTCTGAACGCCGGACCGGGGCGCAGCACGAGCGCGATGCCCGTGAACGACTCGTCGAGTTCGGCCATGGTCGTGGCGCGCGGCCCGCTCGCGGGATCGTTGATGTACACGACGCCCGCGTCGATCCCCTCGAGCACCACGAAGTGATTGAAGGTCCAGAACAGCACGCACGGCATCGGCACCTCGGCGAGCCCGGCGAGCTCGCAGCGCATCCCGTACGCCTCGAGGCCGTACTCCCGCGCGGCGCGCAGGAGATTCTTCGCCGTCACGCCGTCACGCGAGGAGCCACAGGCCACGCGCAGCTCCTCGAGCGGCACGAAGCGGCCGTAGTAGCCCAGGATGGCACCGAGGCACGCCGCCCCGCACTCCACCGCCTCCATCTGGATGACGGTGCGTGTGCGGTGCGGGCGCAGGCGCCAGAAGGCGCGCCACCAGGCCGGCCCGCGCCAGCGCATGAGCACGCGCCACCGCTCCCGCATGGTCACGTCGGCACCCCAGTCACGCCGACACGCCGGCCAGCCGCCGCAGGAACGGCACCAGGAGCTCGATCGGACGGCGACGCTGGACTTCCACCTCGATGCGGATCGCCGACCCGCTCCCGATGCGCAGCGGCGGGCCCTCGCGCGAGGACCAGCGGTACCCGCTCGCCGTGCGCGTGTCGGCCTCGAGGTCGATCTCCACCAGGAACGACGCGCCCTGCGTCGCCAGCTGCTGCACGAGCACGTCGTTGCCCAGCGTCTTCGCCATGCCGGCCAGCGTGGCCGGCTGCGTGGACACGTCGCGGACCGTGCCCACGAGGTAGCCGTACTCCTCCTGCGGCACGGCCGCCGGCGAGACGCGCACCCGCATGCCGGGCGCGATGCGCTTGGCGTCGCGCGCCACGTACGCGACCCCCTGCACGGGTGCCCCAATGGGCTCCACAGACAGCAGCGGCTGGCCGGCTGCGACCAGCTGGCCCACGGCGCTGCGGATCTCGCGCACCGTGCCGCGGTGCGGGCTCGTGACTTCACCGCTCTGCGCAAGCGTGAGGCGCAGCGCCGCCAACTCGCGCTCGGCGTCCTGCAGACGACGGCGCACCTCCGTCACACGCTCCGCATTCTCGTCGGCCGCTTGCACGCGGCGGAGCGCGTTCTGCTGCAGGTCGAGCGCGAGCGCGGCCAGCTCGGCACGGGCCGCCTCGAGCGCGGCCACGCTGGCCTGCACCGTCGATTCCGTCACCAATCCGAGCGTCCGCGCCTCACGTTCGGCGGCGACACGCCCTTCAAGAAAGCGCAGGCGTTCGGCCAGCGGGCGCTGCCTCCGTTCAAGATCGGCGCGGGCCGCGTCCAGGCGGTCAGTCTCCAGCACCGCCCCGCGCGTCACGAACGCCTCGCGCGTCGCGGCTTCCTCCCGGAGCGTGCGTACACGTCGCTCGGCCTGCGTCACCTGCTCTTCGAGCAGGGGCTGGCGAATGCGGGCCAACACCGTGCCCGGCTCCACCGTGTCCCCAACGGCAACCGGGAGCCGTTCCACCACACCCGGGCCGAGCGCTGACACGTCACGCAGGCCGGCGGCACTCAATAGAAGGCCGCTTCCCTCCACCGTGGTCGGCACACGGCCCACGATGGACCAGACGGCCACGAAGCCCAACACGAGCCAGACGCCGGCCAGGGCCGCCCAGGTCGGGCGGCTCGTGACGACGAGCAGCCGGTCGAGCTGCTCCGGGTCGGAGAAGCGCTCGACGGCAGCGGCCCGGTATAGCGGGGGGGACGACATCGGTCAGAGGAATGGAGTGGGTACAACGAACGAGCCCCGGGCGCGGTGACCCGGCCCGGGGCTCGTCCTGCACCGAGAGTGCTTAGTCTTCGATGCCGCGGGCGCGCCAGCCACCAACCACAGAGTCCAGCGTCTCGTCCTTCAGGATTTCGTTCGACATGGGTGCATCCCCGTAGTCAAAGTTTGAACTGCATGGTGTGACACGTTCGTGCCGCACGTCGGGGATTCTAGGCAGCTCCTGGCGCGGCGCATTCCACCCATGTTGCAGCGTGAGCGCCCGCGTGTTGCAGGCAACCTGGAGGCATTTGTGGTGCAACACGGGGGCAGCGCGAACCGTGCGTTCGGACTTTCGAGTCGAACTTACGGGATTTCTTGCGTTGATGCAGTTGGCAGCAAGAGCCGTTGTGCTGTCGAAAGATGGCGCGGACTTCACCTGTTCAATGACCAGCAAGCCAAAGCCGCCCGCTGCACAGCGGTTTGCGCTGGCAGCAGCAACCTCCAGTCAGCCCCCGCGACGCTCGCGGCAGTTGACACGTGCGGCATGCGCTGAGCCCAACCTCCTATATGGATCGCGCATATCATCGGAGAACTGCGAATGATGGCCGCGCATCGTGTCGCTACGCGCTGCTCCGGAACTCAACAGCAGGACAAACTCCGATCCGCTGAACATGTTGTTGAACCCGATACGAATGGAGTCACTGTCTCTGTCAGCGCGCCAGGTGTTGAGCCCATTGATGCCTGGCTCCATGTACAGCGGCAACGCCTCCCACTTTTCATCGAACCGATGTGCCAGACGAGCGCCGACTCCGTGAACGGATCCAGCCAGAACGGTATCCAGCTGAACGTAGGTGGGAGCCCAATACGCATCCGGTGGCGACGCCCCCAATTGACCGAACAGCTGCCAGCAACCCACAGCCTCTGCGCGCAGCGTCTCACTTGATGCCACAGGAGTGAACGACACTTCATCACGAGACCCGCTGCAGGCGCCAACGACGGCCACGCTCAGGGCGAGACAGAATCGTGCAATTCTGGTCACCCGTGATGCTCCGTAAATGTCAAACGCCAGCATCTGCGACGAACTGAGGCGCGGCGACTTGAATCTTTGTGCAAAGCATGATTCGAAATGGAATGGTGTTTAACGTTAGCGCCTGCTTCTGCTACGGATATTCCAATAGAGCGCGAGGGTATGGTTCACGCCATCCATACTGTAACGTTCGGCACCGGGCCTCGTTTGCAGAAGCGCGCCGACGCTCATGGACAGCTTCCCGCAGTGAACAGTGCAATGGCCGGCGCGGGATCCTCCTGAGCGCAGAGCGCGCCGGCGCTCGTTTTGGCGAGCGGCCGCCATTGCATGCGTGCTCCCAAGGTCTCGGGTCCACGCGCGCTGATGCCCGCGAAAGCAAAGCCTACGGTCATTGGAGCGTCTCCCGGCATCGGGCGAAGCCGTTCCGTCACGGCGCGCACGGAACCCTCCCATGGGACGAGGCCATGGACCAAGTCGTAGCCACCGACCGGCGGAACCATGGTCAGCGAGCTGTCTTCAACGATCATGGTGATGCGCTGGAAGCCAGGGATTGGCGTTGTCACCTGCTGCCGGCTTGAGGCATCGAACACATGAACCTCGCCGAGCATGGCGGAGGCAACAATGACGCGATTCCCTTGTTCCTCACAAAGAAGCGGGCCGTCCGACGCGCGCGTGCGCACCATCGGCTGTGTGCCAAGTGGATGGTTCGTGCGCGGCTCACCGAAGGAGGCCACTACGGTGAGCTTGCCACCCTCCTCCCGCAACTCGCGAAGAATGGTTGGTGCGCTGCGCGCGAGGCCGATCAGGCGAGTGCCGAGCGCACACACGCTGCGGATGCCACTGTCCCCGACCTTCAGGAAGCGTGGCGCGATGAGGCTGTCCCGGACCTGATAAGCGGTCACGCGGGCATTGGACGGATCGACGACGAGCAATCGTTGATTCCGTTGGTCGAAACTGAGGGACGTCGGTCCGCGATACTCTCCCGGGCCGCTGCCCGAGCGACCCAGCGTCTGGAGGAGTCGACCGGAGTAGTCGAAGACCTTCAGGAATGGCGCATCTCTCTCCAGCACCACGAAGCTCCGAGGGAGCGCCACCACTGCACGGACGCGGCCAAGCTGGGTCACGACATCATCTTCACCCCCAATGATCCAGCGGGGCGAAGTCTGGGCGCCTAGCAGAAGGGGAGCTGCGAAGACGATGAGGGCGCTGATCTGTCGGAAGGGCATCGTGATCTCCATTGATTGCTCTCTTTCATGACGCCCACGTTCTGCCGAGGGGCCACATAACGATGCGCGAGGCGAGCACAGCGAACCAGCCGCCATCCTGGGTCAGCCCAGTCCGCCGCGGCGAACGATATGCAGTGCGGAGCTACGGCTCGGAGCGCAGCCGTTCAGGTGCGCCCACGCGTGGCGTATCGTGACTCGCGGGCAAAGTGTTTACTGCGGATGGATCAGGGTATCGGCGCCGAAGGTTCGCAAAGCCGAGCGCGAGGCCAACGGGCGGCAGAACTAGAATGAGCGCTGGAACACCGAGGATCACGGCAGCACAGCCGCCGGCGACAGCGGCGGCGAGCGGCTCTACGACCGTACGCCAGAGCGGTACCCGGCGGAGCTCAGACCACGCGACCATCGGACTCACGACCGCCGCGATAGCTGCGAATACGGCGGCATTCCACAGATAGTTCGCGAGGGTCGCTGGCGGGGCGCCCGTCGCGATCTTACCGAGCCGGGTGAGGACCAGGCCGAAGACTGCGCCAGTGACCGCGCCGGCGACGACCAAGCCAACCTGCAGAAAGCGGCGTGTGCTCAAGGGGTGATCAACGATTCGCATGATTCTCTCGAGAAGTGATCTCGGAACTCAATGCTCTGCTGCCGGGCCCCATAACAATGCGACAGGAGCACGAACTCGGCCAGTCGCCACCACGATCCCAGCCCCGTCCGCCACAACGACCAGTTAAGCGGTCGGTAGCCGTGGCTCGTCGGGCGATTGGAGGAGACGGCCCTCCGGAGCGCGCCTGGCGATCGCAAGTGAGAGCGTGGACGTAGTGACTCCCAAGAGCAAGATCAGCGGGCCCGTGATCACCCCGACGCCGGCCAGCTTGCCGACGACGGTGGTAGCGACGGCGGCCAGTCCCCCGATGACACCAACAGAGACGTAAGAGACGTTGTGTACCGAGCGCGGTCGACGACGAAGCAGGAGTAGGGCGCCCGCGTAGCCAGCGCCGAGCAGTGCGCCTTGGCGGAACGCGATCGGGAGGTACTCCGTTGACCAACGCCAGACCTGCGCGAGGACGCTCTCGTTTGCCGGTACGTGGGTGAGCATCCAGAGCAGCGCCGGAGCGGCGAGCACGGTGAAGGCTACTCCCCACGTAAGCGCAGTCCCAACAACTCCCCTCAGCACTCGATCAACTTGCATCGGACCTCCAAGGTTGGCCGTTAAGGTGTGCTTCTGCTGCGGGCGCTCCCATAAAATGCGGTTGTGGGGCCACTGCAGTCCTTCCATTGAGTGGAGCAGTGGCCCCACAACCGCTACACTAGCCGCGCTCGTCGGCAGCAAGCGTGTTATACCGTTGCGGCAGCGATGTCCGCATCCATTGCCGAAGGTACGTCAAGCCACGCGACGAAGAACGGACATCGTCACGCGGTTTACCGTCAAGCAGTCTCGTCAGCAGCCGGTTGAGCATCTTCCCGAGACCCTTGCAGCTCATCGCTCTTGGCTACGCCAACGCTTCACTATTGCATCCACCTCAAGATCGGTCGGGCCAGTCTTCCATTTGCCGTAGAAGTCCACGTCGTCGCTGTTCGGCGTCGGATTTGGCCTTTCGAACTGCACTCTCGTGGGCAGGGGGACTGCCTCGCCGAGCACAAGCGCCTCGCCGCGACCTAGACCGGCCAGTACGTTCACCAAGTCACCTTCGCTTTCCGGTACAAGACTACGCACGTAGCTCTGATCGTCCGGATTCGTTATCCGCAGACAGATGAACGTACCGCATTGGGCCAGGACTGTCTCAGAGACTTCATGAGGTCGCTGGCTGACCACCGCGAGTCCGACACCGTATTTGCGCCCTTCCTTAGCGATGCGTTCCATCGACTTCCGCGAACCTGCGAACTGGCTCTCACTGGCACGCGGGATGTAGGCGTGGGCTTCTTCGCACATGAGCAGGATGGGGAACTCGCGATAGTCGGGATTCCAGTAGTTGAACTCAAAGGCTAGCCGGCCGATCTGCGCCGCGACTGTTGGCCGCACGTCGAATGGCACCGACGACAGGTCAATCACGGTGACTGCAGCTTTCTGCGTGCCCAACCCTACGAAATCGCGTAGCATCGACGACAACGATGCGGAGGTATTGCGCTTGGCCGGCTTAACAGGGTGCTGAGAAAGCCGGTGTTTTTCGCGGGCAGCGGTGCGGTTGTCGCGTTGGTCGGCTGATTCGAGGCGAAAACGGGCGAGTGGTGAGGCCTCGCGGCCTCGGTTTGGCGGCTCCCGCGC
>JACVCT010000151.1:1771-10283 GCA_016741895.1 Gemmatimonadaceae bacterium | reverse complement strand
ACGAAGAAAGGTACGTAGTGGGCCTATGCGGGAGGCCACCAATCCTTGGAGTCCGTCTGGAGCTGCACCAGATCGGCCTTGAGCGCTTCAACGTCGAGATCCTTGAGCGCCTCGCGGTACGAAAAACCGGGCAGGGGATTCGACAGTGACGAGTGCTGACGCAGAATGCCGAGGTTGAGCGCGTTGGGCCACCAATCGCGGTTGCTGCGTCCCGCCATGGAGGTCGCGCGTGCCGGCGCGCCATGGCCATGCATCACGGGGCACTTGCCGCCCGTGTCGCTCTTATGTCCTTCCATCGGTCCGTCTCCGTGCGTGCTGCGTGGATGGGTCCTGCGAGAACTAGGGGGGCCGGTCCATGGACCGGACTGTCATTGAACGATAGGGACGCCTGCCATAGCCAGCAATGGGATTTGGTCTATACTAGACATAGGCATGTGCTATAGCTTAAAGAATGGACAGCATCCTGCTTCGCGCCTTCCTCGAAACAGCCGACTCCGGGGCCCTGAGCCGTGCCGCGGCGCAGCTCGGCCTGTCGCAGCCCTCGCTGACGGCACAGATCCAGCGCCTCGAGCGCCACCTCGGTGTGGAACTGTTCGACCGGCATGGGCGCGGGGTGCGGCTGACCGACGCCGGACGTGCGCTCTATCCGAGAGCACGGCGCCTGCTGGACGAGCTGCGCGAGACGGAAGACGCGGTGCGGCGCGAGGGCCAGGAGGGGCAGGGCACCCTTCGTGTGGGGGCCATTCCGACGGTGGCGCCCTACGTGCTGCCGGCCGCCCTGCGCCGCATGCAGGTGCGCAACGCGGCCACCCGAGTGGAACTGCGTGAGGACTACAGCGCGGTGCTGGCGCGTCTGCTGCAGGAGGGCGAGCTCGACGTGCTCATTGCGGCGCAGCCGTATCCGTTCGAGCACGCGTCCATTGAATCGCTGGGCAGCGACGCACTGGTGGTGGCGGTGCCGGCCTCGCACCCGGCGGCACGTGCGGGGCGCATCACCTTGGCGCAGTTGCGCGATACACCCGCCGTGACGCTCGACCCGGCGCACTGTCTGGGCGAGCAGGTGGCCGGCTTCTGCAGCCGTCAGCAGGTGCTGCCGTCGGTGGTGTGCCGCAGCGCGCAACTGGCTACCGTGCTCGAGTTGGTGGGTGCGGAGGTGGGTCTGTCCATTGTGCCCGCCATGGCGGCCGCAAGGCACAACACGCCGCAGTGTGCGTACGTGCCGCTCGCGGAGCACAGCCTGCAGCGCGAGATCGTGGCCGTCTGGCGACGTGGGGCCCAACGCGCGGCGGCGACCGAGGCTTTCGTGGACTGTGTGCGCGAGGTCGTGCGCGGACGCTAGACTGGTGCGACCCACTTCCCCGAGGATCACGATGCGCGGCAAGAGCCCCAAGGACATGATGCAGGCCGTCACGGCCAGTATGCAGGAGCGCACCGGCAAGACGCTCGAGGAATGGGTGACACTGGTGCAATCCAGCGGGCTCGATGCGCTCGATCAGGGTGCCGTGCGGCGCTGGCTCAAAACCACGCATGGCGTGCTGCAGAACTCGCAGTGGGCCATTGCCGATGCGGCCGCGCGCGCGGCGGGGTGGACTGCGCCCACGATAGACGAATACGTGTCGCAGCAGTACGACGGTGCCAAGGCTGCACTGCGGCCCGTATATGAGCGACTGCATGCGCTGCTCACGGCCCTTGGCCCCGACGTCGTGGTCGAAGGCCGCGCCACCTACATCCCGTTTGTGCGCGCACGACAGTTCGCGGCGGTGGCAGCGGCAACCAAATCCCGGGTTGATGTGGGGCTTCGCTACACCAAGGCGCCGCGATCAACCTTGCTGGTCGAATCCGCGGCGCCCGGTCAGGCCACACACAAATTGTCGCTGCAGGCGGTGTCGGACATCACCGCCGGGGTGGAGCAGCTGCTGCGCGCGGCGTACGAGCAGAACGGCTAGTTCGGCCCGCACGCCGCGGCACCTCAGCGCTATCGCTCCGCCCCGTCGCTCAGCGTCCTCGCTCAGCGTCCTTGCTCAGCGTCGGCGCGCGGGACGTGTCATGGGCGGCGGGGTGATGCGCCGGACTCCCTGCGCATCAACCGCCTTGAGCACTTCGCTCACCGCGCGCTCGAGCTGCGGATCACGCCCGGCGGCCGCGCTCTTCTCGTCCACGATCACCTCGATGTCCGGTGGCACGCCCTCGTTCTCGGCAATCCACTGGTTGTTGATGGGGTCGAAGACGCGGATCACGGGCGCGGTGACACTGAGCCCGTTGACCATGGGGTAGTGCGAGGCGGCGCTCACCAGCCCGCCCCAGGTGCGTGTGCCCACGATGACGCCGGCCTTCTGCTGACGGAACGTCCACGGGAAGTAGTCGCCGCCACTGCCCGCCCGCTCGTTCACGATCAGCGCCTTGGGCCCGAGCACGCCCTGTGGCAGCGCCGCCGGCGCACCGCCCGGGATGTGATTGGTGAGCGCTCCGCGCAGGCTGCGCGTGAGATAGTCCACCATGTAGTCATCGAGTGACCCGCCGCCGTTGTAGCGCTCGTCGATGACGGCACCCTGTCGATCCTGCTGCGCGAACACATAACGATCGAAGCTGGTGGTGCCCGGCGCGCTGGTGTTGGGAATCCACGCGTAGGCCAGACGGCCCTTCGACAGGGAGTCCACCGCGCGGCGATTGTCCTCCACCCAGGCGCGCTGACGCAAGGCGCTTTCGTTGCCGGCGGGCACCACCGTGATGCTCCAGGCACTGTCGGTACTGGGCCGCGAGTTGATGAGCAGCGTGGTCTGCCGGTCGGCGGTGCCGTCGAGCAGACGATACGGATCATCGTTGGCCGTGAGTGGTTCCCCGTTCACGGCGAGCAGATAGTCGCCGGCCTTCACGCGCAATCCCGGTCGGTCGAGCGGTGCGCCGAGGCCGGGGTTCCAGCTCTCGGTGGTGAGGATGCGCGCAATGCGCCAGCGGCCGTTCTCGAGAGCGAGATCGGCGCCCAGCGTGCCCACGCGCGAGGTGTCCACGGGTGGCAGATCGCCGGCGCTGACGTAGCTGTGTCCCACCGACAGTTCGCCGTTCACGAGATCCACCACATAGGCCAGATCGGCCTGATGTCGAATGTGCGGCACGAGGGGGCGATAGCGCTCCCGCACGGCATCCCAGTCGTTGCCGTGCATGGCGGGATCGTAGAAGAAGTCGCGCTCGAAGTGCCAGACCTCGTCGAACACCTGCCGCCATTCGGCCTGCCGATCAAGCTGCATGCGCAGGGACACGGCCACGCTGCCGCGACCGGCCTGTGGTGGCGCCTCCGTGCCAGTCACGGTCCACTGCTGCCCATTCTGCAGCAGGATCTTCTTGCCATCGTGCGAGACGGAGACGCGACTGACGCCGCGCGTGAAGACCTCGGTCTTGCCGTCGGCGAGGTTGAACTTGTGCAGCGTGACGCCCGGCTGATTCTCCACACGTTCACTGACAAAGGCGACCCCCTTGCCGGCCGTCTGCACGTCGGCGTAGCGGCGCACCGGCAGCGACGTGGCCACGATGCGACGGTCGAGCCCCTCGAAGTCGATGCGCACCTGCACCGCGCCGGTGTCGGGCTTGGGCGGCGGTGCGGCCGCCTCCTCGTCGCTCTTGTGCGGGAAGGGCGTCGGGTCGCCGCTGCGCAGCACCATCACGTACAGTCCGTACTGCGGGTCGGCGAGGCCGGCGCTGGTGTTGGCCCAGCCACTGGCAAGACCAAGGTTCGTGCTGGCGAGGAACCAGAGATGGCGTCCGTCCTTGTCGAAGGCCGGCTGCACCGCGTGCGCCATGGCGTCAGTGAGTGGCGAGACCGTGCCCGTCTCACTGTTCCACGCCGTGATGCGGCGGAAGTTGTTGGGATAGGACTTGCTGTACGCCAGCCACTTCGAGTCGGGCGACCACGCGAGCCCCATGCTGCCGCGGTCGTTCGAGGCGCCGCCCACATCGGCAGTGGTGATGCGACCGCTCGCCACATCGACAATGCGCACGCGCGTGACGTGATCCACGAAGGCGAGCCGCTTGCCGTCGGGCGACCAGATCGGCTCCCAGGCCATCTTCGATTCACCGAGCTCGATGCGTCGCGGCGTGCCGGTGCCGTCCTGATTGGTGATGTGCAGGCGATAGCCGCTGCCATCATCACTGAACCACGCCACCTGCTTGCCATCGGGCGACCAGCTGGGCGCGCGGTCGGCAGCGCCGGAACTGCGTGTGAGGTTGCGCGTGTCTCCCTGCTCGACGGGCACCGTGAACACCTCACCGCGCGCTTCGAAGAGAATGCGCTTGCCGGTGGGTGAGAGTGAGGCGGTGGCAATGCTGCGCGTCACGTCTTCCCAGCGGGTGGCCGCCCACGGGAAGTCGCCGCGCACGGTGATGGCCACACGCTGCGAACGCCCCGTCGCGGGATCGAGTGTGTGGATGTAGCCGTCCTGCTCAAATACCAACTGGCCGCCGCCGGCGCCCAGCCACTTCACATCCACGTCGCGATAGCGCGTGACTTGCGTGAGGGCCTTGGACGCGATGTCGTAGGCCCACACGTTGCTGACCCAGTCGCGGTCGGAAAGGAAATACACCTTGCCGTTCAGCACATGCGGCTGCAGGTCGGTGCTGCGATCGGGATTGGGGATGAGCGTTTCCTCCTTGCTCACCACATCGAGCAGGCGGAGCGGAATGTTCTGCCCGCCGCGATACGATCGCCATTCGGGATCCCAGCGTGTCATGCGATCCACCACCACCGTGCGTCCGTCCGGTGCCCAGCGTCCGTCGAAGCCCCAGCCGAAGGTCACCGGAGTGGAGGGGCCGCCGCTGCGCGACACGGACCAGAGGCGATGATAGGCCGAGGGCGCCGTGCCGTAGGTGCTGGCATACAGCACACGCTGCCCATCGGGACTCCAGCCGCGCGCCAACGCGGGCGCGGGATACCAGGTGAGCCGCTGCGGTTCGCCGCCCTGCGCACTCACCACATACACGGCTGGTGTACCGCTGCGATTGGACGTGAACGCGATCCATTGCCCATCGGGGGAAAGCCGCGGATCACTTTCAACGGCGGCCGTGCTGGTGATGCGCCGCGCGGCACCGCCACTGCGGTCCACGATCCAGACATCGGATCCGTAGGTGAAGGCGATGTGGGTGGACGAGATGGAGGGCTGTCGCAGCAGACGCGTGGGTTCGTCGGCACGCTGCGCCGACAGCGTGGCGGGCACTGCCACGGACAATGCCACGGACAATGCCACGGACAATGCCACGGACAATGCCACGGACAATGCCACGGACAGTGCGGTGGCGATGAGCGCCAGACTGCTGCGCAGCATCTCGCGTTCAAACGGGACTCGGCAGGATCGCATGAGGCAGGGGATAAAGTGTACGTTCCAAACTCCGCCTGAAGGCAGAGCGTGGCAAGTCGGAAACCGCATGTGCACACACTGCGTACGAGGCACTGCCTCCCCCGCACCCGCAGTGCCACCTCTCCGAGAGTTCACGTATGACCCGCGTCCGCTGGCTTGCACGCATTCGTCGCGCCTGGATCACAGCCGGATTGCTGTTCACGGTGCTCTTCACCGGCTGGTCACTCTGGGCCTATCGCGCCAATGCTGATGCAGAGGCCGCCCTCGTGAGTGATCACGAGGTCATGGTGCAGTACGACGACGGCGTCTGGTCGTTTGTCCCCACCGTGGCCGATTCGTCCCGATCCAACGAGGCAATGCTGGTGTTCTTTCCCGGCGCGCTGGTGGACCCGGTGGCGTATGCCCCCCTGCTGCGCGCCGTGGCCGCCAGAGGACATCGGGCCGTTCTGGTGGAGATTCCGCGCCGTGCCGCCTTTGGTGGGGCAGAGTCTCCGGCGCTCGAGGCGCGCCTGACCCGCGTGCTGGCCGCTGCGGCGCCTCCGGCGCGCTGGGTGGTGGCCGGGCACTCCAAGGGCGGCGTGGTTGCCAGCCGCGTTGCCTCACAGCAGCGGCCCGGTTTTGCCGGGCTCGTGCTGATCGGCACCTCGCATCCACGCGATGTCGATCTCAGCCGCCTCACCGTGCCGGTCACCAAGGTCGTGGGCACCCATGACGGACTGGCGAGTCGCGCAGAGGTGGAGACCAATCGCGGCAAGTTGCCGCTCTCGACCCGCTGGGAGTGGATCGAGGGCGGCAATCACTCGCAGTTCGGCTGGTACGGGTTTCAGCCGGGGGATCGCTGGGCGCACATCGATGCGGCGGCGCAGCGGGCCATCACGATTCGCGCGTTGCTCGAGATGATGGCCGAGGTGACGGGACATCCACGGTCGCTGCCGTTATCCTAGACAGCATGAGTTCGGCCACTCAGGAATTTCTGGCGGTCCAATCGGCGCTCATCGGCGAGTACTCGCTGCAGCGTGAGCTGGGGCGCGGCGGCATGGGCGTGGTGTATCTCGCGCGCGATGTGCAGCTCGACCGCGACGTGGCCATCAAGGTGCTGCCGCCGGACCTGGCCGCCAATCCCGTGGCGCGCGAGCGCTTCCTGCGCGAGGCCCGCACCGCCGCCGGCCTGTCACATCCGCACATCGTGCCCATTCACCGCGTGGGTGAGGCGCAGGGCGTGGTGTTCTTCGTCATGAGCTACATCGCGGGGGAGACGCTCGGGCAGCGCCTGCGCACGCAGGGGCCCCTGCCACCGGCCGTTGTTTCCCGCGTGCTGCGTGAAGTGGCGTGGGCGCTGGCCTACGCGCACGGGCGCGGCATCGTGCATCGGGACATCAAGCCCGACAACATCCTCATCGAAGCCGGCAGTGGACGCGCGATGGTGACGGATTTTGGCATCGCGTCGGATGTCGCGCGGGACGCGCTGCCCGGGGCGCTGCCGACGGTTGCCGGCCCGGGGGTCGTGTCGGTTCCCGCGCCGTTGATGGGAACAGCCCACTACATCAGCCCGGAGCACGCGGCTGGTGTGCCGCTCGATGGTCGCAGTGATCTCTACGCGCTGGGCGTGGTTGGCTACCTCGCGCTCAGCGGGCGGTATCCCTTCGAAGGTGAAAGCGTGCCGGCGCTCCTGCTCGCGCAGGCGACGCAGCGCGCACCCAGTTTGCGCAGCGTGGCGCCGGGTGTGCCCGCGGTACTCGAGGCGGCCATTGCCCGCTGCCTGGCGCGGGATCCGGCCGAGCGATTTGCCGATGGGGAGGCACTGGCAGCCGCGCTGGCGCCGGCGCCCGAACCGCGTAGTCAACTCGCGCCGGGGCTTCGCGCCTGGCTGGCTGCTCGCAATCCACTGATGCTGCCCTACAGCGGATGGATGGCGGGCTTCAGTGTGCTCACCATGGGCAATCTGGTGGCTTGGGTTACGGGCAACCGTCCCGACGGACCGGCGGATATCGCGTTGCTGGCCGGCATTACTGCGGCGCCGCTGCTGCCCATCATCGGCTACCACATCAATCAGGCGCGCCGGCAGTTCCGTGCCGGGCATTCACTCGCCGATCTGCGTGCGGCCATCGAGGTGGCGCGGCGTGAGCGCCTGGAGGCGGCCGCGCTCAACCACGAGGACGAGGAGTCGTCACTGCACCGCGTGCTGCGCTATGCCACCTTTGGTGCAGGCTCCTGGCTGGCGGTGACGTTCGCGCTGGTGGTGCAGGGCGTGCTGCACGAGAATCGCTCGCCCATCTGGATGGTGCTGGCGCCGGTGGGTGCCACGCTGCTCACCGTGGCCGTGAGCAATGCGCTCGATGTGCGCTTCGTGTCACCCCGCGTGCGCGAATGGTGGCTGTCCGGTGTGCGGGACCGGCTCTGGAACAGTCGGGTTGGCGCGTGGCTGGCGCGAAAGCTGGGTGCCCCCACGCGCTCGCGGGCCGTGGATGCCGGTGGCTTTCGCGCCACGGAGTCGGCGCTGGGTGTCGCGGCGCAGGAACTCTACGACGCACTGCCCTCCGTGCAGCGTGAAGCCCTGCGCGAATTGCCGGCCACGCTGGCCGCACTGGAGGCGCAGGCTGCGGAGGCGCGGGCGGCGGTCGCGGTGCTGGAGGGCGCGCCGCGTGAGGCAGCCGCGAAGCGTCTCGCCGGCACCGTGGCGGCGCTGGAAACGCTGCGACTCGACCTGCTGCGACTGCACGCGGGATCGGCGGATCTGGCCCCGCTCACCACCCTCATCGATGCAGCCCGTCACCTCGGGGACGAAGTGGATCGTCTGGTGGACGCGCGCGCCGATGTCGATCGCTTGCTGCCGCCCTGACGACGCGCGATATATCGAGGTGTCTTTCTGAGGAGGCTGTTGATGATGCGAGCAGTGCAGGGATGGCGTGTGGCCGTGGTGTCTGCAGTCTGTCTGGCCAGCGCCGTGGGCTGTCGTGATGCCGTCGGGCCTTCGGCGTCAGCGCCCGAGGCGCAGGTCGTCGGCGACACGCTGGTGGGCGAGCGTCGCAACTCGGGGAACGTGGCGTTCCTGGCCTTTGCCGTGCCCGTGCAGGTGCGCAACACCACCGGCGCCGCGCTGCGCTTCGATGAGTGCGCCACGGTGGTGGAGCAACAGGCAACCCCGAGGACCTGGCGCCGCGCCTGGT
>JACVCT010000151.1:0-1761 GCA_016741895.1 Gemmatimonadaceae bacterium | reverse complement strand
TCGCCGCTCTGTGCGTTTTCACCGAGCAACGTGGACATCGCTCCCGGTGAAACGCGCCTGTTTGTCATGGAGGTGCACGCCGTGCTGAACGGTCCGTCCGGCCCCTCGGGGGACGGCGCCGTGAAGACGGGCGCGGTGCGCGCCCAGGTGGCACTGACCGGCCCCGATGGCGCGACATTCGCGGCGACGAACGCCGTGGTGCTGCGCGTCCCGGAGTGACACCACGCGCGACCCGCAGGTAGATTGGCAGCACAGCAGGACTGTTGAATTTCCCCGGCCCATGTGGCGTGTTGCGCGACAAGCGAAACACGCTCATGCGCCGGAGGACGGTATTTCCCGAGCAGTGAGGCGCCACATGGACAGCACCCGGATCACGACTTCGACTCGCAGGCATCACTCCGATGTCCTGCCCCGAACGACTGTCTGGGAAATCCATGTCTCGTCCATCGTCCGCGTGGCTCGTTGCCACTGCCGTCTCCTGCCATCGGCCTGACGGCTCCGCCCTTCTCGCCGACATTCATTTTGCGCTCGACACCGAGCGTGTAGGGCTGCTGGGACCCAACGGGTCCGGCAAGAGCACACTCCTGGCCGTGTTGAGCGGTGCCCGGCGCCCGGACGCCGGCCAGGTTACGCGCCGCGGGCGGTTGGCGGTGCTTTCGCAGCTGGCCACGCCGCCGTCATCGAGCGGCCGTGTGTCCATCGCCGATACCGTTGCCCGGCGTCTGGGCAAGGCCGAGGTGCTGTCGGCGCTGGCGCGATGCGCCGCGGGTGAGGGCACGGCCGACGATGTGCAGCGCATCGGCACCGAGTGGGATCTCGCCGAGCGTCTTGAGGCGCTGCTGCACACCTTTGATCTCGGACACATCGGGCTCGACCGGCACTGGTCCAGTCTGAGTGGTGGAGAGGCCACTCGGCTGCGTCTGGCCGCGCTGTTGCTCGACGCGCCCGATGTGCTGCTGCTCGATGAGCCCACCAATGATCTCGATGCGGCGCATCGCGAGGCGGTGTACTCCCTCGTGCGCCGCTGGCCGCGTGCGCTGCTCGTGGCCACCCACGATCGCCAACTGCTCGAGGAGGTGGATCGCATCGAGGCGGTGGAGCAGGGCACGCTGCGCCGCTATGGCGGCAACTACTCGCACTATCGGGTCGAGCGGGCGCTGCAGCGCGAGGCAGCGGAGCGGGAATTCGCCAGCGCGCTGGCGGCACGTGAACGTGTGCAGCGCGCGCAACAGGCGGCCAGGGAGCGACAGGACCGCCGGGATGCGGCCGGTCGTCGTGCGCGTGCGCGCGGTGGGCAGGCGCGCATTCTGCTGGGCATGCAGGCGGAACGCAGTGAGGGCACGGGGGCACGTCTGCACGGAATCAGGCAGCGCGAGAACGACGAGGCGGCGGCGCGTGTGCAGCAGGCGCAGGCGCGGCTCGAGCAGCTCACACCTCTGGCGTTCCCCATGACGCCGAGTGCACTGGCCGCGGGCACGCTGGTGTTTGCGATGGAGGACGCCACGCTGGGTGTGGGCGAGCCTGCCACGCCACTCATCGAGCGCTTGTCGCTGGAGCTGCGCGGCCCGGAGCGCGTGGCGGTGGTGGGGCCCAACGGCAGCGGCAAGTCCACGCTGCTGCGTGTGCTGGCCGGTGAGTGCGCACCGATGCACGCGGCGCGTGTGCATCGCGGCGTGCCGGTCGAGGAGGTGGTGTATCTCGATCAGCAGGTCACGGTGCTGTCGAGACATGGGTCACTGCTGGACGCGATGCAGGACATGG
>JACVCT010000150.1:3173-10344 GCA_016741895.1 Gemmatimonadaceae bacterium | reverse complement strand
CGGACCGGTGCGCGGCGCGAGCACGATGTCGGCGCGCTCGATCCGCTGGCGTCCACCGTAGCTGTGGTTCAACCACTCCGCGCACTCGCGCGTGGACGTGAGATAGCGCTGCACATCCGCGCCGCTCGCTGAGACATGATGCACGGCCACGGCGCCGGCCGTCGTCGTCACAAGCGCCCGTGCCGCAACGAGCGCAAAGTCGGCCAGCGGCTGCGCATTGTGCAGCACCACCGTGTCGCCGCGCGTGCTGAGCGCGCCGCTCGCGCGCACACGACGTGCCGCATCAGGTGGCATGATGAGCCGCACGGTCCCCACGACATCGTGCGCAAAGTCGGCGAAGACGGGAAACCAGAAGCTGTCGAGCCCGAGCTCCAGCCAGTCGGCCGAGGCACCGTTGATTCGGTCCTCGCTGAACCGCAGTGTGCCGCGAACGTACAGCGTGGCACTGCGGGGCGACCTCGCGTCGCTCGGCCCGGATGCGGCGCGCCAGTGCAGCACGTGACGTCCGAGACTGCGTTCCACCCCGCTGCGATGGGTAGCCAGCGAAGCGCCGGTGGCGGAATCCAGCACCAGCCCGCCATTGAGCAGGAGGACGCTGCTGTCGGCCAGGGGATCGGTCTCGACAATGGTCCAACGCGCTGAGAGAGTGCCCGTGGCCGGGTCGATTGCGACAGTGCCATCGTAGGGCGCGCCGGGCGCAGGGGCGGTCGAGACAGGGGACGGGGTCGGCCGGGTGGCACAGGCGGCAAGGAGGGCGGCGGCCGCCGACACAAGCAGACGAAATGGTGATGGAATCATGTCGCTTCGACAGTAAGGACAGCCCAAGGGTTCAGAACCGGTCGCCAATGGCGGGGTCAACGCTGCGAACGGTCGACTCTTGACAGTCCAACATCTCAGCACTAAGATACTGTCAGCCTTCAACTGGAGCCTGTATGCAGCTCACCGGAATTCATCACCTGACCGCGGTTTCGGCCAGGATTCGCGACAACTACCGCTTTTACACCCAGGTCATGGGCATGCGGCTGGTGAAGCGCAGCGTCAACCAGGACGACGCCAGCGCCTACCACCTCTTCTATGCCGACAAGGTCGGCTCGCCCGGTTCGGATCTCACGTTCTTCGACTTCCCGGTGCTGCCGGAAGTGCGCGGCACGCGGTCCATCACCCGCACGGCGCTGCGGGTGAACGGTCTCGATGCCCTGCAGTTCTGGGACAGCCAACTCACCGATCATGGCGTGCGCCATGGCGCCATCGAGGAGCGCGACGGTCGGCTGGTCATCGACTTCGAGGACCCGGAGGGCCAGCGCCTCACGCTCATCGACGACGGCGGCGTGGGCGAGGCGCATCCCTGGGAAAAGAGCCCGGTACCGGCGGCCTATCAGGTGCGCGGCCTCGGGCCCATCACGCTCAGCGTGCCCAGCCTCGGTCCCACCGACGGCATTCTGCAGAAGCTGGGCCTGCGTCCGGTGCGCAGCTATCCGCATCCGGAGCGGCCCGCGCACACGGTGGAGGTCTACGAGATGGGACCGGGTGGCGCGGCGGCGGAGCTGCACATTGCCCGGCAGCCCGACCTGTCGCCGGCACGCGGCGGCGCGGGCGGCGTGCACCACGTGGCGCTGCGCACGCCTGACGCCGACTACGACGCCTGGGCGGACCGGCTCAACACGCTGGGCATCCGCAACAGCGGCAAGGTGGACCGGCACTGGTTCCGCAGTCTCTACTTCCGTGAGCCCAACGGCATCCTGTTCGAGCTGGCTTCCGACGGACCGGGCTTCGCGGTGGACGAGCCGGCGGAGACGCTGGGCGAAAAGCTGGTGCTGGCCCCCTTCATGGAGCCGCACCGCGAGGAAATCGAAGCCAACCTGGTGCCGCTCGGTTGAGCGGCGCCAACTCCTCGGACGAGAACATGACCGGTACCCTGAACATCACCACCAACACCTTCGTCCACGTCGCGCGTCCGGCGCGCGGCGTGGACACCACGCTGCTCCTGCTGCACGGCACGGGCGGCGACGAACGGGACCTGCTGCCGCTCGGAGAGCAGCTGCTGCCCGGTGCGGCGCTGCTCAGCCCACGTGGTCAGGTCAGTGAACGTGGCATGCCGCGCTTCTTCCGTCGTCACGCCGAGGGGGTGCTCGATCTCGAGGACCTGGCCGTGCGCACCACGGAACTGGCCACCTGGCTGCCGCTGGCGCTCGACACGCATGCACTGCCCACACGGCGCGTGATTGCCGCGGGCTTCAGCAACGGAGCCAACATTGCCGCGTCGCAGCTGCTGCGCGGCTTGCCGGGCCTGCATGGTGCAGTGCTGCTCAGTCCCATGTTGCCCTTTGAGCCCGCGGTGCTCCCCTCCCTTCAGGGGGTGCGGGTGTTCATTGGGGCGGGACGCCACGACCCGCTGGTTCCCATGGCGCAGGTCGAGCGCCTCGCGGCCCTGCTTCAGCAGGCCGGCGCCGAGGTCACGCTGCACTGGACGCCGGGCGGACACGGCATCACACCGGAGGAGTTCCAGGCCGCACGTGACTGGGTGAGCACCTGGACCGACTGAACGCCGCGATCGGAGCGGGTCGGCGATATTCCGTCCCGCCCTATTGCGTTCTGTACCCGGCTGGTGCGCTCAATCCGTGAGCAAGGGGAAGCCCCCTGCAATTCTGTGGTGCAGCTGCCGATACTTGAGGCCGTTGTCCGGTATCCGCACGGTTGCTCTCGACTTTTCCTCGCATCACGGTCTCATGTTCAACGAACTTTGCGACGACGCCCACGAGGCGCACGCGATGAAGCTCATTCATCGTGCGGTGCTGGTCATCGGCGTCTGCTTTCTTGGCTTTGCCGGCTTTGCCATCTCCACGCGCCTCGGCGCGGACGTTCCGCCGTCGTCGGTGACCTACGGCAGCGAGCAGGCGCCGGCCGACGCGTCGGTGTTCGGCGACTGATCCGAAACCCTGTCGTGTCGTGAAAACGGGCGGCCTTCGGGCGGCCCGTTTTTCTTTGCCCGGGCAACTGTTCTGGTCGCAGCTCGCTGTTGCCCGCTCCATTGGCGCTGCGCTTCCGGCAGCAGGGCCCCACGCATGATCCGGGAATGAGTGAAGTCCACGGGACGGAACGCCGATACTGAGCGGAATGATCGATTGTTGCCGGGGCCTCGACGGCGGGCGCCTGCGGGTCGGTCCTGCCCTTCTGAGATGACGTTGTTCCGCCATCGGGCCCCACATATCGCGGTCACACTGACGCTCGTCGCATCGGCCCTCATGGCATGCGACGCGCCGCGCGTTGGGCGACCAGTTCTTGGCACCGTGGTGGGCTACACGCTGAATGACGCCGTGCGGCTCGCCATGGCAGACGATTCGGCGCAGTACGGCAACACCGTGGCCGACACACTGCTCAACGGCGTGCCCGATTTCAGCGCCCAATCCTCCATCGCCGTGGCCACGAGCATGGTGCGTCAGCCGCGTGTGCTGGCGGTGATTGGCCACATGAACAGCAGCTCAAGCCTGGCCGCGGCGCAGACGTACAACGATGCGCAGGTGGTGCAGATGGCCCCCACGTCGACGGCCGAGCTGTATGGCCAGGCGGGCCCGTTCTCCTTTCGCATGGTGCCGAGTGACGCCGAGCAGGGCCCGGCGCTGGCCCGTGCCATCGCGCGGGACTTTGCGCGTGGCACGCGCGTGGCCGTGCTGTATGTGAATGACGACTATGGCCGCGGCCTGCGCAGCAGTTTCCGGCGCGCGCTCGACACGGAGGCGTATCCGCTGGTGGCGGAGCTGCCGCATCTCGACGGGCAATCACGTGGCACCTCCGTGAAGGCCGACGTGGCGCCGGTCGTGGCGGCCCATCCCGATGTCATCGTCTGGATTGGCCGCCCCACCACGCTGCACTCCGTGCTTCCCGCGATACGCGCTGGCCTTCCAGCAGTGACGGTCCTGGGCAGTGATGCCACCACCGCGTGGACCGTGCGCGGCAACACGGACGGTGTGCTCACGGGCGTGCGGTATGTGGACTATCTCGATCTCGACGCCACACCGGAGCTTCGCGAGTTTGCCGATCGCTTCACGCAGCGCTTCGGCTATCCGCCGGGCGCGGCAGAAGTGCTGGCCTACGACGCCGCGCGTCTCGTGCTGCGCGCGGTGCGCGACGGCGTGCAGAGTGGCGACGCGCTGCGTCTCTGGCTCGATGGTCTGGGTCGCGAGCGCGCGGCCGTGACCGGGGTGTCCGGGGTGCTGTCATTCACCACGGACGGCGACATGCAGCGCCCCCTCGTGCTGCGCAGCATCCCTGCTCCGGCGCCACACCCGGAACCATGAACGGCACACCGCGCCCTTCGTTGCGCCGTCGTCTGGCCCTGCTGGGTGTGTGGTCGGCGCTCACCACCACGCTGCTGCTGACGGGTCTCGCGATCTTCAGCAGCCGGGCGCAGCAGCAACTGCGCCTCACGACGCGGGGCATGCTGGAAGAGGAGCGCATCGGCAACGCGGTCATCCGCGGCGTCATGCAGCAGATCTCCATTGCGGGCGATGCATCACCCGCGCGGCGCGCCGAGCAGGTGGCCCACTTTGACTCGGTGGGGGCCGCCGTCTACACCCATCTGCGCGGCTATCTCTCACGCCCGCTCTCGCCGGCCGAGCGCAAGCAGATCGAACGGGTCAAGGAAGAGCATCAGCAGCTGGAAGTGGCCGCGCGACGGGTGATGGGCGCGCCGTCCAGCACGAGCTCCTACTCGGTGGACGCGAACGCCGACATGCGGCGCCATGCCTTCACGGCGCTCGACGTGCTGCGCGACTTCGTGAGCATGCGGGAGCGGTCCCTGGAATCCCTGGCGGAGACGCAGGCCGATACCATGCGGCGGGTGACCGTTTCGCTGGTGCTGCTGGTGGCATTGTTTGCGCTGGCCCAGGTGCTCGTGGTGGCGCGCTTCGTGCGCCGCCGCGTGACGCTTCCTCTGGAGCAATGCGCGGAGGCCGTCTCGCGCGTGGGCGCCGGGGACCGCGATGTGCGGTTGCCGACAGCTTCCGACCAGGAATTCGCCGAGTTGGCCGAGGCCTTCAATGCGATGTCCTCGCGTCTGGCCGAAACACGGGCCGATCTCGAGACACGGAACACGTCGCTGTCCGAGGCGCTGGGCCAGGTGCGCACGACGCAGGACGAACTGGTGCGCAGCGAGACACTATCGGCCATTGGTCGCATGACGGCTGGCCTCGCGCATGAGCTCAACAATCCGCTGGCCACGGTGCTCGCGTCGAGTGAGTTGCTGGCGGCCCGCCTTCGTGAGGGCGGCGCCGGCCACATGGCGCATGGCGCGGCGGAACTCGACCGCCTGTACGTCGCACCCATTCTGCAGGAGGCGCGGCGCGCCCGACTGCTGGTGCGCAGCCTCCTGCAGTTTGCCCGGCGGGGCGACAGTGAAGTGCGACCGGTGCCCTTCCGCGAATCGCTGGACGTGGTGAGCGAGCTGCGGCAGTTCGCGTTCGCGGCGGCCGGTGTGCGCCTCGAGGTGGCGCCCTTTGACGACGCCTGCATCATGGCCGAACGGCAGCACCTGCAGGGTGTGTTGCTGAACGTGCTGAACAACGCACTCGACGCATTGAATGGATACGAGCGACCCGACGGCGCCGCGGCGCTCGTGCGGGTGGACGCCCGTCGGGTCGCCGAACACTTCGTGGTCAGCGTCACCGACAATGGCCCCGGCCTTCGCGAACCGGCCCGCGTGTTCGAGGCCTTCTACACCACCAAGGATGTGGGTGAAGGCACCGGTCTTGGTCTGGCGCTGGTCGATCGCTTCATGATCACGTTTGGCGGCAGTGTACACGCCGAGAACGTGGCGGGTGGGGGCGCGCGCTTCACCCTGCATTTTCGCCTCGCCGACCCGGGCCTCGTGCCGGCCACGGGATGTGTGCCCGAGTCCACGCTCTCGCTGCCCACGCCGGTCTCGTCTTCGGCCATGACGGACACGCTCTTCCCGGTTGCCGACACCGCAGACGCACCGGTCCGTCCCTGCGTGCTGGTCGTGGACGACGAAGCCCCGCTGCTGCGCGCGCAGGACCTGCTGCTGCGCCGGCTGGGGGTGGATGTGGTGCTCAGCGGCAGTGTGGCAGACGCCCGGCGGGTGCTGGAGCAGCGACCGGTGCAGGCGGTGCTCTGCGACGTGAAGATGCCGGCGGCGAGTGGCGTGGTGCTGTTGGAATGGATCGAACAGCATCGCCCGTCGCTGCTTTCGCACTTTGCCTTCGTGACCGGCGACGTGGAGGCCCCGGAAATCGGACGCTTTGCCCAGGCGCACCCCGACGCCCTGATTGCGAAGCCGTTCGATGTGCGCGAGTATCTCGATCAGGTGCGACGCCTGCTCGATCAACCCGCCGCGTCCGCGCGGTAGGCGTTGGGCGCAGCCCCAGGGCTGCGTCTGCACCGCCTTATCTGGAGCTGACCCACGATGTGGCCATTCACAGCATCCCGTGACACCGCGTTTCGTAGCGTGACGTTTCGAAACGTGACGTCGCGAAGCGCACTGCTCGCCTCTGCTGCCCTGTGTCTCGCCTGTGGTTCCGAAGCCAAGCCGGTCTGGCGTGTCGGCCTGCTGGGCACACTGGAGGGGCGTTTGGGCGAGGCTTCGGGTTTGCCGGCCGAGCGGGGCGCGCGCATTGCCGTGAACGAGCTGAACGCCGCCGGTGGGGTGATCATCGGTGGCGTGGCCCACGAGGTTGTGCTGGTGTCACGCAACACCGGTGCGCGTGCGGACGAGGCAGCGGCTGCCATGCGCGCGCTCATCAACCGCGATTCCGCCGATGTGGTGGTGGGCCCGCAGTTCAGTCGGCTGGCCGTCACCGCCGCCGCGGTGGCCAACGCCGCAGATGTGCCGATGATTGCCCCCATGGCTTCGAGTCCGGCGGTCACGGCAGGACGTCCGCTCGTAAGCCGGATGGCCTTCCTCGACGCCGTGCAGGGCGAGGTGCTCGCGCGCTTCGTGCACGACTCACTGGGTGTGCGCCGAGCCGCCGCGATGCACAACGCGGCGAGCGCCTACGGGAGCGAGATCGTGAGTCTCTTCTCGGCCACCTTCGCGGAGCTTGGCGGCCGCATGGTGGCGCGCGAAACCCACGCGGCCGACGATACCACGCAGATGGCTGCCGAACAGCGGCGCCTACGTCAGCACGAACCCGAGGTACGGCGGCTGCCCCACACTCCG
>JACVCT010000150.1:0-3163 GCA_016741895.1 Gemmatimonadaceae bacterium | reverse complement strand
TGCTGCCGGACCCGGGCGCATTCGGGCCGAGGAACCGGAGGTACTGCTGCTGCCCGATCGGTCGCCGGGCGATTCGGTCATGCTGCGACGTTTGCGGAAGTCCGGATTCCGGGGCCGGGTACTCGGCAGTGATTCCTGGGATGCCGTCTCCATGGCTCGCATCCCGGACCTGAGCGGCACCATCATTGTGGCCAACTGGGATCGGCGCACCGAGCGTCCCGCCGCGCGCTTTTTCAGGCAACAGTGGAACGCGGACCCCGCGGCGGGTGACCCGCGCGCCGCCGCCGTGGCCACCTACGATGCCATTCACCTGCTCGCGCGTGCCGCGTCCAGGTCGGGCGTGCGCAGCGGGCGGGCACTCGCCGATTCCGTGCGAAGCTATGGCCGCTTTGATGGGGCGATGGCCAATTACACCTTTGCCGGCAGCGGTGACCCGACACGCAGCGCCACCATTCTCGAAGTGCGTGGCGACTCCACGGCGCTGCGCGGTGTCATCGAGCCCCGGCGTTGAGTCGATGCACACCCGGCCCACCACCCACTCGTGATGCGCACACGTCTTGCACGCAGCTTTCCGGCCCGCCTGTCGGCGGCCGTGTTTGCTGTTGGTGTCGTGCTGGTGGGCCTGAGCGGCGCGCTCGCGTATCGCGCGGCGGAGCGCTCGCTGCGTGAGCGCCTGCTGGCGCAGTTGGAGGGTCAGGCGGCCGACGACGCCGGTCGTCTGACGGAATGGCTGGCGCGGCAGCGTGAGGCCGTGGTGCTGCTTGGGCGGGAACTGGCCCTGCACAGCGGCCCCATCCCGTCCGCGCCGGATACACTGCGTTGGCAGGGGCTCCCGCCCATGGTGCTGGCGGCCGAGGAGATGCAGGTGATTGCGCTGTCCGGTGGGCAGGTGGTGCGCTCCACCAATCCGGAAACGCTGGGCAGCTTCGCCGTTGGCGAGGAGTACTTCACGGCGAGCCGCGATTCGACCTTTGTGAAGCCCATCTACTACGCCAGCGGCAGTGGACGCCCACGTCTCACGGTCGCCACTCCCATTCGGCGTGGCGAGGCCACGGAGGCCATTCTGGCGGTGCACCTCGATCTCGCGCAGATGGAGAACACCCTGCGCCGGCGGGACGGTGGTCTGGGTGCGGGCGCTGCGGGAGGAGCAGGCACGGCGCTGCGACGAGTTGGTGAGGCTGCGCCGCAGCCGCCCCCCATCGAGGCGTATCTCGTCAACGAACTGGCCGACTTCGTTTCTGCGGCACGTTTCGGACGTGACGGCGTGAAGCGTGGCGTGCACAGCATGGCCATTGACTCCGCGCTCGACGGCACGGTTGGCTCCGGTTTGTATGCCGACTATGCCGGACGACCGGTGGTGGGCGCGTGGCGCTGGATTCCCGAGCTCGATCTCGCGCTCATTCTCGAGACACCGCAGCAGGTGGCCTTTGCGCCCGCACGCGCGCTGCTTGGCTACTCGGTGGTGCTGGGGTTTGCGGCCATCGGACTCATGGCCTTTGGTGTGGTGGCCATCACCCGGCGTTTCGCGCGGCCCGTGCTCACGGTGGCCAATGCCGCCGAGGCGGTGGCCGCCGGCGATTTCACGGTGAGTGCTCCGGAAGTGGGCAGCGATGAGGTGGGGCAGCTCGCGCGGGCCTTCAACATCATGACGGCGCGCCTGCGTTCGCTGTACGAACGTCTGGAGGAGCAGGTGGATGCCACGGAGGCCGCGCTGGACAAGGCGCAGGCCGCGCGCGAGCTGCTGCAGGATGTCGTCAACAACACCTCCACGCTGGTGCTGGTGGTGGGACTCGACGGCCGTGTGCGTCTGGCCAATGCACGGCTGGCCTCACTGTCCGGCATTGCCGCAGACGCCGCGGAAGGTCGGGAGGTGCACGCGGCGCTGGGTGAGACGGCATCCGTGCTCGGGCCACTGATCACGCGTGCGCGAAGCAGCGAAGCGGTCATCGAGCAGGAAGTGGAGTTGGATTCACCTGCCGGTCCCCATGGCTGGCAGGTGGTGGCGTTTCCGCTCGTGCACACCGACGGCAGTGTCTACGCCATTGGCCTCATCGGCACCGACCTCACCGAACGTGCGCGCGCGGAGGCGGAACGCCGGGCGCGGGATGCGAGTGTGCAGCAGGCTCAAAAGCTCGAAAGCCTGGGCGTCATGGCCGGCGGCATCGCCCACGACTTCAACAACATCCTCGGCGCCATCCTCGGCAACGTGGAGCTGGCGCGTGAGGCCCTCGACGATCCCGAGGAAACCCGGGGCGCCCTCGAACGCATCGGCGCCGCGAGCCGCCGCGCAGCCGAACTCACACGGCAGATGCTGGCCTATGCGGGGCGGGCCAGTCTGCGGCGCGATACGGTGGACCTGCGCCAGGTCATCAATGACATCGTCCCGCTCGTTCGTGCGGCGCAGGCGAAGAAGGTGCGCATCGACGTGGCGGAGATGCCCGAGGCGTTGTGGGTGAGCGCCGATCCGGCGCAGCTGTCTCAGGTGCTGCTCAATCTGCTCACGAACGCGGCGGAGGCCGTCGGCGAGACGGGAGGCCGTGTGATGCTGTCTGCGGCGTCAGGCACCACGCCGCCCGCGCGCCTCGGCAACGATGGACAGGAGGGCGCGCCGAGCGACGGCTCTGACGATGCCACCGAATGGATCCGCGTGACGGTGGCAGACACGGGACCTGGCATTCCGGACAACGTGCGCGAACGGATTTTCGACCCCTTCTTCTCCACCAAGTCGTCGGGCCGTGGGCTTGGCCTCAGTGCCGTACGCGGCATCGTACGCTCGCTGGGCGGTGTGCTCACGCTGCATTCGGTCGTGGGCGAAGGAACGCGCTTCGACATGCACCTGCGTGCGGCCACGCCGGCCGCGCCGCCATCCGGTGAGCCCGCCAGCGATGACCACGCCGCGGTGCGTGGTACCGTGCTGGTGGTGGACGACGAGGCCTCCATTCGCCATGTCGCCCACCGGGTGTTGTCGCGCCTGGGTCTCGATGTCATCGAGGCGGAGGATGGCGAGACCGGGGTGGCGCGATTCCGCACGCTGGCACCACGCCTCCGGGCGGTATTGCTCGACCTCACCATGCCCGGCATGAGCGGCATTGAAGTGCTGGCCGAGATCCGTCGCAGTCATCCCGATCTGCCGGTGATCATCGCCAGTGGCTACGACCCCGAG
>JACVCT010000149.1 GCA_016741895.1 Gemmatimonadaceae bacterium | reverse complement strand
GCCCATGGTGGTCAACTTTCCTGAGGGCCCTGAGCAGGTTCTTGAAAACATTCGAGAGCTGGCGGTCGAGGCAATGACGTTTGCCCCGCGCCAATGGGAAGGCATGGCGTCATCCGTTCAGGCGCACATGCTCGACGCGGGTCGGTGGCGGCGAGGCATTTACGAGGGGGGGTTAAAAGTTGGGCATGCTTGGCACGGCCCGCGCATGGACGGCAAGCCCGTGTCTTGGTGGAGTCGGGCCTTGCTGCCCCTCGCCAATGCGCTGGTCCTCAGACCATTGAGAGACCAACTTGGCCTGACACGGCTGCGGGTGGCCATCTGCGGAGGAGCCACCATGGCACCAGATGTGTTCCGCATGTTCCATGCGATGGGCGTTCCCTTGAGAAACATCTATGGCTCGACCGAGGTCGGGCTGTTGACGAGCCACCAGGGAGACCGTTTTGACCTGGAAACCGTTGGTCACTGGATGCAGACGCACCCCGAGGCAGGAACTCCACTGGAGTGGATGCTGACAGCAGATGGGGAGTTGTGCGTAAGGGGGGGCAGCTCGTTTCTGGGCTATTACCGACGCGAAGGCTCTGTCGAGGCCAAGGTCAAAGACGGGTGGTACCAAACCGGAGATGCGGTTACCAAGACCGACCGAGGCGAACTTGGGTTTTTGGATGGGGTGTCCGACCTGACGCGGCGTGCCGTAGGCTAAACGTTCCCGCCGCAGTTTGTTGAAACCCGCCTTCGTTTCAGCCCGTTCATCAAAGACATGATGACTGTCGGAGATGAAAGGCGCGATTTTGTTGCCGCACTCATCAACATCGACATGGGTGTGCTGTCTCGCTGGGCAGAAGACAAGCGCATTGGTTTCTCGACCTTCACGGATCTCTCGCAGCGAGCAGAGGTGGCAGACCTCCTTAGCCAGGAAATCGCACGGGTAAACCAGTTCCTGCCGGACCACGCGCGGGTGAGGCGTTTCGCCAACTTTCCTAAGGAACTTGACCCGGATGAGGGTGAGTTGACCCGATCAAGAAAGCTGCGCCGAGAGTTTCTGGAAGATCGGTATTCGGCGCTGATAGAAGGCCTTTACAACGGGGCACATGAAGTAACTGTGGACATACCAGTGACCTATCAGGATGGACGTCGCAGCCAGTTCACCGCGCAGGTATTCATTCGCGACGTAACGGCTGCCGACCAGACGACCAAGGCCGGCATTTCAAATGGGAGAAGGTGATGATTGATTTCCTGAATTACCTCATCAATGGCGCGTTGACGGGCCTCTTGTATGCACTGATTGCCATGGGTTTTGTGGTGATCTATCGGGCATCAAAGGTGTTCAACTTCGCGCAGGGGGAACTGGTCGTCTTCGGCGGGTACATGGTCTTGTGGGCAGTGGTTCAAATTGGCATGGCGGTTGGGAGCGGCCGTGCCGCCGCTCCCGCCGCCTGGGCTCATTCCCAGGGCGTAGCTCCTTGGCCCTCGCCCGGTGTCCGCGCGCCCGGATGTGGGCGCGCAGCACTGGACCGACGTTGGTTACTTCGAGATCGGCGTCTGGCCGGCCGTGTTGAACTCACGCGTGAAGCGCGAGCGACCGAACTCACCCGACACACCCTTGATGAGGTAGTCGATCATTTCCTTCGACGTGTACGTCATCTCGGCCGTGAGGTTGTCAATCTTCGTCTGGAAGAAGTTGAACGCCCACACGGCGGGAATGGCGACGCCGATACCGATGGCCGTCGTGATGAGGGCTTCGGCGATACCGGCCGCCATCGAGGAGATACCACCAGCGCCCGACGTGGACATGGCGGTGAAGGAGTTCACGATACCCATCGTCGTGCCGACGAGACCGACGAACGGCGCCGTGGCACCGACCGTCGCGAGCACGCCGAGGCCGCGCTTGAGGTCTACGATCGTCATGAGCATTTCGCGCTCAACGGCACGCTCGGCCGAGTTGATGTCGGCCACGGTGACCGAGCCGTCCTGGATGAGGGGACGGATTTCACCCAGCGCGCCACCGAGCACGCGGGCGACATGCGACTTCTTGTAGCCTTCGGCGAGCTTGATGGCTTCGTTGAGGTTGTCCTCTTCGAGGAACTGCGAGAACTCCGGGGCGAACTTGCGCGTCTCGCCCTGCGCCTTCCGCATCTGCCACCACTTCTGAATGATGATACCGGTCGAGTAGGCCGACATGATCAGCAGCGTCCAGACGATACCCTTGGCAAACCAACCCATCTCGTGCCAAAGGTCCATGAGATCCATGCCCATCGTGCTCTCTCCTGATGTGTGTTTTGGGATCGAATCGCCGAGCGACGGCTCAGCGATTGAGTGAGAACTGGAACGGCTGCTGCACGAGCTGCTTCACCTTGCGGCCACCCACTTCAGCGGGGAGGAAGCGCATGCGCTGCAGCGCATTCTTCACGGCGTTGGTGAACAGATCGTTGTCCGACTTGAGGGCCTTGAACGTGGCCATTTCGGCCCGACCCGTCGTGTCCACGACGAACTGCGCCAGTACGGTGCCCTCGATGCCCGCGGTGCGGAGCATGTCGGGATAGGCCGGACCCTGCGATCCCGGCGCCATGACCACCGGCTTTTCCACCTGGAAGTCGAAGTACGGCTGGTCCGCGTTCTGAATGACGGGACCCTTGCCACCTTCCACACCCTTGGCGATACCACCAGCCACACCCTTGCCGGAGAAGTCGGCCTCGTCCGTCACCTTCTTGGACAGGTCGATTTCCGGGATCACGTTGGGGATCTCGATGGGCGCCGAAAGCACCTGGAAACCCTTCGGCGGCGGCGGGGCGGCCACGGCATCAGGCGGCGGCGGGGCCTTCTCAGGCTCGGGTGGCTTCGGCTCGTCCTTCTTGACTTCGACGAAGTCCACCTTCTCGACCTTCTCTTCCTCGATGACCGCACCAGCTCCCTTCGTCACCACAATGAGTGCGGCAACGACGGCGGTGTGGACCACGATGGACATGAAGGACCCACCGGCGCGCTTCTGCTTCTTGGCCTGAGACTCGATCAGGTTGTTGAACATCTCGCTTGTCCGGGGTACGGGCTACGAACGTCGCGACCGGACGGGCTATCCGGAGCTGACAGGCCGAACCTACGTTCCGGACATGAGCGGGCAATGGACGAAAGATTAGGATCGGATTAATCCGCGGTTAGCGTTCCGTGGAGGTCAATCGGTTCATCCCGCGTGTTCACCACCGACTGATATTCCCCCGTCATTCCCGATCCCGGCGCGCCGGCCAGCGGCAGCGTGAGCGTGAACGTGCTGCCCCGGCCAAGACGCGACTGGACTTCCAGTCGACCGCTGTGCGCCTGCGCAATCCACTGCGAGATGGCGAGCCCGAGCCCGAACCCGCCGCGCTCACTGGCGCGCGAGCGCACCCGGTCGGCGCGCCAGAAGCGCTCGAACACATACGGCAGGTCGGCCGCCGCGATGCCGATGCCCGAGTCCCGCACCGACAGCGTGACCTCGGCCTCGCCGCGCACGAGCGAGATTTCCACTTCCCCGCCCTTCGGCGTGTATTTGATGGCGTTCGACACCAGATTCAGGAACAGCTGCCGCAGACGCATCACGTCACCGAGCACTTCCGCGTTGTCGAGGCGCGTGGCGATGATGTGCAGCTCGTTCTCCTCGCCCAGCAATCGCGCCGTCTCCACCACCTCGCGCACGAGCGGCGCCAGCTCGATGGGCTCGCGGTAGACCTCGAAGCGCCCCTCGTCCGCGCGCGCGAGCGTGAGCAGCGAGTCCACCAGGTCCGCCATGCGCGTGACCTGCTGCAGCGCCTCCTCGAGCGCCACGGCCCGTTCCTCCTCGCTCACCGTGGGCGTCATGGCCCGCTCCACGTCGGCGCGCATGACCGCCAGCGGCGTCTTGAGTTCGTGGCTGGCGTCGGCGGTGAAGCGGCGCAGCGCGCCGAACGACAGATCGATGCGTTCGATGAATGCATTGAGCGTGACCGACAGCCGCGCCAGCTCCTCACCGGCCGCACCGATGACGAGGCGACGATGCAGCGAGCGACCGTCGGTGATGGCCTCAACCTGATCGATGATGCGATCGATGGGGCGGAAGGCGCGTCCGGCAATGATGTACGCAAAGCCCACCGAGAGCATGAGCAGGAAGGGCGCGATGGTGAGCATCGGGCCCACGAGTTCCGGCGGGGTGAGATTGATGTCGCGCGTGGTGAGCGCGGCATACACCCGGTAGCGGTCCTTGTCGCTCAGGCGCACATCGCGCGTGGCGAGCATCAGGTCGTCGCTGAACAGCGGCACCCGAAGACTGCCGGGCCCGGGCTGCGAGGCGCGCGCGGCCGTGGAGAAGCGGTCGCGGTCTGAGGTGGACAACGCCCGCACCGACGGCGAGGCATAGATGTCGTAGCCCGAGCTGTCCTGCACCAGCACGTAGCCTTCGATGAGCGACAGGAAGGCACTCATGCGCTGACCGATGCTCGGACCGGCCAGCGGGTCGTTCTGCGCAAACAGCGGTTCGGTGCCCGTGCGCCGCGCCACGTCGATGGCCAGCACCACCTGATCGGCCCGGCGCTGCACGCGCAGCTCATGCTCCTCGAGCAGCAACTGGCGCCGCACCACCAGCAGCGTGGTGGCAAACACCAGCAGCGTGGCCACCATGGCGGCAGTCCACGCAAGGGTGAGCTGCGCACGGATGGACGGCGTGCCGATGCGCAGCGTGGCCATTTACGCGCGGATCATGTAGCCCACCCCACGCACGGTGGTGATGAGCTTCTTGTCATGGGGGGCGTCGATCTTCTTGCGCAGGTGGTTGATGACCACGTCGACGATGTTGGTGCCGGGGTCGAAGTGATAGCCCCAGGCATACTCGGTGATGAGCGTGCGGCTCATGACCCGGCCCGCGTGGCGCATGAGATACTCCAGCACGGCGAACTCCTTGGGCGTCAGCTCGATGAGCGTGCCCGCCCGCTTCACTTCGCGGGTGCCCAGATCCACTTCGAGGTCGCCCACCCGGAGCTGGGGACTGGCCATGGCCCGCGGACGCCGCAGCAGCGCTTCGGCGCGGGCCAGCAGTTCCTCGAAAGCAAATGGCTTCGTGACGTAGTCGTCGGCGCCGGCGCGCAGGGTTTCCACCTTGGCGTCCACGGCATCCTGCGCCGTGAGCACGAGCACCGGGCGCTCGAACCCGCGCGTGCGCAGCGTCCGCAGCACGTCGAGTCCGTTCCGGCCCGGCAGACGCATGTCGAGAATGATGAGGTCATAGGGCTGGCTGAGTGCCAGCCGCTCGCCCTCGAGCCCATTGTTGCAGAGGTCCGCGTGCCAGCGCTGCTCCTCGAGCCCGCGGCGCACGAACTCACCGACGGTCGGATCGTCCTCGATGACGAGTATCTTCATGGGGAGTGGACGCGATCAGCTGCTGCGCCCACCGGGGCGCGCAAAGCCGTACTCGCGAATCTTGCGATAGAGGGTCTTGGGCGAAATGCCCAGCAGGTCCGCGGCGCGGCCCTGATGCCAGTTGGTGCGTTCGAGCACGTCGTGAATGTGGCGCTTCTCGAGCTCGCCGAGGGACAGCACCTCTGCGGTGGCGGGAGCGGAGGCCGTTGCCGGCTCCGCGATCGCTGTCGCCCCCTGCACCGGTGTGGGGCGGGCAGCCGCGCCCACCTCGGTACCAAGCGGCAGATCACCGGCGTGCACCGTGTCGTGCGTGGCCAGCAGCGCCGCCCGCTCCATCACATTGCGCAGCTCGCGCACGTTTCCCGGCCAGCGGTAGCGCTCGAGCGCCGCCACCGCATCATCACTGAGACGCAGTGCGGAGCGCCCCTGTTCGCCGCGCGGCGAAAGCAACGCGAGGAAATGCCGCGCGAGCAGCGCGATGTCGGTGGCCCGGTCCCGCAGGGGCGGCAGGGCAATGCGGATGGTGTTGATGCGATGCAGCAGATCATCGCGGAAGGTTTCCGCCTGCACCATGCGACTGAGATCCCGGGTGGTGGAGGCCAACACCCGCACGTCCACGGCCACCTGCTGCGTCCCGCCGACACGGAAGAAGCTCCCCGTTTCGAGTGCGCGCAGCAGCTTGCCCTGCAGCTTGAGATCGAGATCGCCGATGTTGTCGAGATACAGCGTGCCACCGGCGGCGAGCTCGAAGAGGCCCAGCCGACGCTGGTCCGCCCCGGGGAAAGCGCCCTTCTCCACGCCGAACAGTTCCAGCTCGAGCCGCGACTCGGCCAGGCCCGCGCAGTTGATGGCGATGAAGGGGCCCGCAGGCCGGCTGCCCTCGGCGTGCAGCAGCCGAGCCACGAGGTCCTTGCCCGTGCCCGACTCGCCGGTGATGAGCACCGGCGAGTTGCTCGCGGCAACCTTGGTCATCATGTGCCGCACGGCCAGCAGGGGCGCAAACTGCGTGAGAAACACCGGCTCCGGCGCCTGCCGGTAGAGCTGCGAACGCAACACCACGTTGTCGCGCGCGAGCATGCGCTTCTCCCAGGCACGCCGCACCAGCACTTCGATTTCCGCCATGCGATAGGGCTTGGACAGGAAATCGTAGGCCCCCAGCTTGAGCGCGGCGATGGCGGTTTCGATGGTGCCGTTGCCGGTAATGACAATGATTTCCGGCGGCAGCGGCTCCTCGCGCACCTGCCGCAGCACCTCGAGCCCGTCGAGTTCCGGCATGACCACGTCGAGCAGGGCCACGTCAAAGGCTTCACTGCGCAGACGCTCGAGCGCCGTGCGGCCGTCGCGCACGATGCTGACCTGAAAGCCACGGGCCAGCAGGAACTGCTCGAGGATGGTGCCGAGGTGCGCCTCGTCCTCGGCAATGAGCACCCGCACCGGAGACGTAGCAGCGGATTCAGCCGACGCCGTCTTTGCAGACGTGGTGGCCCCGGACGTGGTGGCCCCGGACGCAGTCGCGGATGACGTGGTCGCGGATGACGTGGTCATGGTCATGCAAGCAGTTCCCCCGCATCGGCGGTCCTCAGCGGCAGGGACACGCGGAACGTCGCGCCCTGGCCTTCGGGGGACACCAGTGCCAGCGTGCCCCCGTGATCGGCGACGATGCCATAGCAGATGGCAAGACCCAGCCCCGTGCCCTGCCCCGGCGGCTTGGTCGTGAAAAACGGTTCGAACACCTTGGCCTGCAGCGCGCGCGGCACACCGGGCCCTTCATCCTCCACATCCAACTGAGCCATGACCCGTCCCGCGTCATCGTCGCCGGCGCGCGTGCGGATGGTCACCCGCCCCTGCTCCGGCGTGGCGTCGAGCGCATTCATGGCCAGTGCGATGAGCACCTGGGCCATCTGATCGCTGTCGCCCTCCACGAGCAGCGGGACGCTGGCCTCGAGTTCGGTGGCCAGCTTGATGCGCTTGAAGCGCGGATGGTGCTGCAGCAGGAACAGGCCCTGCTGCACCACCGAATTGAGATCAAACAGCGCCCGCCCAACCGCCTTGGGCCGCGAGAAGTCCAGCAGGCCGTTGACGATCTTTTTGCAGCGCTGCACCTCGAGATCGATGATGCGCAGCATCTCCCCCGCCGGAGGCGCGGCGGCTCCCAGCTCCTCGGCCAGCGACAGCGACTCGGCGCAGGCGGCAATGGTGGCCAGCGGGTTGTTGATCTCGTGCATGACCCCCGCCGCCAGCTGCCCCAGCGCTGCCAGCTTCTCAGCCTGCGCCGTGCGATCGAGCGCGGCCTTCCAGTCGGTGATGTCCTCACCAATGGTGATGACATGCGTCACCGCGCCGCCGCCCAGTCGCATGGGGATTTTGGAGATGCGATAGGTGCGCATGTCCCCGAAGGCGTTGCTCTCCATCTGGAACTGCTGCAACTGGCCGCTGGCAAAGACCTCATCGAACTCCCGCTTGAGGAGCCCCGCGGGCTGACGGTGCAGAATTTCAAAGATGGAGCGCCCGACCGCGTCGGTGCGCGAGACCCCCTGCATGCCGGTCTCGCGCTTGCGGTTCCAGGCGTGGATGCGGTAGTCGCGGTCCACGACGTACAAACCATGCGGAAGCGAATCGACGATGCACTCGATGAAGGCCCGCTGCTGCGCCACTTCGCGCATGCGGTCGGAGACCTGCACCTCGAGATCTCGGCGATGGGCCTCGCGGGCGAGCGCCACGGCGCAGAGGTCGCCCACGGTGCTGAGCAGCGCCTGCTCATCGCTGTCGAAGGGCCGGTCACGGTGCACCAGCAGACTGGCCAGCGTCTGACCCGCCGACGTCACGGTTACCTGCACGGGCCGGGGAAGCGCCGCGTCCGCCGCCGCCCCGCCAGCGCGCCAAGCGATGGTGCGGGTGCGCCCGTCCGCAAACTCGAGAGCCACCCGATCCGCCTCGAGGTCCTGTCCGAGATGCGCGAGCATCTGCGCCAACCCGGCGTTGACCTCGGTGGCATCGGCGAGGTGACGCAGCAGGTGGGGAACGGTTGCGGCGAGCAGCATGAAGGCAAGCTACGCGCCGGTTCCAGACCGGACAAGCTGACCGAAAACGAATGCAGAAGGTTGCGCGCTCCCTCGGCGCGTCGAGATGAGGCCGAGCGAACACACCGCCGAATCGACAGACCGGCCGCCTGATTGACAGCGGGCATCGAACAGCGTTTGCCAAACAGACCAACCGGCACTGGCACGCGGCATGCCCCCAGAGCGGACAGCGACGCCACTGCGGCGTCCATTCTCCAATCACAAATCATCCCGATCCACAGATCACCGGAGGATCCATGACGTACTACCGCATTCCCGCTGTGTCCCCCGCTCCCGTTACGGCCCTCCGCCGCGAGATGGACCGGCTGTTCGAGGAGGTCTTCGCCGGCCGTCCGGCCACAAGCTGGCAGCCCGCCGTGCAGGCCCGCGAGGACGAGCAGGGCTACACCATCGCCCTCGATGTCCCCGGCATCCCGGCCGACCGCCTCGAGGTGCTGGCCGAGGACGGTGTGCTGACGGTGCGGGGCGAACGCGTCCGCCTTGAGCTGGCGGAGGGTGAGCGGCTGCTGATCGGCGAAACGACGCAGGGTCAGTTCGTCCGCCAGTTCCGCCTGCCCAAGAGCGCCGACCTGCAGGCCATCCAGGCTGCCTATGACCTGGGCGTGCTGACGGTGCGGGTGGCCAAGCTGGCGCCCGCGCAGCCGCGCCGTGTCCCGGTGAGCGTACAGTCGCCCGCTGTGACAATGCCGACCAGTCAGGAGACCGCCGCGGCCTGATCGGCGCGTTACCTCTCGGGAGTTGCAGTAACAGGAACGGGGTGTCGTGGTTATCCACGACACCCCGCTTTGTTCAACTACGTGATCCAACGGGCGCTCGGCGGCGCCCGGAGTGCTTTGTGGAAATCAACCGATCACGTTCTTGATGGCGGCGAGAATTTCCGCATTCTCGCGACGTTGTCCCAGGGCCTCCTCCACGTGCATCCAGCGGATGATGCCCTGCGTATCGATCAGAAAGTAGGCCCGCTCGGAGAAGAACGTGTCCGGACGCAGCACGCCATAGGCGGCCGACGCTTCACGCTTGAAGTCGGACAGCAGCTCGACCTTCATCCCGTACTTGTTACGGAATTCCTTGAGACTCGGCACCGCATCTACCGAAATGGGAAGCACTTCCACGTTGGCGTCGACGAAGGCGTCGAAATCCTCACCAAAGGCGCAGAGCTCCGTGGTGCAGGTGCTGGTGAAGGCCAGCGGAAAGAAGGCCAGCAGCACCGCCTTCTGGCCGCGAAAGCTCGACAGACTGACCGTCTGGCCTGAGGTGGATGACAACGCGAACTCGGGGGCTTCGGTACCGACGGCCAGCGGGGTGGACACAGTTGTGGTGGACATCCGGTTCAGGGCTGAGAGATGAAAACTACGGGGTGGTCACAATTCATCGGGGGGCTAGCGGATGTGGAAACGAGAGGTATCGTGGAACAGCCGGTCCGATTCCCCGCCTCCTCTGCCCACCGCACCGTGTCCGACCATATCACGGCTGCATCGTCCGATCCTAGCAGACTGCACATTCTGCTGGTAGACAACGACGCCACGGATGCGCGCAGTTCCGTCGCGGCGCTCACCGAGCGACTTGGCGCGCACGTGTCCTGCGAGGTGGTCCGCACCCTCGCCGAGGCGATCCGGCAGCTGCTGCAGGACCGTCCTGACGCCGTGCTGCTGGACCTCACGCTGAGCGACGCCAGTGGCATCGCCGCGCTGGCCGGCGTGCGTGGTGCCGCCCCCGGCGTCCCGGTGGTGGTGTACAGTCGGCAGCTCGATGACGGTCTGGCCCTGCGCGCCCTGCGGGCCGGCGCGCACGAATGCCTTGACAAGGCGGAAGCGGCACCGGCCTCTCTCGCACGCGCCGTGGCATTTGCCATCGAGCGGCAGCGCAAGCTCACGGCTCTCGAGGCGGCACGCATCGAGGCCGCGCATCGCGCCCCGCACGATCCACTCACCGGCCTCGCCAA
>JACVCT010000148.1 GCA_016741895.1 Gemmatimonadaceae bacterium | reverse complement strand
CCTGTATGGGGAACCGCTGATAGTCCTCTGTGCGCACCGTCACGAGTACCTGCGCGCCCACAGCGGCAGCGGCGGCCGCAACCTCAGGCCACCGCCGCGTCCGGAAATCGGCGTCGATCAGTACGCGGAGGGGCACGCCAAGCCCCGCACGGAAGCGAAGGTAGTCACAGAGCGTGTCGACATCTTCGGCCGTCTCCACTCGGCGGACGACGACGGTCTGCGTCATTGGCCAGTGGTCAACTACGTACCGGAAGGCGAGCGTCGACTTCCCGTGCCCACTGGGGGCGCGGAGGACACACACGCCTGCGCGCTTCAGCGCCTGATCGATCTTGGCCGTCCATTCGGGGCGGCGGACGTCCAGCCCGCCGACGACGTGCCCGAGCCTCGTCCGCTGCCCGGCGTAGAAATCCTCCGGGGACGCATCAACATCAAGCACCAGAGAGGAGGCGAGCCGCTCGCCAACGGCGCGAAACTGCGCCTGCCGCGCCAATCCCTCGCCCAGCAGTCGCCCGAACTCGAGCACATCATGCGCCGACACCGCGTCGCGGCGAGCCGACCAATCCAACACTCGTCCCGTCAGCGCAAGCTCGTACGCATCGAGCGCCCCGTCGTCCGCCAACCCGAACGCCGCCGTAAGTTCATGCCGAAGGTTGTCGCGTAGCGCGGCATCGTCGACGCGCGCGATTTCGAGCGCGTCGAGCACCCCGTCCGCCTCCATGGGCGTCGCCCCCACGCTCCCCGCGAGCTTGCGGAACTTCTGCCGGATGTCGCGCTGGGCTGATGCCGAGAGCGCAGCGAATCGAGCCAACTCGTCAAGGTCGCCTCGCAGCTCGAAGTTGACGACGAGCCGTAGCCGGAGGCCGGCTGCGCCGGTGCGGACCAGCTCGATCCATCCCACAAGTGGGTCGCGGAGCCGCGACCAGGACCACGGGGAGTCCGCAGTTTTGACCTGCAGGTATTCACCGCCGAGCGTCGTCGGTGACGTAGGCCCCACCACGCTCCCGAGCCATAGCGGTCCTACTTCCGGGTCGGCGATATCCACGTCCTCCAGTCCCTCGAAGCGCACAACCGGGGCATGGACGTGAGACACGGTTGATAGTCCGGCGGAGTGACCAGCAGTCGTCGCGGCGACGCGTTGTTGGCGAATGGCTTCGGCCATTTGAATGGCGCGCAGCGCGGCGTAGCGGACTTGGAAACGGATTCCGCGGATGTTGACGGCGCCGTGGAACCGCGTGCGCAGCAGAGTGTCCAACGCGTCGGCCGCAGGGGTACCGACGGCGAACCTCCTTGCCCGCTTGGCCTTCTTGGCCTTCTTTGCTCTCTTCGCCTTCTTGGCCGGCTTTGCCTGCCCCGACGGCGCTAGGCTCTTTCGTCGCGAGGTATCCGAGTGTGAAGCGCGTCTGGTCACGCTCGTATCCGGTAGCCGTGGTTCATCAGGGCGTGCACCCCGTCCGCCCAAAAGCCATGCGTGGTGAGTACCAAGAGCGCAGGGAACTCAGCTGCAACGGCCGTTGCGGAGCCGACGATCTGTTCGGAATGCGCTCGAGCATGGCCTCTCACCGCTCCCCCAGCGCCCCTTGCAACTCCTCGAACGTCGCCAGCGCCGCCCTGAGGTCCTCCACGATCTCGGCCGCGATCACGTCGGGGGCCGGCAGGTTGGCGGACGCCTCGAGGGCCTCGTCGCGCAGCCAGAACGCGTCGAGGCTCGCCTTGTCGCGCGCCACCAGCTCGGCGTAGTCGTACGCGCGCCACCGGCCATCTGGCGACTTGGTCTCATGCCACGTCGCCTTCCGATTCTGCCGGTTCTCGGGCCGATAGCACTTCACGAACTCGTCGAGGTCCGCGCGCTGCAGCGGATTCGTCTTCAGCGTGAAGTGCTTGTTGGTGCGCAGGTCGTATACCCACAGCTTCTTCGTCTGCGGCTGATCACTGGCGGCGCGGCGGTCGAAGAACAACACATTGGCCTTCACGCCCTGCGCGTAGAAGATCCCGGTGGGGAGTCGCAGCAGCGTGTGCACGTCGCACTCGTGCAGCAGCTTCCGACGAATGGTCTCGCCGGCGCCGCCCTCGAAGAGCACGTTGTCGGGGATGACCACGGCGGCGCGGCCGTTGATCTTGAGCAGCGTCTTCACGTGCTGCATGAACGCCAGCTGTTTATTGCTGGTGGACACCCAGAAGTCATCGCGCACGACGGTGAGGTCCTGACGCTCCTCGTCACCCTCGGCGTTCACCATGCGCACGGACGACTTCCGGCCGAACGGCGGGTTGGTGAGGATCACGTCGAACCGCGTGCCGGGGTCGGCGCGGAGCGCGTCGTCCACTCGCACGGCGGGCGGGGTGGTCTCGCCGGCCGTGGGGCCGATGCCGTGCAGCAGCAGGTTCATGGCGCATAGGCGGGCCACGCCGTCCACCAGCTCCGTGCCGTGAAGCGCTTCGAGTTTGAGGTGCCTCTTCTGTTTCCGGTCGAGCGAGGGATTCTCGGCCACTACGAAATCGTGAGCAGCAAGCAGGAACCCACCCGTACCGCAGGCCGGGTCGGCGATGGTCTCGCCGGGCTTCGGGACCACGCACTCGACGATGGCCTTGATGAGGGCACGTGGGGTGAAATACTGCCCCGCCCCGCCCTTCACGTCGGCGGCGTTCTTCTCCAGCAGCCCCTCGTACGCATCACCCTTCACGTCGGCGTCGAGCGCGAGCCACTGCTCGCGGTCGATGAGATCGGCGATGAGGCGGCGCAGCTTGGCCGGGTCCTGAATCTTGTTCTGCGCCTTCCGGAAGATCAGCCCCAGCATCCCGGGCTGGCGCCCAAGGGTTTCCAGCGTGTGACGGTACTGCACCTCGAGCGAATCCCCCTCCTTGCTGGTGAGTGCGGGCCAGTCGAAGCCGGCGGGGATGACGGACGGCTGCGACCACGGCGCCTGCGTGCGCTCGTGCGCCATCTTGAGGAACAGCAGATAAGTGAGCTGTTCCACGTAGTCGCCGTAGGACAGGCCATCGTCCCGGAGGACGTTGCAGTAATTCCAGAGTTTGGCGACGATGCGATCGGAAGTCATGTGCAGGACAGCTGGTTGAACGAGGCGCGGGAGTGCGTGCAGTACCCGCAAGGTGCGTCCGGCTTGTAAGCGGCGCGATTCATGCTATCTTTCGGGTCTGAGAAACGGACTGGGAATGCCTGGACGGCGGAAGGCTCTGGGGAAAACCCCGGGGCCTTTTTGCTTTCCCGCTATGGGAACACCTTGAGCCCCCACCCGGCGACCTGTCCCCGTGGTCCCCGCCGCAGCTTGGGTTCCAGCAGGTCGAATGCCCGGTTGGCCTGTCCCGGGCGGAGCACGTGCAGCCCAATTGGCCGCGCCACGAGGTCTGCCAGCTGCAGTCCCGTGGAGATTGTCTTCTTGTCTGCGAAACGGAGGTCCACCGGCAACCCACGACAGGTCGCCCGCGACGGGGCGCTCACGCGACGAAACTCCAGCTCGAGCTCAGCGTCCTCCTTGGCGCCACGCGACTCGAAGATGAAATGCGTGAGGCGACCAGCCTGCCCCTTCTCATGCAGCAGCGCACACACCCGCTCCAAGCCATACTCCATGGCCAGCACGTACGGGTTCGCCGGAGCGGCATAGCGGTGCGTGAGCGCCGCCTTGCGAATGACCACCGCCACGATGGTGAACGCTGCCTCCACGATCAGCGCATTCAGGTCGCGGTGGAAGGCCTCGCGGCGGCCGGCGTTGAGGAGAATGCGAAACGGGCCTTTCGATTTCCGGATGTCGTGCTCATGCAGGATGACCTGATCATGCCCGAAATGCTCGAACTTGAAGCGAAGCACCTTCGGTACGATCTGGTCGGCGAGGGTCCGCTTGTTGAAGACACAGAACGCCAGCACGAAGAGCGGATAGTCGGGGTCCATGTGTGCAAGGCCGTGGTCCCCGCTCTCGTCGACGTATACGATGTAAGCGCCGTGCGCCGGCGCCGGCAACGACAGCGTACCGCCGTCAGCCACGCCGGCTCCACGTGCGCGCCGTTCGGCCCCGCCCACGCGCGGGCCGTGACGAAGCGGGCGCCGATGACCGTTCAGTGCGGTCGGGCTCCGGCGCGATGGATGCCGGTGCATCCGCGGGGTCTGGGGGGACGAGGGCGCCGGCGAAGGCGCGTTGAAGAATTGACTGGCGGAGTCGTGCGGCGCGAGCGAGTTGGATTTCCACATCAGCAGCAAGTCGATCCGCAAGCGAAGTTGCTCTATCAGTCTGCTCCACGATGTCATTCTGGACCGACATCGGCGGAAGCACGAACTGTGTCTCGTTAAGCATCCGCTGGTTCACGAACGGCTGACCAGATCCTGTCGCACGCATGTTGAGCCGTGCAGCATTCATGACGAGCGTCAGGAATGGCAAGCTGACCATGTCGCTGACACGCTTCGCGAAAATGGCGTTATCAGTGACCCACACCGGGCCGCTCGACAGGTATGCGTTGCCGCAGTTCGCACCGACGCGACCAACGATCACGGTTGATTCATGGACGTTCGCAAACGCATGCGTTCCGCTGATTCCGTTGCCGCCGTAAACGGGCACAACACCGTCGGAGAACAACTTCTGTGGCAAGTAATCTCCGCTTGCCCACTCGCACAACTCGCCCGCGAGGACTCTTGGCCACCCCGGCTCCGCACGGCCACTCACGGCTTGATCGACCGAGGATGTTCGGAATCTTTCGATGTTTACAAGCGCCCTCCTCAGCCCCGCCACTGCGGCGTCGAGGGCGGACAGGTGCTCCTCAAGCGCGGCAACAATTCGGCGCTGTTCGGCGAGCGGAGCAAGGACGAACGGCACTTCTGCAAGGTCCTTCGATGAAATCACACCTTGAGCCGAGCCGGCAGAGCCGGCACGCAGCTCAAGCACCTTCGGCAGTAGCTGCAGATACACGAACCTCTGGTCGACTCCTGGTCGTGGCCGGATGGCCGCCACGCTGCGACCGATTGCGCAGTCCATCCCGAGATTCAGCTTGCCTGCGGTTGCTCCCACGACGCAAATGAGGACGTCACCTTCGCACGCGAACTTGAGCGGCTGCGTCGTCCACTCCCTCACGACGGGTCGCTCACTGCCAAATTCGCCTGCCTTGACGAAGACCGTTCCGAGCCCGTCGAAGTTTGACGCACTACCAGGAGGCGCCTGACCCATCACGAAGTCCGCCACACTCCCAAGGGTGGTCATAACCCAGCTTGAAGGAATTGAGCTACTCACGCCGCCACCACCTCTCCGATCTCCTGCAGCACGCGATCAAGTTCCGCCCCGAACACGCGGTGCGCGCCCGCCAGCCCACCGCGCTGCGTGAACGGCGGATCGTCAAAGTCTTCCACTTCGATCTCCACGTTGGCCGCCACATGCTCGGCCATCATCGTCAACCATGCCCGCTGGTCGGGGGTGAACGTGCGCCCCCCGGCCTCGGCGCGCGCCAGCCACGCTTCCAGACGCGCGCGCGCCACCGCCGGCAGCGGGGCCAGTTCGTCTTCCTGATGCGTGGCAAAGCGTACAAGCGCCACCACGTCGGTGAGCAGGCGCGCCGGCGCCCCTTTCACCTTGCCGCGGTCGAGGGTCTCGTAGGCCTGCCACACCGATTCGAGCGCCAGCGGTGGCTTGCGGTCCAGCAGGGCCTGTCGCAACTCCTCCACCGCCGCGCGCGTGAGACGGGCCTGCCCGGGCTCGCGCGTGCCATACAGCATGCGCAGCGCCGTGAGCTCGTCACGGTGTTCGGTGAGGAACGCCTCGAAGCTCGCGGTCAGCCCCACCGCACGCTCACGCGCTTCGGGTGACAGGCCGGCACCGAGCAGCGAGTCCACACTGGCGGTGTCGATGGTCTGTTCCTTCGACCGCTTGAGGTCGAGGATGCGCTGCCGGAGTTGCGGATCGCCTGCCACCGGGGCCAGCGCCGAGCGGATGAGGGACATTTGCGCCGCTGCGAGCTCCTTTTCGGTCGGCGCCGCCGACTGCGCGCTCGCTATCTGCAACACGCGGTCGGGATCGAGCGCATCGACAATGCCGTGGGCCACATCCCGCAGTGAGAGACCACCCGTAGTCGCCGCCACGCTCGCGCGCTCATCCTTGCCCAGGCGCGCATCCAGCCGAGCGAGCCGGCTGGCCAGCGTGGACGCCACCTCGGGGTCCACGTTGCCCATCGCCACGGCCTGCAGCAGGCGCTCGAGAGACACCGTGGGTTGCTTGTCCATGGGCCGCGTGTCGGCAAGCGGCTCTTCGCACACGCCTACGCAGTCGACGATCACGTACCGTGTCTTGGCCTCGGCGTCCGGCGTAACCGCCTTGAGGTCATCGGGAGACACCACACGTACGCCCCGCCCCTTCATCTGCTCGAACAGCGTGCGGCTGCGCACCGTCCGCATGAACCAGAGCACCTCGAGTGGCTTCACATCAGTGCCGGTGGCGATCATATCAACGGTCACAGCGATGCGCGGGTGATACGAGTTGCGAAACGACTGCAGCAGATCTTCGGGACGCACTCCACTCGACTTGTACGTGACGCGCTCAACCTCTTCACCGTCGGGGCCGGGCACGCGTTCCACAATGCGCGCCGTGCCGGTCTTGTAGGTGATTTTCTGCACCGCATCGTTACCCAGGCCCAGCTCGTCGCGCAGGATCTTCACCAGATCGTCGGCGTGCGAATCGTCCTTTGCGAAGACGAGTGTCTTCGGCACATGCGTGCGCTCGGGGAACACTTCCGGCAGGAAGCGGTCGCGGAACGCTCTCACCACGGTGCGGATCTGGTCGGGAGCGACCACGTCGCGGTCGAGTGCCGAGGCATCGTACACGAGCGGCTCGTCGAGCTGCTCCCAGCGCTTGCGCCGAGTCTCGCGGTCACGACGATCCACGTACTGGCCCGCCTCCACCTTGGAGCCCTGCTCCGTGATGGATGTGCGAATGCGGTACACGTCGAAGTCCACATTCACGCCGTCGGCGACCGCGTTCTCGTGGCCGTACTCCTGCACGATGTTGCCGTCGAAAAATCCGTACGTGAGCTTCGACGGCGTGGCGGTGAGCCCCACGAGGAACGCATCCCAGTATTCCACCACCTGCCGCCACAGCGTGTAGATGCTGCGATGGCACTCGTCAACGAATACCACGTCGAAGAGCTCGATGGGAATGCTCGGGTTGTACACGACCGGCAGCGGCTCGCTGCGCAGCGCATCGAGGCCACCGGTCGCGGCGGTGACGCCGGCGGCGGCATCCCCGCGAAGGGTGACGGCATCGAGCGCCGTGTCGGCGTCCAGTTCGTCGGCGTCTTCCGGCATGTCCGGCTCACCGCGCAGCATCGAGTACAGGCGCTGAACCGTGCCGATCACCACGTTGGCCACCGGGTCGATCTTGTTCGACGTCAGGCGCTGCACGTTGTACAGCTCCGTGAACAGCCGGCCGTCGTCAGGCGTGCGGTAGCTCTGAAACTCCTTGAGCGCCTGGCGGCCCAGATTGGCCCGGTCTACGAGGAACAGCACTCGCCTCGCACCGCCAAACTTGAGCAGGCGGTAGATGCTCGCAACGGCGGTGATGGTCTTGCCTGAGCCGGTGGCCATCTGGATCAATGCGCGCGGTCGGCCCGATGCCAGAGATGTTTCGAGGTTCCGCACCGTATCGAGCTGCGCTGGCCATAGCCCGCCTGCCTCCACCCCCGGCATGGCGGTAATGCGCGTGCGAAAATTGGCCGGCCGTTCCGACGCCGGATCCGCCTTGCCGGAGTTGAGTGGAAGCCAGAGCGGTTCCTCACCGGCCCACGCCGCGAGCGTTTCTGGTCGATGAAACGCGAAGATCTCGCGACTCTTCGGTACCGGATCGAGGCGATTGGTGAATCGCGTCTCCACACCCGTGGATTCGTAGAGAAACGGCAGGGGAACAACGGGGGCGGGAATGCCTTTCGGAAGGCCTGCGCCGTATTTGTCGCTTTGAACCTCGACACCCGTCAACGTTGTACCAACCTTCTTGGCCTCGACCACTCCAACCGCTTCGCCGTTGGCGTACAGCAGGTAGTCTGCTTCACCGTGGCCTTTTGCAAGAGGCACCTCTCGAACAGCAACTCCGATGCCTGCGGACAGGTTGGCAGCCGCGAGGTCCTGCACAATCCAGCCAGCGGCTTCGAGAGCGCGATCGATCTCTACTCGCGCAGCAGCTTCGGGTGACAAGGAAGGCGGCAAGGGCATCGATCCATGAAGGGGAATGGCCAGCTCCAAGTTACCGCTCGTGCAGAAGATCGACCAGCATTTGCAGTGCGCATGAACCAAGACCGCGGTTCTCCGCGCGCTCTGCGGTTCTCTGGCTGTTCTCTGCGTGAGCTGTTAACGATGCCGCCTTCCACAACACCTTCTGATGTCGCCACAACAACCAGTCCACCAAACAAAAGCGGCCAGCTCGAAACCGAGCTGGCCGCCTGAGATACTGCTGGGTTATGAACCACAATAGCTGGGGGGAGACTCGAACTCCCGACCTCACGATTATGAGGCAGACTCTCATGAGTTGCTAAGGTTCTCATAGTCAATAACTTACGAATGTCGTATGCGGCCGAAACCGGCCCGCGTATGCGCATACGCCCCACATCGCCCCCGGTCACGCCCTACGGCCCCGCGTCGGCCGGCCCCCACCGGGCCGGCCCACGCGGGCAGCAAAATTAGGTGCCGTAGCCTGCGCGCACACCCATCACCCCCGGAGGGGACTGTGCGCAAAGCAAAACCGTTTTTGAACAAGCAGCGGTACTGGGGCAATTTCGAGCGCTTCGCCGCCGTCGGCGGCACGCGCGAGCCGCTCGTGCCCGCGGGCGAGGAGTTCGCCACCAAGGATCTGGAGACCGCCCAAACGCTCTTCCAAGTGCGCTGGGCGGCCTACGAGCGGGCCATGGATCGGCACCGCGCCGGACTGTCGGCGCAGGTGGCCAGCCAGCGCGGCCCGACCCTCGCCGACTACGCCGTGACGTTCCTGACGGCCCTCGCCGCGGAACGGCAGACCGATGGCCGGCCGGAGCATAGCGCGCGGGATCTGGACCGCCGGAAGCGCGGCATCATGGCCTGCCTCGAAACGCCCACCCTCCAGCGGGTGCGCTACCTCTCGCGGCTCGAGCCGCGAGACGTCGACGCGATGCCGGGAGAGCTCGGTGCGCGCTGCAAGGTCGATGGCACCCCGCTGTCCGCCGCCACCGTGCGGTCGTATGCCCTCGAGTTCTCGGCGATGCTCACCTTCGCCGTGAGCGAACGGGTGCTCACGGGCAATCCGGTGCCCAACAGCCGGTATCTGCCGCGCCTCAGCAAGCGGACGGCCCTCGAGGACGACGCGTACCTCACTCGCGCCGAACTCAAGGCGCTGCTCGAGCACGTCCTGCCGTCTCCGCAGGTGCCCTATGCGATTGCCCTCGTCATGACGCTGGTCTACACGGGGATGCGCCGCGAAGAGGCGCTCGGTCTACTCGTTCGTGACGTCGATTTTGACGCGAAGGAAATCCGCGTGGCGCCGAACACCTTTCGCGATGGGAAGAGCGAGAACGCGGAGCGCCAGCTTCCGCTGTGGCCCAAGCTGGCCGCGGTGCTCAAGCCCTACATCGGCACGCGTCGTGGACACGAACCGCTATTCCCCAGTGTCATTCGCAAACTCAAAGACGACGTCGACGCGCCCATCCGGGCCATCCTCGGCACGCTGCGCGCCGCGGCGCGTCGGGCGGGCATCCGCAAGTCGATGGACCATCACATTCTGCGCCACAGCTATGTCTCGGCGCGGCTCCACATGTATCAGCGGTCCGTGACCGGTGCGAAGGTCAAGGTGGACGCCCAGCTGATCGTCAGCGAGATCGGCCACTCGGACGAGGCGCTGATCCGTCGCGTGTATGGCCACGTGTCGCGCGAGCGCGTCAACCAGGTGCGTTTGGACCTCGGCGAGGTGCTGCCCGATGCGCAGACCGCGCGGCAGCGTCGGTCGGCGTTTCATGGTGAACGGATCCGGGCCGGGCGCGCCATTGAAATGCAGCGCCGCGCCGCCGGCGACGTGGACGCCACGGCATCGACCACGCCGCTGACCGAGGCAGAGAAGGCGCAGCGGCGCGGCTTCGCGCGAGCGATTCGTGAGGCCGCGCGGTCGCGCGGCTGGTGCGAAACGACGTTGGCGACCCACCTCGCGGCCACGCCCGCGGAGGCCACGGCAATCATGCGGGGTGATCTCGGTCGTCTCCCCCTCGCCCGCATGCGCCGCTTCGCGGCGGCCGTGGCGCACCTGGACTAGGTGACGCCCGCGGTGCCGTGTGCTCGCGTGCTGGCGCGCGCACGGCACCAAGGGGGATGGTCACTTCAGCTTGGGAAACGCTCGCGGTTATCTGCTAGCGCACCGTACGCCCGTGCGGCTGCCTCGGCGCCGCACAGC
>JACVCT010000147.1 GCA_016741895.1 Gemmatimonadaceae bacterium | reverse complement strand
TTTTTTTTTTCCAAGGAAAAAGCGGCATAGGGATCCCTCCCTTGTCCCGGGGCCTCGGAATTGTTTAAAAGAACCGGGGGCATGCGCACCTGCACATGCCTTCCATGTCTGGTACCGGCCAGCCCCTGCACCCCGGCAAAGGCGCCAGGCAGGTTCCCCCCCAGCATTGGGCTGGCCCCCGCCGACGTGCCGTGCGCCGCCCCCGCCAGCAGCGCCCGCACATCGATGCCCAGGAGTGCGGCAGGCAGCACGCCCACCGGCGAGAGCACACTGAAGCGGCCGCCCACGTTGGCCGGGATGTCCACCGTGCGCACACCCTCGGTCTTGGCAATGGCGCGCAGTGCGCCCTTGGCCGGATCGGTCACGAACACCAGATGCTCGCGCGCCGTGACTTCACCGAGGGCGCTGGCCAGCGCCTCACGCACGATGAGATACTGCGCCATCGTTTCCACCGTGCCACCCGACTTGCTCACCACCAGCACCAGCGTGCTGGCCAGCGTGCTGGCCAGCGTCAGACGCGAGAGCACGGCGGCAATGCTGGCCGGATCCACGTTGTCGAGCACATGCAGACGCGGCTTGCCGCCACGCTGCTCGGCAGTGAGCGCGTTCCACTGCGGTGCGCAGAGTGCGGTGCGCAGCGCTATCGGCCCCAGCGCCGACCCACCGATTCCCAGCAGCAGCACATCGGTGAAGCGTCCGTCGGCCCATTGGGCCACCGCCTCCGACTGCGCCAGCAGCGCCGTGTTGTGCGGCAGGGTGAGAAATCCGAGGTCGTCAGTGCGCGCGTGCACGGCCGCATGCGCCGCAGCAAACGGCGCCGCGGCGCTCTCCCATTCAGACAGCGTGATGCCCTGCCCCTCGGGCAGCGCGGCGGCCATCATGTTGGTGAAGTCGAAACCGAGACTCATGACGCGGACTCCCGTGTGGGCACAACGTGTGACGGCGAAAGAGGCAGCTCTACGACGAGGCCGTCGTACGCCGGCATGATGCCTGCCGGCAGCTCAGCCTCGAGCGCGGCGTGTGCGTTGTCGTGCGTGAGATGCGTGAAGTACGTGCGCTCGGCGCCCACCTGCTGCGCCGTGGCAATGGCCTCGGCAATGGAGAGATGCGTGGGATGCGACCGTCGCAGCAGCGCATTCAGCACCAGCACCCGCACGCCACGCAGCGACTGCATGGTGACGGGCGGAATCTCCTTGGCGTCGGTGATGTACGCGATGTCGCCCACGCGAAACCCGAGCACCGACGCGCGGCCGTGCGGCACCGCGAGCGGCATCACCTGCACATCACCCACGGCAAACGCCTCACCGGCGCGGATCTCGATGGGCAGGCCCTCGGGGCGCGTGGTGCCGGGCAGCGGCCGGAAGGCCGCGTCAAACACATACGGGAAGCGGCTGCGCAGCGTCTCCAGCGTGGGGGCTTCACCGTAGAGCGGCAGCGGCCCGCTGCGCCGCACGGTCAGCGCCCGCAGATCGTCGATGCCGTGAATGTGATCGGCATGTTCGTGCGTGAAGAGCACCGCGTCCACGTGGGCGATGCCTGCCGCCACCAGCTGCAGGCGCAGCTCCGGTGGCGTATCGATCAGCAGCCGCGTGCCGTCATCGGTTTCGATGACGGCGCCGCAGCGCGTGCGGCGGTCCCGCGGATCGGCGCTGGTGCACACGGCGCAGCGACAGCCGATCTGCGGGACGCCAAAACTGGTCCCGGTGCCGAGAAAGGTGAGGCGCACCCGCCTCAGACCGTCTCGACCTTGAGCAGGTTGGTGGTGCCCGGCACGTCGAACGGCACCCCCGCGGTCACCAGTACCCGGTCACCCTTGGTGACGAGGTTGAGGTCGAGCGCCTCGCGCAGCGCCATGGCCACCATGTGATCGTAGCCGCGCGCCGTGGGCACGAGACGCGGCACCACGCCCCACACCAGCGAGAGTTGCCGGCACACACGCGGTTCGTCGGTGAGCGCCAGAATGGGCACCGACGGTCGGTGCGAGGCCACAATGCGTGCCGTGAAGCCGCTCTTGGTGAACACCACCACCAGCGGCGCATCCATCATGCGCACGGCAGCCACGGTGGCGGCGGCAATGGCTTCCTCGGTGTTCACGCCGCTCATGGCACGGCGCTCCGAGCGTGACAGGTTGCCCGGACGCGGCCGTGTTTCGATTTCCCGGATGATGCGGCGCATCGCCTCCACGGCCAGCCGCGGATAGTGCCCCGCAGCCGTTTCCGCCGAGAGCATCACGGCATCGGTGCCATCGAGAATGGCATTGGCCACGTCGCTGGCTTCCGCGCGCGTGGGCCGCGGGTTGTCGATCATCGACTCCAGCATCTGCGTGGCCGTGATCACGGGCCGGCCCATGCGGTTGGCCGTCGCGATGATGTGCTTCTGCGCGTAGGGCACCTCTTCGAACGGCAGCTCCACACCCAGATCACCACGGGCCACCATCACCGCGTCGGTGGCGCGCATGATTTCCTCGATGTTCTCGAGGGCCACGTCCTTCTCGATCTTGGCCACCACCAGCATGGTGCGCGGAATCAGCGCCCGCATCTCGTCGATGTCCTGCGCGCGGCGCACGAAGCTCAGGGCCACCATGTCCAGCTCGTGCTCCACGGCAAAGGCCAGGTCGGCCTTGTCCTTGTCGGTGAGCGACGGGGCAGACACGGCAATGCCGGGCAGGTTCATGCCCTTGTTGCTGGTGAGCGTGCCGCCGTGCACCACGGTGGCCCACACCCGCGGCGCCTCGACGCGGGTCACCACGAGCTCGAACAAGCCGTCGTTGATGAGCACGCGGTTGCCCACGTTCACATCGTGACAGAGATCGGCGTAGGTGATGGGAATCTCGTCGCCGCTGGCCACTTCCTCCGGCACCAGCACCACCGTGGCGCCCACCTCGAGCTCACGCGGCGCGCCCAGCGCGCCAATGCGGATGCGCGGACCCTGCAGGTCGGCCAGAATGGCCACCGGCCGGCCCAGTTGTGTGGCCACCTCGCGCACCGTGGCGATGGTGCGCGCGTGCTGCTCGTGCGTGCCGTGCGAAAAGTTGATGCGCGCCACATCGAGGCCGGCCTCCACCAGCGCACGCACGCCCTCGGGCGTGTTGCTGGCGGGGCCCAGGGTGCCCACGATTTTTGTGCGCGGCACATGCGTGCGCACGAAGGTGCTGCTGCTATTGTCCTGCGCGCCCACGTTGGACGTGGCGCGCTCGGGGCCGGTGCGGGGGATGGTCATTCCGGGTGGTGAATGCGAAAGAAGGAAGTGCGACGTGACGGCGCAGCCAGTTGACGACGGGGCGTCGTCAGGCTGCAGCCAGCGCCGCCCGTTTGCGCGCGAGGCCGGCCAGCAGCGTCACGAAGGACTGTTCGAACGAGGCCAGGCCCTCGGCCAGCAGCGTGTCGGTGACCTGCTGCAGCGCCACGCCATTGGCCTCCAGTGCGGCCAGCGTGCGCTCGGCCTCAGCCACACCTTCCGTGACCGACTGACGCACTTCGCCGTGATCGCGGAAGGCTTCCAGCGTGGCCGGCGGCAGCGTGTTGACGGTGTCGGGGCCGATGAGCTCCTCCACGTAGATCACGTCGCGATACGCCGGATTCTTGGTGCTCGTGCTGGCCCACAGCGGACGCTGCACGCGCGCGCCACGCGCCGCCAGCGCGTCCCAGCGCGAGCCGGAGAACGACGCGGAGAACAGACGATACGCGAGCTTGGCGTTGGCAATGGCGGCCTTGCCCTGCAGGGCCAGCAGCGTGCCGGCGCGCGAGGCATCGGCGGCGGCCATCTGCCCCAGCTGCTTGTCGATGGCCGAGTCCACGCGGCTCACGAAGAAGGACGCCACGGAGGCAATGCGGTCGATGGGCAGACCGGCGGCGGCGCGCTGCTCGAGGCCCGCGAGATAAGCTTCGATGACCCGCGCGTGCGCCTCCACGGCAAACAGCAGCGTGACGTTCACGTTTATGCCGTCGGCAATGAGCTGGCGGATGGCCTCGGCGCCTTCGACGGTGCCCGGCACCTTGATCATGAGGTTGGGCCGATCGACGATGGCCCACAGGCGCCGCGCCTCAGCCACGGTACCCGCCGCGTCGCGCGCGAGATCGGGCGAGACTTCCAGCGAGACATAACCGTCCACCGCTGATGTGCGCTCATATACCCCGCGGAAGGCATCGCAGGCATTGCGCACGTCCGTGGCGGCCAGCGTGAAGAAGGCCTCCCGGTCCGAGGCCGCCGTATCCACCGTGGCCAGCTGCTCGTCGTAGGCCGCACCCTCGGCCAGCGCCTTCTCGAAGATCGTCGGGTTGGACGTCATGCCGGTGAGGGCATCCTCGGCAATGCGGCGCGTGAGATCCCCATTGGCGAGCATGACACGATCGATGTAGTCGAGCCAAAGGGATTGGCCGGCGTTGTGAAGCGCGTGCAGTCGAGTCGACATGAGTCCGGAAAGAAGCGGCGAAAAAAGCGGCGACGAGGCGGTGTTGGATGAGGCTACAACCTTTCACGATAACGAGTTGCCCGGACCCCGGGCGAGAGGGTGGGCCGCTGTTTCAGAAAACGTTCGCGACTTTTTTGTCACGACGGGGTCCTGTGCGAAACCTGGAAGGGGGGTAGGAGAGTAGAATGAGGACCATGTCACGTCGCCTTTCAGCGCTCCTCGGTGTCCCACTCGTGCTTTTGGGGTGCCGAACCGTACCGCCGTCCCAGAACCTTGCGTCCGAACCGGCCCCATCCGCGGCCGTTGCCCTCCCCCCGCTGCCAGCGGCCTGCGGGGTGAGTGCGGCCGACGCCGCCTCACGCGCCGACGAACCGGCGGGTGATGCCGTGGCCGTGTTCGACACGGCGTGGACCATCATTCGCCGGACCCACTGGGACACGACCTACAACGGGGTCAACTGGTTGGCCCTGCGTGACACCCTGCGCCCCCGCGCGGCGGCGGCGCGCACCCGCGGCGAGCTGCGGCTGGTGCTCAGCGACATGCTGAGCCGCCTGCGGCAGAGCCATTTCTCCATCATTCCGCAGGAATCGGCGGATGCCACCGGCACCGGTTCGGGTGCTGGCGCTCCCGGGCGTGCCGGCGGGGATCAGCCGGGCTGGCTGGGCTTCGACACACGCCTCATTGATGGGGCCATGGTGGTGACGCAGGTGGACACTGGCGGACCCGCCTGGACGGCCGGTGTGCGCACGGGCTGGGTGCTGCAGGCGGTGGGCGGCTGCCCCACGGCCGCCCGGGTAGCGCGCCTGCCGGTCTCGCTGGAACCGCGCCGCCGCGCCCTCATGGCCTCGCAGATGCTGAACCGCAGTCTCGCAGGCAGCACCGGCGACACCACGCGCCTCACGTTTGCCGATGCGCGTGATGCGACGAAGGACCTCACGCTGGTGCAGCAGACCTTTCCCGGCAGCATCGCCAAGTTCGGCAACCTGCCGCCCATGCCGGCGCAGCTCGAGTGGAGCCGTGTCCGGCAGGACGGCCGCACCGTGGGTGTCATTCGCTTCAACGTGTGGATGCCCGTGCTCTCGCCGGCCTTTGACGCGGCCATGGACTCCCTGCGCAGCAGCGACGCCATTGTCATCGATGTGCGCGGCAACCTGGGCGGCGTGGGTGGCATGTCCATGGGCATCGCCGGGCACTTCCTCGACACCAGCGTGGCCATTGGCGTCATGACCCAGCGCACGTCCAACCTGCGCTTCGTGGCCAATCCGCGGCGCGTGAACGGACGCAATCAGACGGTGAAGCCCTTTGCCGGTCCGCTGGCCATTGTGGTGGACCCGCTGTCGGCCAGCACCACCGAGATCTTTGCCGGTGGTCTGCAGCTCCTCAAGCGTGCCACGATTTTCGGCTCGCAGTCGGCCGGCCAGGCACTGCCCTCGGTGCCTGAACGTCTGCCCAACGGCGACATCCTGTATCACGCCATTGCGGACTTCGTGGGACCCACCGGGAAGCCGGTGGAAGGCGAAGGTGTGATACCCGACCGTGTGGTGCCACTCACGCGTCCGGAACTCGTCAAGGGACGCGACGCCGCACTCGAAGCGGCGCTGCGCTGGGCCGCGCAGCAGGCCACGCGCCCCATTGTGCCTTGACCGCCATTCGCGTGTATTCGCGCAGGTTGCAGTCCCGCAGGTCGCAGTCCCGCACCTCGTTGTCCCGCAGGTTTCGATTCCTCCCAAGACGGAGTTTCCCGACGATGCAGTCCATGCGTTTCTTCCGCTCGACCCGCACGGTGGCCCGTGGCACCGCGTTGATGCTTGCCACGCTCGTTCTCGGCAGTGCGCGCCTCTCGGCGCAGTCTTTGCCGTCACCGGCAGATGTCATCAGCAAGCACGTCGCGGCCATTGGCGGCAAGGCCGCGATCGAGAAGGTCACGTCCATCCGTCAGATCGCCCAGATGGACATGCCGGCCATGGGCATCACGGCCGAGGCAGACTTCGCGATTGGTGCGCCCAACCGCATGGCCACGAAAATCACCATTCCGCAGATGGGTGAGATGCTCACCGGCACCGACGGCACCATTGCCTGGTCATCCAACCCCATGCAGGGCTCGCGTCTCATGGAAGGCAAGGAGCTCGAGCAGATGCGTGAGCAGGCCGATCTCACCGGCAGCCTGATGTTTCCGGCCGATCGCTTCTCCTCGATGACCAACGAAGGGGTGGTGGACTTCGCCGGCGAGAAGGCCTACAAGATCAAGATGGTGCGCAAGGGGTCGGGCAACGAAAGCTGGCAGTACTTCTCGCTTGCCTCGGGCCTCAACATCGGCAGCGAGAGCACGACCACCTCGGAGATGGGCACGCTGCAGACCACCACGATCGTGAAGGACTACAAGGACTTCGGCGGCATCAAGTTCCCCACGCGCAGCGAAGCCAACATGGGTCCGCAGGCCATGGTCATCACCATCAAGGACGTGCAGATCAACAACGTGCCGGCCGATGCCTTTGCCGTGCCGGCCGCCGTGCAGCCCTTGATCAAGAAGTAAGCTGTGACGACACGGGCTCGGCCCGTTTGTTGACAAGGGCGGGCGGCCACCGAGATTTTGCGGGGTGTCCGCCCGCCTTGCTTTCCTCCCGTGGTACCGCACGCATTCCGCACCGCGGCATGCGCCCCGCTCCGGCGTCACGCTGTTCGAATTGCTCGTGGTGCTGGTCGTGCTTGGCATCATCACTGCGGCCGTCGTGCGGCAGCAACTGCCACCGGCCCCCGCCGACCGGCGCGATCAATCCCCCGATCTCGACCGGCTGGTGGACAGCGCGAGACAGCTGGCCACGCGGCAGGCGGTCACCGTGGCGCTGCGTGTCTACGACGATGGGCTGTGGAGCATCGTCGTGCCCGGACAGTCCGAACCGCTGGCGGCCGGCACACTCGATGTCCGGGGCATTGGTGCGCTGCAGCTCACCGTCGATCCGCTGGGGGCCTGTCGCCCCGTTGGCAAATGGTCGGTGACCCGCGAAGGCACGGCCACCGTGTGGGATGCGACGCGCTGTCGCTGGCGTGTGCCACGCGCCGGAGAGCCCACCTCGGGCGCCAGACCACCGTCCACGTGAGCGCCTCATGAGCCTGCTCGAAGCGGTGGTGGCCACGGTCATTCTCGCGCTGGTGGGCGTGGCCTGTCTCGAAGGCACACAGCGCGCCCTCGTGCTGCAGGCACGCGCGGAGCAGCGCACGCTGGCGCTGCAGCAGGCGGAATCGGAGCTTGCCGCCGTGACGCTTCGTGCCGATGAAGTGGAGTCGTCATCGCCAAGCGGTCGCGCGCGACTGCCGCAGCGTGTTGCACGGGCTCCCTACCAGCCTGCCTGGGCCGAATCCACACCACTTCCGGTGGAGCGCGTCACCGTGCGTGTGGAAACGGATGGGGGCCGTGTGATGCAGCTCACCCGCCTCGTGCCACGTGCGCGCAGCCTTCCGCCCGCTTCTGCGCCGGCGCCATCATCGGTGCAACCGTGATGCCGCCACGCCGCTCCCCCCGCGCCGGGTTTACGCTGCTCGAAGTGGTGCTGGCGCTCACACTCACCGCCGTGGCAGCAACCGTGGCAGGCGCGGCGTTGCAGGCCGCGCGTCAGGCCGCGAGTCGTGTGGCCACGTTCCGTGACCAGGGCGAACCCGCACAGCAGTTGCACGACGCGCTGCACGATCTGCTGCGTCACGCGCCACCCGCCGAGCAGGTGGACGAGGCGCTGTTTGTCCTGCGCCGTGGTGCCGCTGCGGACACACTGGTGTTTCTCTCGCGTGATGTACAGCAACCCTTTGGCACCGGCGCCATCTGGCGCGTGCACCTCTACGGCGACAGCGCCGGACTCTGGCTCCGCGCCGAACCGGTGCACGCGTCCGGCCTGGCTTCCGAGAGCGGCACTCCGGCGGTGGCGTGGCATGTGCCTGCGGCAGCCGATTTCTCCGTGTCTCTCGCCTCATTCGAAGGCCGGGGCCTGGTCTGGCGTCGCGATTGGCCACTCGAGCGGGCACGCCCCGCCGGCCTGCGCCTGTCCTGGCGTGGGCCTGATGACCAACCCGTGGAACAGGTGCTGTCGTTGCTCCCGCTTGCGGAGGCCACGCCGTGAAACGCACACGTCGCGGGGCCGCACTGCTCACCACCCTGGTGCTGGTGGTCCTGCTCTCGGCCGCCACGGCGGTGGCGGCGCGCGGCGCGCGGCATGCATCACGACTGGCAGGCAATGCCGAAGCGACGCTTGTGGCCCGACACATGGCGGAGAGTGCCATCGTGGCGGCACGACTGCGCGTGGAGTCCCTGCTGCAGGCCGCGCCCGATTCCTCCGCGCGCCTGGATCTGCTGGCTCCCATGGAAGCCGCACCGGATCAGGGGCTGCTCGCCCCGCAGCCTTTTGTGGCCGACACGCTCGACGACGGCGTCTTTGCAGCCGCGGTGGTCAATCTGGCGGATCGCGTCGACGTGAACGCCGACAACCCGTCGGCGCTGGTGTCGCTGTTTCGTCAGGTCACCGATGCGTCGAGTGCCGAACGCATGGCGCAGCGCATTGCCACGCGGGTTCACAGCCTGCCCGCGGATGACGCGGCCCGCGCCGGCGCGATGCGTCGCCGCACGCAGGACTCGCTGGCCGCCGCCCTGCTCGGTCGCGACAGGACCATGCGTGCCGTCAACCCCTTCGAATCACTGGACGAACTCGAGGCCGAACTCGGCGGCGACGCGCCCTGGCTCGCGCGGATTGCCCACCGCCTGACGGTGGACGGCGATGGCCGCGTGCTCATTGTGGCACGCGGCTGGAAGCAGGGACACGATCTCACGCGGGAAGTGCAGGCCGTGTATGGCATTGAAGGCAGCGAGCTGCGGCTGCTGCGCTGGCGGGAGCGTGATCGATGAGTACAGTGCTCGTGCTGCTCGAACCGCAGGCGCTGCACCTCACTCGCGCTCACGCGGCCGGGACACCGGTGGTGCGGTCGATCGCCCTCGATACGCGCGAGCCATTGGCGGCACGCGAGCTGCTCCCGTCGGCCTTGCGGGCAGCGCTGCGTGAATTGCCCCAGGAGCCCGAGGCAACCGCTGGCAACGACGTTGCGGTGTTGCTCATCGACGCGGCGCTGCTGGAGATGGCCGAGCTGTCCTTGCCTCCGGTGTCCGAGCGCGAGCGTCGTGCGCTCTTCCGTCGTGACGCGGACCGCCATGTGCCCATCGAAGGGCCGGTGGCCGTAACGCTTGGAGACGGGGAGCGGCCGCTGGTCCATGCCTGTGCGGCCCCGTGGCTGGCAGAGTGGCAGCAGCTGCTCTCGAGCGTCCTGCCGGTGCAGGCCGTGCTGGCCATGCCGGTGGCCATGACCGTCGCGCGGGGTGCGTCAGCGTCGCCTTCGCCTTCGCCTTCGCCAGCAACGGCAACAACGCAGACGCGCACACAGGCGAAGGACGCGTTGGCCAGTCTCGCCGTCTCTGCATACCGCTGGCAGAGCGTCCCCGCGTCGGCGCAACTCACCGACGAGCAGCATGAAGCCCACCTGCACGCCCGTGCACAGCGGCGGCGCGTGCAGCAACTGGCCGTGGTGATTGCGGCACTGGCCATGCTGCTCTGGCTTGGCAACAGCTGGCGGGATCGCACTCTGCGTGCACTCGAACAGCAGGCTGCGGCACTCGCGCGCGCAGCAGAGCCGGCCGAGTCGGCGCGCGCACGTCTCGCACGGGCCCAGGCCGAGCTGATGTGGCTTGAGGCCGATGCCAGGCAGACCACACGCGGCGCTTCGGCCGTGCTGACACAGGTGGGCGAACGCCTGCCGCGCGACGCCTTCGTGCAGCGCGCAGAGTGGGACGGCAGCGCATGGCGACTGGACGGCACCGCGCGCGACGCGGCCGTGCGGCGTCCGCGCCTTGCTGCCGACCCACTGCTGCGCCACGTGCGGTCGCTGGCACCCAGCACACGCTCTCTCGGCCACCGGCAGCCACGCCACCCGCTCCCGACCGCG
>JACVCT010000146.1 GCA_016741895.1 Gemmatimonadaceae bacterium | reverse complement strand
TCATCTTCCGGCTCACGTCGGCCCCACTCTCGACCTGGCCGTGCGGCAGGGGGGGGCCAGGGGTGCGTCCTTGCCGCCCAGGGCGGTGGGGGCGGGTCGCGAGTTCGCGGCGTACGTCTTCCTCGGGTTCTCGGCGCTCTCCGTGCCGGCCACCGCCGTGCTGTTTGGCCTGATTCTCTTTCTGGCCGGCAAGCTGGTGAGCGCGCCGCTGTCGTTCGGTCAGGCGTCGCTGGTGGCCACGCTCAGCACCGTACCGCGCGTGCTGGGCTTCCTCGCCATGGCGGTGCAGGGCGCCGTGCTCGACACCAGCAACGTGCGTTCGCTGTTTGATGCCTCGCTCGGGCCCGCGCGTTTCCTCGATCCCAACAAGTACTCGGCGGCTGTGATGGGACTCATCGCGCAGGTTGATGTGTTCAACATCTGGCAGTTCTTCATCTGCGCCATCGGCATCGCCGTGCTGGCGCGCAAGGAGCGCAGCACGGGCTTCATTGCCGCGCTGATCGCCTTTGCCATCACCACCGCCTTCCAGCTCATCCCGCAGGCACTCGCCTGATAGCGGGGGCGGCCGGCGAGTCGTCCCACTCCGGCCCACGTGAGCTGCGAGCGCCCGGTGTCCGATCCCACGGACCCCGGGCGCTTTGCATGTCCGCACGCTAGGTTGTACCGCGGTCGCCTCCGGCGCGGGCCCCAGGCTCGCTGCCGCTCCATCCCACCCCTGCGCGCGCCATGACTTTCGACGCCAAGCTTCTGCTCCTTGTCGGCCTCGGCATCGTTGCCGTGTACCACCTCATCTCGCTGGTGCGTGGCCTGCCCAAGCTTGGCTCGGTGAAACCCACTCCGGGCTTCATTCTCACCGGCGTCGTCACCGACTTCTTCGACACGCTGGGCATCGGCTCGTTTGCCACCACCACCACGATCTATCGGGCCACCAAGTGGGTGAAGGACGCGCTCATCCCGGGCACGCTGAATGCGGGGCACACCTTTGCCACCCTGGCGCAGGCCTTCATCTACACCCAGGTGGTGGAAGTCGAACCCGTCACCCTGATCGGCATGATCATCGCCGCGGTGGTGGGCTCGTGGGTGGGCGCCGGTCTCGTGGCCAACTGGCCCACACGCTACATCCAGCTCGGCATGGGCCTGTGTCTCGCGGGAGCCGCGCTGCTCACCGTGGCGCAGGCGGCGGGCGCGCTGCCCGGCGGCGGCGAGGCGATTGGCGTGTCAGGCGTCAAGCTGGGTGTGGCGCTGTTCGGCAACTTCGTGCTGGGCGTGCTCATGACCATCGGCATCGGCCTCTACGGCCCCTGCTTGCTGCTGGTGAGCCTGCTCGGCATGAATCCGGCGGCCGGCTTTCCCATCATGATGGGGTCCTGCGCATTTCTCATGCCCTTTGCCAGTGACCGCTTCATTCGCCTCGGCAAGGTCGATCCGCGCGCGGTGGTGGGCAACATCATTGGCGGCGTTCCGGCCGTGCTGGTGGCCGCCTACATCGTGAAGTCGCTGCCGCTCACGGCGCTGCGCTGGCTGGTGGCCATAGTGGTGGCCTACACGGCGGTCACGCTGCTGCTGGCGGCGCGGCGGAAGACGGATGAGGTGGCGGCGGGGTAAGCCCGACGCAACGCTCGGAGCACCAACTCAAAACAAGAAACCCGAACACAGAACTCAAAACTGATCAGTTTCGAGTTCTGTGTTCGGGTTCTGTGTCAGTGGTTGATACAGAATCAGCCGTTGTACCGCTTCGCCACTTCCGCCCAGTTCACGACGTTCCAGAATGCTCCGAGATAGTCGGCGCGGCGGTTCTGGTACTTGAGGTAGTAGGCGTGCTCCCACACATCCACGCCGAGGATGGCATGCTTGCCCTCCATGAGCGGGTTGTCCTGGTTGGGCGTGCTCACGATGGACAGCTTGCCGTGGTCGGACACGAGCCAGGCCCAGCCCGAACCGAAGCGACCCATGCCGGCGGCCTGGAACTGCTCCTTGAACGTGGCGAACGAACCGAAGGCCGCCACAATGGCCTCAGCCAGCGCGCCGGTGGGCTCACCGCCCGCGTTGGGCGCCATCAGCTGCCAGAACAGCGAGTGGTTCCAGTGGCCACCGCCGTTGTTGCGCACGGCGGTGCGCACCGCCTCCGGCACCTCATTGATGCGGCTGCACAGGTCGTCGAGCGACCAGTCGGCCAGTACCGGGGCCTTCTCGATGGCGGCGTTCAGGTTGGTGACGTACGCCTGGTGATGCTTGCCATGATGAATGTTCATGGTCTGCGCATCGATGTGCGGCTCGAGCGCCTCGGGCGCGTAGGGGAGCGGCGGCAACGTATGAGCCATCAGTCAGTCTCCGGGATTGAGGAAGAAGTGAGTCAACTGCACGAAACGACGGGCGCCGGCCCTCAGGCCTGCGTCGGGCGGGCGCGACGTTCGCGCCACCACGCGATGATGCCGGGCAGAATGCTGAGAAAGATCACGAGCAGAATGATCTTCTCCACGTGCGCCGCCACGCCGGGCACGGTGCGGGCCAGCACCCAGCCCGTCATGAGCATGCTCCAGATCCAGAGCACCCCGCCCACCACGTTGTAGGTCACGAACGCACGGTATTCCATGCGGGCCACACCGGCCACCACCGGCGCGAAGGTGCGCACAATGGGCATGAAGCGGGCAATGATGATGGTCTTGCCGCCATGCTTCTGGTAGAACGCATGCGCCCGCAGCAGATGATCCCGATGGAAAAACAGGGAGTCTTCGCGGGTGAAGATGCGGGGGCCGGTGGCCTTGCCCACACTGTACCCCACGCTGTCGCCAACGATCGCCGCCACGGTGAGAATGGCGCCGAGCAACCACACGTTGAGCCCGAAGGCGGGATCGGCGGCCAGCAGGCCTGCGGTCACGAGCAGCGAGTCACCGGGCAGGAAGAAGCCTACCAGCAGACCCGTTTCGGCAAAGATGATGAGCGTCAGTCCGACATAGCCTGCCCACTGCACCAGGGCCGGCAGGTCGCGAAGCTTGTCGAACAACTCGGACAGGAATTCCAAGGGGGACTCGGGGACAGGGGTGCTGCGTGCCGCCGCGGGCACGAACGATCCCGGAAAGCTCGACGGGGTTGCCGCCGGGGTCAACCGCGCGCGAGGTTTGCGCTGTGACCGTCTCGCCTGATTCTCAGCCAGCTGCCACGGCGCACACCAGGCCCGGGGCCTCACCGGACCGCGTGCTCTGTGTGGTGTCGCACACGCATTGGGACCGCGAGTGGTACCACCCGGCGGCGCGGTTCCGTGTGCGTCTGCTGCCGCTGGTGGACGCCATTCTCGATCATCCCGGCGATGCCCCCTTCCTGCTCGACGGGCAGGCCATCGTGCTCGAGGACTATCTCGAGTGGCGACCGGAGCGGTTGCCGGAGGTCTTGAACGCGCTGCGTGCGGGGCGCATCGAGGCTGGGCCGTGGTACGTGCTGGCTGACAACCTCATCGTGAGCGGTGAGGCCATCATCCGCAATCTCGAGGCCGGGGCGCGCCGTCTGGCGGCCTGGGGGGCCAGCGCCCCGCCGGTGGCCTGGTGCCCCGACAGCTTTGGACACCCGGCGGCCATGCCGACGATTGCGCGTGGGTTTGGGCTCGAGGTGGGTGTGGTCTGGCGTGGGCTCGGCGGCCCCGCACACCCCACAGGAGACAGCCTGCACTGGCTTGGGCCGGACGGCGCCTCGCTGCCCATCTGGCATCTGCCGCGCGACGGATACGAGTATGGCAGTGCGCTGCCTGTAAATCGCGACGCAGCGCAGCGCCGCTGGCAGGCGCTCAGGCAGGACGCACTCGCTCGCGCGCGCACGCCGGTGGTGCTGCTCACCAACGGCGCCGATCATCACGCACGCCAAACTGATCTGCCATCCGCGCTGGCGGCGCTGCGCGAAGCGGCCGCCGTCGATGCGGTTGCGGTGCAGGCCATGGGACTGCGCGAGTGGGCGCAGCACTTTGCGGCAGGTGTGCAACGGGCCGTCCTGCCCAGTGTGCAGGGCGAACTGCGCAACTCCTCCGGTTACACCTGGTCGTTGGGCGGCACGCTGGCCACGCGGGCGCACCAGAAGCGGCGCAACGCCCGGCTCGAGCGCGGCTTGCTGCGTGACGTGGAGCCCTGGCTGGCGCTGCTGCGGCTGCAGGCGGTGTCCGCTCCTGTTTCGTCGTTCGCAGATGCCCGGCTGTCGATGGCGCAACTGCCCACCGTTCTGGCCCGCGCCTGGGATACCGTGCTGCGCACACATCCGCACGACACGCTCTGTGGCTGTTCCGTGGACGACGTGGCACGACAGATGGAGGCGCGGCAGGACGAGGCGGCTGCCATGGGTCAGGAGCTGCGGCATGCGGCCTTGAGTCTCCTGCTGCAGCACGATGTCGTGGCTGCGCGAACGCGGCGGGATTTCGACTGGCGTCGTGTGGTGCTTCGCAACCGCGCGCCGCGGCCGCGTGGTGGTGTGGCACAGCTGCGCCTGGTGCAGCATCTGACCGACGAGGCCGTGGGGCCGGGCAGTGCCGGGCCCTCGGAGCAGACAGATGACGCGCCGCTGTTGGACAACTCGATGACGGGTGACGGGCCCTTTGTGCAGCAGGTGCTGCGTCGCCGTCGTCAGCGTGTGCGGCGCGAGTCACCGCAGCACTATCCCGACAACGACTGGGCAGAGGTCACGGATAGCCTGCTCTGGGTTCCGCCGCTCCCAGCGGGTGGGCTTGTCGCGTACGATGCTGAAACCTGGGATCGCGCGACCCCGGTGCCGTCCAAACCTGCAGACCCGGTGTGGGCGCGTCGCATCAGTTCGAGGTCGGCCACGCGGGATGCAGAGTTCGCGATCGGCAATACGCGCACCCGCTGCACGGTGCGCCTCGGCGCAGACGGTTTCGCGCGTCTCGCCCTGCAGGTGGACGACCGGCTGATCGACGACGCGCTGTGGATTGAGACGCGCGCGGACCTCGGCGACAGTTATACACCCGCGCCGCGTGGAGAGACCGAACGGCTGCGCTGCACGGGTATGCGGTTGCTCGCGGACGGACCGCTGCGTGCCACGCTGCGGCTGCGCTATCGTACCACACGTGCACCGCACATTCGTGTGCACCTGGATGTGTCGCTGGACGCCGACTCCACGCTCCTGCAGTTGTCGCTCCACGGGCATGTCGGGCGGCCCGACCAGCGTCTGCATCTCGTCATGCAAAGTGATCTCGTGTCGACGCGCGACTTGCCGGGGGCCGACACGACGCATGTTGACGTGCCGGTTGGCGTGTGGGCTGACGCGGCGCTGGGGCCGGTGCAGCGTGCACCTGAGCCGGTGGCATTGGCCGGATTGGTGGAAGCGGTCCCGCCTGGCATGCCGATGCACCGCTGGGCGTCGCTGGCCAACGTCATGCGCGGACTGACCTGCATTGCCGATGGACTGGCCGAGGTGGAGGCGCGCGTGCACGAAGCGCAGGCGGCGTGTCTGGCGTTGACCCTGGTGCGCGGCACCGGCGCCCTGTCGCGTCCGGATCTGCCGGAGCGACCGGGACACGCCGGCTGGCCAGCGGACATCCCCGAGGCCCAGTGTCTCGGGCCATTCGCAGCGCGCGCGGCGCTCCTCCTGCACGGGCCCATGAACGACGACACACTGGCCCGTATCCGCGACGCCTGTGATGACGTGCTGTTGCCGATCACGGGAGAGAGTTGGCCTGATCTCGATACGGCCACCACTCCGCGGCAGATCACCGGTGTGGCACTCTCCGGTGAGGCGTTCGAGCAGAGCGCCGTCACCCTTTCAGCGCGCGACCCGCATGCCGTGCTGCTGCGTGCGGTCAATCTCACGACACGTCAGGCCACGGGTGCGTGGCGTCTCCCGGACTCTGGACCCTGGCTGGTGACACCCTGTCGCCTCGACGAAACGCCAATCGGCGACACGTATGTGAGCCACGGCCAGGTGCTGCTCGACGCCGGGCCGCGCGAAGTGCTCACGGTGCGCGTGCGCCGCGCTCCTGACCCCACGACTCTCCCAGCACCGTCACCGCCACGACCGTGATGATGAGCAGGGCACCGGGAAGGAGCGCAATCCACGGGGCCACGAGCAGCCACTCACGCCCCCCGGCAATCATGTTGCCCCAACTCGCGGCGGGCGGCTGCACGCCGAGACCAAGAAACGACAGGCCACTCTCCAGCAGAATCGCGTTGCCGGTGCCAAGGGTGATGGCCACGGCCGCACTGCCCAGTGCGTTGGGCAGCACGTGCCGCCAGAGCACACGCCGTGGCGGAACACCCAGGGCCTGCGCGCCTTCCACATAGGGCAGCACACGCACTCCCTGCACGTCAGCGCGGACGAGGCGCATCACCGACATCCAGCCCGTCAGCGCAAGCACCGTGATGACCACGCCAAGGCCCGGCCCCCACAGTGCGGCAATCACCAACAGCAGCACGAGACGCGGCACAGCCAGCAGGGCGTCGCCAAGCGCCGTGATGACCCGATCCGCCAAGCCGCCCCACCAGCCCGCGACGGCGCCCACTAGAATGCCCAGCGCCCCCGAGAGCAGGCTGCCACTCACGCCGACCCCCAGTGAAATGCGGGCGCCTTCCCAGAGCCGGACGGCGAGATCGCGGCCGAAGGCATCGGTGCCCAGCAGATGCCACTGCCCACGACCATCGAACGACAGGGGCGGTGTGAGACGCGTGGACAGCACGTCGCCGATGTCGCGCGCGCCCTCGCTGGCCAACCACGGCACCAGCAGAGCCGCGCACACCATGCCACCGAGTGTGGCCAGCGCCACTCGCGCCGCGAACGGCATGCCGGCGTACCGCACGCTGCCTGGCCTCATGGTGAGCGTCCTGGGAAGAGTCATGTGCCGCGCCGCCTCGGATCCAGCCACCACAGCAGCAGGTCCGCGAGCAGGTTGGCGACAATGACGGTCGCCGCATACACCAGCGTGAGGCCGAGCACCACCGGATAGTCACGTGAGGCGATGGCCTCGAGCATGGTGCGGCCGAGGCCCGGCCACGCAAAGACCTGTTCCACGAACACCGAACCGGCAATGACGCCCGGCAGCATGAGTCCGGCCAGCACCACCAGCGGAGTGAGGGCGTTCCGCAGCACGTGCCAGAGGGCCACACGCGACGCGGGAAGGCCGCGCGCCTCCGCCGACACGACATGCGGCTGCGCTGCCGCATCGCGCGCGCTCTGACGCGCAAAGCGCAGCACGCCCGCCGCGCCGGGCAGGCTCAACACCAGCAGCGGCAGTACGGCATGCCGCCAGCGGTCTCCCCAGTGCGCCACGGTCGGATCCAGCGAGGGACTCTGCATGCCGAAGGCCGGCAGACGCAGCCACTCGGGGAATCCCAATTGCACCGCGCCGGTGGTGAACAGCGCCACCAGGGCCAGCGCCAGCCAGAAGCTGGGCGCGGCATACAGCGTGGTGCTGAGCATGGTGAGGGCCGTGTCGAGCCGTCGTGTCGCGCGCAAGGCCTGCCAGAGCCCAAGGGCCGTCCCGACCACAAAGCTGAACAACAGGGACACACCGCCAAGAAACAGTGAGATCGGCAGTGCATCGGCAATGACCTCACGTACGGGACGCGAGCGGGTGAGGCTCATGCCCAGATCCCCCTGCAGCACACTGCCCAGCCAGCGCGCATATTGCACCGGCCACGGCGCGTCGAGCCCCAGCGTACGACGCAACGCGGCCGCTTCCTCGGCGCTCGCCGTGGGGGCCACCAGCAGCGTCGCCGGATCTCCCGGCGCCAGATGAATCAGCGCAAACGTGAGTGTGGTGACGAGCCAGAGCAGGATGCACGCGTCGAACAGACGCCGGGAGAGATGGAGCACCAGCGGATGATGCGCGCCGCGACACGAAGCCTCAAGTCGGATCCCGTGTCCCGCGCGGGCGCGTGGGCGCTTGCCGGCCTGCTGTTGGTGTCTGCCTGCCGGCCCGCCGCCGACCGTTCCTCGGCGGCCACTGCGCTGCCGCGCGACTCGCTCGTGGTCATGGCCTCGGGCAGTGATCTCGAGTCCGGGCATCCGCTGGTCACGGTGCATCCGCTCACGCGGCAGCTGCATCGCCATGCGCTTTTTGTCACTCTCGTGCGATTGGACTCCCTGCTGCAGCCGCTGCCGTACTTCGCGCGCACGTGGGAGTGGTCGGCCGATCGGACAGCGCTCACCCTCACGCTCGATTCCACGCTGCGCTGGCACGATGGCGTGCCAACCACCGCGAGCGACGTGGTCTTCACCCTGCGCGCCGTGCAGGACTCGACCGTCGGCTCGCCGCGCCGGGCCGATCTCGCCGCGTTGCAGGCGGCGGACACGCTGGGCACAAATCGTGTGCGCCTGACCTTTGCCTCGCCGCAGCCGCGTCTTCCCATCGTGCTGGCCGAATTGCCCCTGGCTCCGAGGCACCTGCTGGACAGTGTGCCACGCGCACGCTGGCGGCAGAGCCACTTTGCCACCTCACCGGTTGGCAATGGCCCCTTTCGCTTCGCCGCGCGTGTGGCGGGGCGTCAGTGGCGCTTCCTGCGCAACGTCGATTTCCCGCTGTCCATGGGTGGACCGCCGCGCATGGCCGGCCTGGTCATTGCCGTGGTGGACGAAGCCACGACCAAGTTTGCGGGGCTGGTGAGCGGCGATCTCGATGTGGCCGGTGTGTCGCCAGCCATGGCGTCGCTGGTCACACGGGACTCCGCGTTGCGTCTGATTTCGCCGCCGGTGCTGTTCAGCAACACGCTGGTATTCAACAGCACACGCGCTCCGTTCGATGACGCCCGTGTGCGCCGCGCCTTCTCGCTGGCACTCAACCGCACACGCATTGTGGAGGCGGCTGTGGCGGGATTCGGCACACCCGCCTCGAGTGCCCTGCCACCCGGCCTGCCCATGGCGCCGGCGCCTGCTCCCGAGCCATCCGAGACGGAACGGCGCGTGGCAGCCGAACGCCTGCTCGATGCCGCGGGATGGCGACGTCCGGCCCCGGGACAGCTGCGGCATCGCAGCGGTCAGCCGCTGCGCGTGGAGTTGCTGACCGTGGGCAGTGGTGACATGGCCATTGAACAGTTGGTGCAGGCCGACCTCGAAGCCATCGGGGTGCGTCTCGAACTGCGCGTCATGGAACTCGCATCGTTCCTGTCCTCCGTGCGCGGGAGCCGCAAGACCTTTGATCTCGCGCTGGCCGGCATTCCGGGGGACATCGGGCTCGGGTATCTCGTCGCCATGTTCGATGGTGAACAGGCCGGCGGGGCCCTCGACTACAGCGGCTTTCATCAGCCCGCGCTCACGGCGGCCATTCGCGAGGCGCGCCGCAGCGAGGGTGAGACGCAGCGGCGCGCGTGGCAGATGGTGGACTCCATCCTCATGGCTGAACAGCCCGTGGCCTGGTTGTATCACGCGCGTGGCGTGCAGGGCCTGTCGCGGCGGCTGGGCGGCGTGGTGATGGATCTGCGCGGTGAACTCGCCTTCGTGTCCCAGTGGTATCGTACGCCATGAATTCCTCCAGCATGCCGTTCACCCCGCTGCGCCTGCTCCCCGTTGATCTCGCCACGCGCCGCGCGGCGGTGGAGCCGGGTGGAGCATGGGCCACTCTGGCCGATGCGTTGCAGCAGGAGCTGCTGCCACTGAAAACAGTGGTGCTGCAGCACGGTGCGCCCGTACCGCAATACAAGGCGCGACTGACGCGACAGGGCGGACGCTGCCCGCACTGCGGCCGCTATCTGGACTTCGACTTCTGGCGTCCCGACACGCATTCCTGTCCCGTTGGACACGGTGACTTCGTGGGGCACGACCATGATCGCTGGTGGGCCATGAACGCGCATCTCTGGCTGGCGGAGCGTGCCGTGCATGCGGCTGCCCTGGCCGCGCTGCGTGGTGACGACGCCGCGCGGGTCGTGGCCGAGTCCATTCTCGGCGCGTATGCGGCGCGCTACGCAGAGTGGCCGGATCAGGACAATGTGCTTGGCCCCACCCGGCTCTTCTTCAGCACCTATCTCGAGTCCATCTGGCTGCTGAATCTCTGCCATGCACTCGACCTGCTCGAGGCCGTGGCGCCCACGCCGGTTGGCGACATCGTGCGCGAAGGATTGCTCATGCCGTCGAGCGAGCGCATCGCGTCGTATCACGAGGGGCGCTCCAATCGCCAGGTGTGGAACGAGGTCGCCGTGCTCAGCGCCTGGACCCTGCTGGCGCGCCACGAAGCCGTGGCCGCGCGTCTCGCCGCGCCCGATGGTTTGCTCATGCACTTCCGCACCGGGCTGCAGGAGGACGGTACCTGGTACGAGGGCGAGAACTATCACCAGTTTGCGCATCGCGGGCTCTGGTACGGCGTGCAGTTGCTGAGGGCACGAGGCACAGTTCTCGAAGCCTCGCTGGACGCGCGATGGCACGAGGGCTTCGTGGCGCCCTTCGCCGGTCTGCTGCCTGACGACACGTTTCCGAGTCGCCGGGATTCGCAGTATGCGGTGTCGGCGAGGCAGTGGCGCTTTGTAGAGTGG